>CALCUN010000087.1 GCA_937906975.1 uncultured Bacteroidales bacterium
AGATATTTTGTTTTTTCTTTGTTTTATTTTTAGAAGTTAAAGAGTTTGTAACTTATGTTAAAGTTAAACATAGTAATTGTTGGATCTGCATTGTAATTTGCAAGAGAAAATTCACAACTTGCTCCAAGTCCTAAACGATAATTAGTGCAAGGCAAAAAGTATTGATAAGATAACTCTGCTCCAACTTGGAAATGCCAAGATCTTTCTGTTGGTAAAAAATACATAGTAGGTGCAGCTGTTACATCATTTACGTCATATACTCTTCCCCAATAATAATCTTTGTAATAATACACTGCTCCAAAGATTGCACTTGCTTTTAATCTATGGGCTTTTGTTTTATTTAAAAAGTTATATCCTAATGTTAGTGATGTAGAGGTTGCTATTTCGTGATTAAAATAATTCAATCTAAATGGTGGTAAAACGGAATTGATATTTGGATCAAGTGGTCCTCCTCCTTCTTCTGCTTTTAATACATTAAATCTTAATCGTGCAGAAAATTTGTTATCGTAATCCAATTCTATTGTAGGTAAGTAATTTAAATAGGTAAGATTGCAACCATATCTTCCACTACGTTCGTCTATATCATTATGGTCATCTATGTCATCATACACATAATAGTCATCGCCAAAAGGCAATAAATTTTCTTGAATAATAAGCGTGAACTTCTTTTCTTTTTCTTTCTCTTGCGAAACCGCAACTCCGCACATAAATAGTGCTACCAATAATAACAATGTTCTTTTCATAATCTATTTATTTTTTTATATTGATTTTCAGGCCGCAAATGTAAAAAAAAAACGAATCAACCAAATTTTGAATCAAAAAACTTATTTTAATGAACCATTTTTAAGCCAATAATTGACGCAATAAGTGTAAAGGTAAACAAAAGTCTAAGAAATGTTGCTGGCTCTTTGAAGATAAAAATCCCTATTAACACTGCTCCAACTGCTCCTATTCCTGTCCAAACAGGGTAAGCCGTTCCGATAGGTATTGTTTTTGTTGCCTTAGTTAGAAGAATCATACTCAGAATATAAAACATCACAAAGGCAGCATACCATAAAGTTGCTTTATTTCCCGAAGCGAGATTGCCTTTTCCAAGACAAAAGGTGAAAAATGTTTCACACAAACCTGCTAAAATCAAGATTACCCAATTCATTTCTATTAAATCCGTTTTTTATTAAGAGAATGCAAAAATACAAAATTGTTTTTAATTATTTTTTCTTAACTTTGCCGTATGGAAAAACAATATAACTTTGACCAAAACATAGAAAGAAGACATTCCGACTGTGTAAAATATGACTCTCTTCCCGATACTTACGGAAGAGATGACCTATTGCCTTTATGGGTTGCTGATATGGATTTTCGCTCTCCTGATTTTGTTATGGAGGCTATAAGAAAACGTTGCGAGCATGAAGTACTTGGCTATGGCAATCCTTCAAAAAATTATTGGAATGCTGTAATCAATTGGTTAAACAGAAGATATAATATCTCTTGCCAAAGAAACGATTTGCATTTTATTCCGGGTATTGTAGCAGGTATTTCGTTTGCTTTGCTTTCTCTTACAAAAGAGGGCGATAAAATCTTGGTTACAACTCCTGTTTATCCGCCTTTTGTCAATCTTCCTCAATCTTGCAATCGCACTTTGGTGTGTAGCAATCTCAAAATAGAGAATGGTCGTTTTCTTATCGACTTTGAGGATTTTGAAAAGAAGATAGAGGGTTGCAAACTCTTTATTATGAGTAATCCTCACAACCCTGCGGGAACAATTTGGGGAAAAGAGACTTTGGAAAGAATAGCCGAAATTTGCCAAAGAAAGAATGTAATAGTTATTAGCGATGAAATTCACGCCGATTTAACGCTTTCGCCTAATAAACACGTGAGTTATAGCACTGTTTCTAAGCAAGCCTTTGAACATAGCATAACTTTTATGGCTCCAAGCAAGACTTTCAACATTGCGGGCCTTGGAAGTTCGGTTTGTTACATTGGAAACGAGTCGCTTCGCAAACAATACTTCGGCTGGATTGATGCAATGGGTGTAGCATACGGCAATATTTTTGCTTACACTGCGGCAGAGGCTGCTTTTTCTTATGGAGAGGATTGGCTAAATCAAATGCTTGAATATTTAAAATCTAATATCGCTTTGCTTGAAAGCTTTGTTAAAGAAAATTTACCAAAAGTAAAAATGGTTCTTCCTGAGGCTTCTTTCTTGGCGTGGTTGGATTTTAGTGATTATAACAAATCTCACAAAGAATTAGCTGAATTATTTATCAATAAAGCCGGGGTTGTGTTGAACGATGGCACTACTTTTGCTCCAAAATCAATAAATTCACAATACAATTGTTGCTTCCGCATCAATTTAGGCTGTCCTCGTGCAACTTTACTTGAAGCCTTGCAACGTATTGCTTCACTTTTTTAGTGAGAAATCAAACCTTAATCCGCCTTGCGGACGATTTGAAACCTTTATTGTTCCTCCGTGAAATTGCACGGAGTGTTTAACTATTGCAAGACCAAGACCTGTTCCGCCCATTTGACGCGATCTTCCTTTATCTACTCTATAAAATCGTTCAAAGAGGTGTGGCAAGTCTTCTTCTTTAACACCTTTGCCATCATCTTCAAATCGTATCAAACACTTTATATCATCATTTTCTATCAATGATATGTATATGTTTTTACCTTCTGAATATCTGATAGCATTCTCTGTAAGATTACGAAATATTGAGCCGATTAAAGATAAATTTCCTTCTATTGTAACCTTTTGTGTAAAATCTGTATGTAAATTTAAGCGTTCATTTTCTGGCATTATCCCTAATTCTTCTTCTACTTCTTTTATTATTTCATTTATCACAATAGGCTCTTTGGAAATTAGTGTATTGCCATCTTCTATTCTTGTAATAAGTGAAACATCATTTAATAAATTACGAAGTCTTTCGTTGTGTATGTAACATCTTTCTATCAATTCTTGACGTTTTTCTTCGCTAAGACTAATGCCTGAAAGGAGTGTTTCAAGGCATACTTGAATTGAGGCAACAGGTGTTTTTAATTCGTGATTGATATTGTTGGTTAATTGTCGTTTCAGACGATTTTTTTCTTGCTCTGCTTCATAGCGATTGACTTTTTCTATGTCTTTGCCAAGTTTGCGTGTTGTAAAAAAAGCAATAAAACTCATTGAGAGTGTAATTATAATCATTATTAGAATAAAAGTCCAATCTGCTGCGAGTAAGTCTTTCAAAGTATTTGAGTAAGGGATTGCTGTCCTTACAATAATTCGCTCTCCTTTTGTTGCTGAGTAGAAATATTCTTTCCCATCACTTGTAGATTGTCGTCCGATATGATAGCCTGAGCCTTTTTTCTTTGCTTCAATAATTTCTGGACGATTGTTATGATTGCTAAGAGAGTCTATTGAAATGACATTATCATAAATAACTGCACCAGAAAATGTAATGAGAGTTATTCTTAAATCTTTAAATGGTTTTTCATAGGAGGATATATGTTCTTCATAAGAAACTCCTTCTTCAATAGCATAAATCAAATGACGATTATATTGTTGTAATTGTGCACTTAGATGTTCAGATTTGTATTCTTTTTCTCTTATGTATTGAAAAACTATAAAACAGATTACAATTGCCCATGAGAAAGCAATAAGTTGCAAAAATAGTCTTTTATGAAAGGATAATTTAATCACGGAAACCATAACCAAAACCTGAACGTGTTATAATATATGAACCATATTCTCCTATTTTTGAACGTAAACGTGTAATGTTTACATCTATTGTACGATCTAAAACTACCACCTCATCACTCCATACGCTATTTAATATTTGTTCTCTTGAACAAATCTTTCCTCGATTTGAAATTAGATAGGCTAAGAGTTCAAATTCTTTTTTTGCAAGTTTAACTTCTTTACCTTCTATTGTACATATTTTAAATCCTAAGTCTAATTGCAACTCCTCTACTTTAAGTATGTCGGGTTTGTCTGTTATAATAATATTTTTATGAGTTGAAGTGCGTCTTAATACAGTTTTTACTCTTGCTATGACATTGCGAATCGTATAGGGTTTCATTATATAATCGTCTGCTCCTATATTAAGCCCCATTATCATATCGTCTTCTGTATCTCGTGCTGTGCAAAATATTATTGGAATTTCTGCTGTTGTAACATTTTCTTTTAGAATCTTCGCCATCTTTATCCCACTTATCTCTCCCATCATTATATCTAAAAGTATAAGTGAATATTTTTTTAAATCGTATGTTAGGGCTTGCTCTGCCGTGAAAGCAACATCAACATCATAACCTTCATTTTCAAGATTAAGTTTTAAAACTTCACATAAAGTTTCTTCATCATCAACTATCAATATACGCTCTGTCATAGGGAGTTTTATTATTCTGTGAGCAAATTTACACAGAATAATAAAACTAAATACAATATTAATAAAGATTTAATGTATTTGTAACATTTATGAAACATTATATCTCTTATTTTGCATCATCAAATTCAAAATATAATAACTATGAAAAAGAAAATTATTTTAGCTGGGCTTTTCGCCTGTATCGCTATCTATTCACAAGGGCAAGATGTAAAAAAAGAAGAGCCAAAGGGTAAAGCTATTGTTCAAATGTTTGGCAATTTCCATTCAAATTTTGTTTCTGAAAATAACAATAGCGGGTTTGAATTGGAAAGAAGTTATTTGGGCTATGAATACAAGCTTGGAGATGGCCTTTCGGTTAAAGGTGTTATGGATATTGGTAAATCTTCTGATGTAACTGATTATCACAGATTGGCCTATATTAAAAACGCTATGATTTCTTGGAAATCGGGCAACTTAATTCTAAACGGAGGTCTTATTTCTACAACTCAGTTCAATTTTCAAGAGAAATTTTGGGGCTATCGTTATATTTTAAAATCTTTTCAAGATCAATATAAGTTTGGAAGTAGTGCTGATTTAGGTATTTCGGCCTCTTACAAATTTTCTAATTTGATTTCAGCAGATGCTATAATAGTTAATGGTGAGGGTTATAAGAAAATTCAAAAAAATAATGGTCTAAACTATGGTTTAGGTGTAACCTTAACGCCTCTTAAAGGTTTTCAAATAAGATTGTACGGAGGCTTAAATGAGGGTGATGAGGATAGCAAAAAGAATATTACAAATATGGCTGCATTTATGGGATATAAATGTGAGAAATTCACTATTGGGGCTGAGTATAATTACTTAATGAATGCTTCTTTTAAAGATGATTGCGACCAAAAAGGATATTCAATATTTGCTTCTGTAAACCTTTCAAAAGAAACTGCTATATATGCAAGATTTGATGACTTATATTCTAAGAATAATTGGAATTATGCAAACGATGAATCAACTGCAATTCTTGGAGCTCAATTCAAACTTGGAAAATATGTAAAAATTGCTCCTAATTTTAGGGTAAGTATGCCTAAATTAGATGGTTCTAAGGAATCATATTCTGCTTTTATTAATTGTTATTTTGGATTTTAATTATAAACATTTAAATAAGGAATTGATTATGAAAAAAATTTTTCTAAAAATTATGACATTAATCTTCGCCTTTTCAGTTGTTTCTTGTGGCGATAATTCAAAAAATGATGGTAATAAAGCTCAAGAGCTCTCTGGTGCGGGTGCTACATTCCCATTGCCTTTCTATAATGTAATATTTGAAAAATTTGCAGAAGTTAATGGTGATGCTGTTGCTTATGGTGGCATTGGTTCTGGCGGAGGCGTGAGAAATTTACGCGATAAAATAGTAGATTTTGCTGGTAGTGATGCTTTCCTTTCCGAAAAAGAAATGTCTGAAATGGATAGTGTAATACATATTCCTACTTGTATGGGAGCGGTGGTTGTTGCTTACAATTTAGATGGCGTAGATGATTTAAAACTTTCGGGAGAAATTATTGCTGATATTTTTGCTGGCAAAATAAAAAAATGGAATGACCCTCTTTTGGTTGCTCTTAACCCAAATATTACTTTGCCTAATGAGAATATTATTCCTGTTTTCCGCTCTGATGGCTCGGGAACAACTTTTGTTTTTACAGATTACCTTACTAAGGTAAGTCCTATGTGGGCTTCTGAATATGGTTCTGGAAAATCTATAAATTTTCCTTCTGGACAAGCAGCAAAAGGTAATCCTGGCGTTGCGAGTGTTATTTCTCAAACAAAAAATTCCATAGGATATATTGGTTCTGAATATGCTTTTGCTCAAAAAATACCTTTCGCAAGTATAAAAAATGCAAAAGGAGAGTTTGTTTTACCATCAGTTGCTTCTATATCTGCTGCCGCATCAGGAGATATTCCTAATGATACTCGTACTTCTATAACTAATGCTGATGCAGACGGGGCTTATCCTATTTCAACCTTTACTTGGATGATTATTTACAAAGAACAAAACTACTCTGATCGCAATAAGGAACGAGCTATTGCTACATTAAATTTATTGAAATATATTCTTTCTGATAAGGCTCAAAGTATTACTTCAAAAGTTCATTATGCTCCTCTTCCTGACAAAGTCAAAAAATTGAGCATTAATAATTTAAAAACAGTAACATTCAATGGAGTTACTATATTACAATAATAGTATATGAATGATAAGATATATAAAATAATATTATTTATAGCTACATTAGTAATACCTATAATTTGTGGGGGCATATTGTATGCCCTCGTTACTGATGCTTATGAGGCTTTTGAATATTTTGGATTCTTTAAATTTCTAACTTCTTCTGAATGGAGTTATACGGAAGGTGCCGAACAATATGGAGCATTACCTTTTATTTTAGGTACACTATTGACTACTTTTTTAGCTCTCTTATTCTGTATTCCTTTTTCTCTCCCTGTTGCTCTATTTGTAGGAGAATATTTTAAGGATACAAAAATAGCTAACTTTTTGAGTACTGTTACAGATTTATTAGCGGGTATTCCTTCTATTATATATGGTTTATGGGGATTTTATACTTTAAGACCTATTATAATGTCTTTAAATATTTCTCCGCAAGGTTCAGGAATTTTGACAGCATCTTTGGTTTTGGCTATAATGATTGTTCCTTATGCAGCTTCTCTTAGTGCTGAATTTATAAAAATGGTACCTAATGATTTAAAAGAAAGTGCTTATAGTCTTGGCGCAACAAAATATGAAGTTATCAAAAAAATTGTTTTCCCCGTAGCTGGCTCAGGAATATTCTCTTCTTATGTTTTGGCAATAGGTCGTGCGTTAGGAGAAACAATGACTGTTACAATGTTAATTGGTAATACTAACAATATTCCTAATTCTATAACTTCTACGGGCAATTCTATGGCTTCAATTATTGCTAATCAATTTGGTGAAGCTGATGATTTAAAACTTTCATCTCTAATTGCAATAGGACTTATTCTTTTTATAATTACAGCTATAATAAATATGATAGGCAAAATAATGATTAAACATGCAAGAATTTCGTAATTATGTATAGTAAAACAAAACATCGTTTGATTAAAGACAAAGCAATACTATGGGGCATCTGTATTTTAGCAACACTTACAGCAGTTCCTTTATTTGCTATTTTAGGAGAAGTTTTTATAAATGGTTACGATCAACTCTCTTGGTCGTTTTTTACCGAACCAACTCCTACTGCATACAAAACAATGCAAGCTATTGAAAATGGAGAACGCATTCCTGGAGGTATTGCTAATGGTATAATAGGAACTATCTTAATATTAAGTATGGCTATGATAGTTGCTATTCCAATAGGTATTCTTTGTGGAATATTTCTTTCAGAAAACTCTAAAAATCGTTTTGCAAAAATAATTAGTTATTTAACAGATTTATTACAAGGAACCCCTTCTGTAATTATAGGTATAGTAACTTATATTTGGATAGTTGTTCCTATGAAAGGATATTCCGCTATTGCAGGTAGCATAGCTCTTTTTATTATGATGCTTCCTCTTATAATTCGCTCAACCGAAGAAACTTTAAAGATTTTACCAACATCTCTTAAAGAAGCCGGTTTAGCTCTTGGTGGAAATAGAGTTAGAGTAATGTTAAAGGTTCAATTACCAGCAGCATTTGGGGGTGTTTTCACAGGAATATTACTTGCTATTTCAAGAGTAATAGGAGAAACTGCCCCTTTAATGTTTACTGCATTAGGTTGTTCTTTTATACGTTGGTCTATTGACAAACCTATATCAGCTGTACCATTACTTATTTGGGAATTCTTTAATGACCCTTATTTACAAGATATGATATGGGGAGCATCTCTTTTTCTATTATTATTTGTTCTTACATTAAATGTTTTATCAAAATATCTTAAAAGAAAATGGAATCAATAACACCTATACTTGAATTTAAAAAGACTTGTGTATCATATACCAAGCAAACAATGGCAGTAAAATATGTTTCAGCTGCTATTGAAAAAAATACAATTACAGCTATAATGGGGCCTTCCGGTTGTGGAAAATCCACATTATTACGTGCAGTAAATCTTATGCATAATCTTTATCCTAATATTCGTGTTGACGGAGAGATACTGTTAAATGGAGAGAATATCTTTTCTATGGCTCCCATTGATGTTCGAGCTCGTGTTGGTATGGTTTTTCAACGTCCTACTCCATTCCCTACAATGAGTATTTACGACAACGTTTTATCTGGATTTTCATTAAATGGCATACGTTTATCAAAAAGTGAAAAAGATTTAATAGTAGAACGTTGCTTAAAAAATGTAGCATTGTGGGACGAAGTAAAAGATGTTTTAAATAAAAAAGGCACTTTTTTATCCGGAGGCCAACAACAAAGACTATGTATTGCTCGTGCACTTGCAATGAAACCTGATGTCCTCCTAATGGACGAACCAACATCTGCCCTTGATCCAATAGCGACAAAACACATTGAAGAATTATTATTAGAACTTCAAAAAGAAGTTACTATTTTAATAGTAACTCACAATATGGGACAAGCAATGCGCATATCTTCTCATTCAATGTTTATGTATTTGGGAGAATTAATTGAATACGGAGATACAAAAACCTTATTTTCCACCCCAAGAGATGAGCGAACAAAGGCATATTTAACTGGTAAAATTGGATAAAATCTATTTTTATTATCAAAATCTGTCAAATAACCTGCTTTTTTTTTGCAAGTTTAAAAAAAAGCAGTATCTTTGCAAACCGAAACACGTAAGGTCTCTTGGCCGAGTGGCTAGGCACCGGTCTGCAAAACCGTCTACTCCAGTTCGAATCTGGAAGAGACCTCAAAAGAAAAAGACTATTCTTATTAAGAGTAGTCTTTTTTTTGTTTTTATGTTGTTTTTAGGAATTTAAACTTTGCATATTTACAAGGCGAGAATAGACTCCCGATTTCGAGATTAGCTCTTTGTGAGTGCCACTTTCTACTATCACGCCTTTGTCCATTACCAATATTTTATCGGCATTCATTATTGTTGTAAGCCTATGTGCTATCACAACCGAAGTCCTGTCTTTCATTAGCGTGTTTAGGGCTTGTTGCACTTCATGTTCGTTTTGTGTGTCTAAGGCTGAGGTCGCTTCATCTAAAAGCAATATTTCAGGATTCTTTAATATCGCTCTTGCAATACATAGTCTTTGTCTTTCTCCTCCCGAAAGGCTTAGCCCTCTATCGCTCAAATGTGTGTAATATCCTTTTTCCATTTTGCTGATAAAGGAATCTGCATTTGCAATCTTTGCGGCGGCAATCACTTCTTCCATAGTCGCCGATGGATTTCCAAAGGCTATATTTTTAAATATGGTGTCGTTAAACAAAATCGCCTCTTGCGTAACAATTCCTACCTTATCTCTTAAAGAATTTATTGATATTTCTTTTATGTTTACGCCATCAAAGAGAATTTCTCCGCTTGTTACATCGGCAAAGCGTGATATTAAATCTATAAGTGTTGATTTCCCTGCTCCCGATTCTCCAACCAAGGCTACGGTTTGTCCTTTTTTGATTGTGAAGTTTATGTCTTTTAATACGTTTTCACTACTATTTGCATACGAGAAAAAGACATTGCGAAATTCTATTGAGTCTTTGAACTCCGAGATTTGTTTTGGATTTTCACTTTCTGTGATTTTTTCTTCTGCATCAAGGATTTCATATATTCTTATTGCGGCTGCATCTCCTTTTTGCATATTATAATAGGCTGTTGAAAGCTCTTGCAAAGGCGAAATCACTTTTGCAAAAATCAAGGTAAAGCCTATTAGTATTGCTGCCGACATTTTGCCTGCCAATACTAATTCTCCTCCAAACAATACTACTGCAACAAGGACAAATATTGCTAAAAACTCTGTCAAAGGTGAAGCTAATTCTTTTCTTCTAAAGATTTTAGTCATTACTTTTGTGTAGTAGTCGTTGGATTGTTTGAATTTTTCTTTTGTTACTCCTTCTGCTCCGTATGATTTTATAGCTCTTAAACCTCCAAGTGTCTCTTCACATTGCGAAAGCAAAACTCCCATTTCTTTTTGTCCCTTAATGGAGTTGCGTTTTAGGCTATTGCCAATTTTTTTGATTAGAAAATAAGCAAGAGGCAAGACTATAACGATAAATAACACCAATTGCCAAGAGGCTAATATAAGAGCAGAAAAGAAAACAATAACCATTATGGAATCTTTTACAAGCATCTGTAAACTACTCACTACGCTCCATTCTATATCTGCTAAGTCGGAGGTCAATCTCGACATAATATCGCCTTTTTTCTTGTCGGAAAAAAAGCTAATTGGCAAGATACAGATTTTTTTGTAAACATCGTTTCTTAAATCGTTTACAAGTCCGTTTCGGATTGGGACAATAAAATACATTCCCAAATAACGAAAAAGTGCAGAAAAGAAAATACAGATAATATATACCACACCTATTGCTATAAGGCAAGGATATATTCCATAAATATCTTTGTAAATATTTAGATTCCACGCAAGGTAATCCATCAAAACGTCTTTGTCAAGACTTAATTCTGGACATTGGGCTGGTGAGTCTATGACTCCAAATAATACCGAAATGAAAGGTATTATCATCACAAAGGAAAACAATGAAAAGAAAACGTATATAAGGTTTGATAATACGTTTAAAACTATGTCTTTCTTGTAGTTTAAAATATATTTAAAAACCCTAAATACGTTTTTCATTGCTTTCTTATTTTTTAGTAGCGATAATGTTCTGCTTTGTAAGGTCCATCTACACTTACTCCTATGTAGTCGGCTTGTTTTTGTGTAAGCTTTGTAAGTTTTACGCCAATATTTTCTAAATGAAGGCGTGCTACTTCTTCATCTAAGGCTTTTGGCAATCTGTAAACACCAACTTCGTATTTTTTTGTCCACAAATCTAATTGTGCTAAGGTTTGATTTGTGAATGAATTACTCATTACAAATGATGGGTGGCCTGTTGCACAACCTAAGTTTACTAATCGTCCTTCTGCTAACAAGTAAATGCAGTGTCCGTCTTCAAATACGTATTTATCTACTTGTGGTTTGATATTGATTTTCTTGATTCCTGGGTAGTTTTCTAATTTTTCTACCTGGATTTCATTGTCAAAGTGTCCTATGTTGCACACTATGGCTTCTGTTTTCATTCTTGCCATATCTTCCACTGTGATTACATCGCAGTTTCCTGTGGTTGTAACATATATGTTTCCTTCTGCAAGTGCGTCTTCAAGGGTTGTAACTTCAAATCCTTCCATTGCTGCTTGTAAAGCACAGATTGGGTCTATCTCTGTTACTAAAACTCTTGCTCCATATCCACGCATACTTCTTGCACAGCCCTTTCCAACATCTCCATATCCACAAACAACAACTACTTTTCCTGCTATCATAACGTCTGTTGCACGTTTGATTCCATCTGCCAAAGATTCTCTACAACCATATAAGTTGTCAAATTTACTTTTTGTTACAGAGTCGTTCACATTTATTGCAGGAATTAACAATTCTCCTCTTTCCATCATTTGATATAGGCGATGAACTCCTGTTGTTGTTTCTTCGCTTACTCCTCTTAGGGTTTTAAGAATTTTATGCCATTTTTGAGAATCTTCTTCGTAAACTGCCTTTAATGTTTTCAAAACAATGGCTTCTTCTGTGTTAGAGGCTTGTTGCGAAAGTAAAGAAGGGTCGTTTTCTATTGCGTATCCTTTGTGAACTAACAAAGTTGCGTCTCCACCATCGTCCACAATCAAGTCTGGACCTTCGCCATTAGGGAAAGATAATGCTTGATTTGTACACCACCAATACTCTTCCAAACTTTCTCCCTTCCATGCAAAAACAGGGACTCCTCTTTCTGCAACAGCAGCCGCTGCATGGTCTTGTGTAGAGAAGATGTTACAAGAGCACCATCTTACATCAGCTCCTAATTCTGTTAAAGTTTCAATAAGAACTGCTGTTTGGATAGTCATGTGTAAAGAACCCATGATTTTTGCACCCTTTAATGGCTTTTCTTTTCCGTATTTTGCTCTCAAAGCCATTAAACCTGGCATTTCTTTCTCTGCTATCTCTATTTCTTTTCTACCAAAGTCTGCCAAAGACATGTCAGCAACTTTGTATTTCAATGTATAATCTGTCATTTTATATTGTTTTATTTATATCTTATCAACTTATAAATTTCTGTAAATATGTCTGTGTTTTGCATAACACCTGTAAAATTTTCTGCGCCTACACCATAAGAAAATATCGGCACGGGAACTGCTGTGTGATGCCAAGAAGTCCATTCGTCTTTTGTTAAATTGTTTTCAGCAGGCAAGGTAAGACCCCCTGTTTCGTGGTCGGCAGTTACAACAACTAAGGTTTCACCATTTTGTTTTGCAAATTCCAAAGCTATTCTTACGCATTCATCAAAGTCTTTCACCTCATCTATCATATTTTCGTATTTATGAAGATGTGCTTCCATATCAATCTTACTTCCTTCAAGCATTATGAAAAATCCATTTTCGTTATCGGAAAGTGTTTTTAGTGTTTTTTCTAAACTTTCTGGTAAAACATTGCCTCTTTTCTTTGCTTCATCAAGATGACCATCGGCTAAAAGTGCGTAAAATCTTTTAGATTTAGTATTTTTTATTTGCTCTATTGAATTATACACCTCATATTTTTTAGAGGTAAGAGAATCTAATAAATTTAGTTTGTCTTTTCTCTTTGTGGGAACAAATCTATCTAAGCCTCCTCCTATGACTATGTCTATGTTTTCTTTGATAAAACTTAGGGCTATTTCTTCTTGTAGATTTCTATCTTTGACATTTGCCACAAAACTTGCAGGTGTAGCGTGTGTTACATCGCAAGAGGTAATTATTGCTGTGCTTTTGAATGAGTTTTTGGCTATTTTCAAAAGCGAAAGATGAGGATTTGAAAGAGAATCTAAGCCTATGGAGCCATAAAGGGCTTTTTGTCCTATTGCTATGGCAGTTCCGCCCGCTCCTGAGTCGGTTACTTCTTTGTCGGCGCAGTATGTGATGGACAATCCAACGTATGGCATCGTGTAAATGTTGAGTTGTTTGTCGTTTGCAAGGTATGCTGCGTAGGTTTGTGCAATGCCCATTCCGTCTCCTATAAGAAGAATTACATTTTTAGGCTTTGGTTGGGCTATGCCTATGTTTAACAAAAATATGCCTAAGAATAAAAAGATTATCTTTTTCATTATAATCCTATTTGTTCTAAAAGGGTTTGATATAACCATTTTGTATCGCGTCCCATTGCACGAACTTGTTGCGGAACTATGCTTTGTGCAGATTGTCCCGGTGTTGTATTAACTTCAAGAAAGAAAAGTTTATCGTCTTTCTCGCGATAGATGAAATCTATTCTACAAACGCCTGAGCAATTTAGCCTTTTGTAGAGTTTTTTTGTTGTTTCTTGAACCCTTTTCATGAGTTCATCGCTAATTTGTGCAGGAGTTATTTCATCGGAAAGCCCATTGTATTTTGCATCGTAGTCAAAAAATTCTGTTTTTGATACAATTTCTGTTGCAGGGAAAGCAATTATTTCTTTTTCTCCAACTTGCATCACTCCACAGCTAAACTCTCGTCCTTCAATAAACTCTTCTATCAAAACTTTTTGGTGAACGGCAAAGGCTTTTTCTATGGCTGGCAAAATGTCTTCTTTGCATGAAACCTTGCTCATGCCGATTGAAGAGCCTCCTTCTGAGGGTTTGACAAACATAGGTAAAGAAATAGTGTTTTCTATTTTTGAAATATCTAATTCTTCGTCTTTAAAAACGCTTGTATTCTTTGCTACATTTACTATATCGAAGCTTCTAACAAGTGCATTGCACACTTCCTTGTCGAAGGTGATTGAAGAAACAAGTGCAGAGCAAGTTGTATAAGGAAGATTCAACATATCGAAATATCCTTGTAGCAGACCATTTTCTCCAGGCGTGCCATGAACGATTATCAATGCGCCATCGAATGTTATTTTTTCGTTGTTTATTGTAAGAGAAAAGTCATTTCTATCCACCTCTACGGGTTTGCCTTCAAGGGTGTAATACCATGATGATTTTTCTATTACGATTGTGTAAACGTTATATTTATCTCTGTTGATATTTTCTGAGATTTGTCCTGCAGAACGAATGGAAATTTCATATTCTCCCGAATATCCTCCTGCTACAAGTGCTATATTTTTTTTCATTTTACAATTTTGTTGTTTTAATTCTGCTTTTCCAATTGAGATTTCATATCCAAAAGGGTTGCTTTCATTTCATTTAGAGTTAGTATCAACTCATACTTTGGATCTAAGTATTGTTGGCTACTTGTTTTAAATACTTTTTTAACTCCTTCTAAGGAATAGCCACAATCTCTTGTGAAATAAAGAATTTTTTTCAAGAACTCTATGTCCTTTTCTACGTACTTCCTTATTCCAGAAGTCGTTCTGTGAGGTCTTAAAACGCTAAATTCCTTTTCCCAATAACGTAATGTTGAAGCGGGAAGGTCTAACATTTCAGCGACTTCATTAATGGTGTAAAATATCTTATTTTTCATTCTACAAAAATAATGATTATTTTTAACTTAATGCAGAAAGGCTAAATTTTTTCAAAGAAATATTTTTCTAATCCTAAGAAAAAATTTTTGTAATGACCCCAAAAGTTTGGACAAAAAAACGAAAGGGGAACAATGTATAAGAA
>CALCUN010000088.1 GCA_937906975.1 uncultured Bacteroidales bacterium
AACTTTGAGGGTGAGCGTAAGGTGTAAACATATCGCTTACGGTTGTTGAATAACGGCTTATAAATGATGCTTCTTGTCTATCCCAATAGTTTTCCCATGGTCCTTTTGCATAGTAGTCTATTTCTTCAAAGTCTTTTGAGAAAATCATTCCTACACCTAATCTTCTTAATTCTTCAACAATAGGATTCATCGTTACTTTCATATCCACTGTGTTGTTAGAATAGATTGTATATTCAATGGTGTAAGGGCATTTTTCGGAGGTTGTGTTTACTTTTACGTTTGCTTTTGTGCGTTCTTTGTTGAATGTGATTTCAAATGTGCTTGCTATATCGCTTGAAACGCTATCGCCGTGTTTGTCGTTTTCAATCCAACGATTGTTATTGTAATGAGGTGAGCCTTTTCTGTCTGTTATTACATCGCAATCTTCGTATTTCCAAGAAATGATTTCGCCATTTGTTTTGTCAAAGCTTATTTTAAATCCTTTGTTTTCCAAAGTGATTTGCTTTTCATCTTCTATTACCTTGAATTTATCGGTGCTTTCAACAACAGGGGCAAGGCTATTGTTTCTTTCATTCAAAGTAAATTGTGCCTCAGCCATTTCATAACCTGATTTTGCCCAAAGATTAGCTTGTTTAAATCTTGCTTGAATGTTGATAAAGCTTTCTTTTGCTTGGTCAAGGTTTAGGTTAAATGGAAGTTTTATTCTTAATGTGTCGTTTGGTTTAAGAGCTGGTAATTCAACTCTGCTTTTGAAGATTTCATATCCATTTTCTTCTATTTGATAATCAAGATAAAAGCCCGATAGGTCTATGAAATCATATTTGTTAAGTATGGTTAATTCTTGTGTTTCTTTGTTGAAAGAAAGGAATTTAATGTATTGATACACTTGTTTTACTTCTGCAAGTTTGTCATTCCACTCTCTGTCGGCTTGAATTATACCATTGTTCATGAAATTGCCTTGATGAGGGCCTGGAAAGTCATATCCTGCTGCGTAATATGGGTATCCGTTTTTCTTAAATTCACCATTCTTTATTGCTTGTGGGAAATAGATTGATTGATCTACCCAATCCCAAATGCAACCACCTATTGCGTTTTTTCCTTTTTCTATTTCGTCCCAATATTCTTTTAGGTTACCTATTGCATTACCCATTGCGTGAGCGTATTCACACATTATATAAGGTTGATTCAATGAGTCGGAGGTTGCGAAAGCCTTTACAGCATCAAGATGTGGGTACATTTCCGAATAAAAGTCGGTATGAGGAGTTTTTCCTCTTGTTGCGCCTTCGTAATGTATAGGTCTTGTGTCCAAAGATGCCGTTGCGTTGTAGGTATGTAAGAAATTCTCTCCGCCACCTGCTTCATTACCAAGCGACCAAAAGATAATACTTGGGTGATTTCTATCTCTAAGCACCATAGCCTTTGTTCTATCAACATATTGTGCAGTCCAAGTGCTGTCATTCGTTATTCCGCCGTTCTCTCCGTGTACTGCCCAATTCAAATGACACTCAACATCTGCTTCATCCATTACATACATTCCATAAAAGTCAGTCATGGCATACATTTTTGCTTGACGTGGATAATGGCTTGCACGCAATGTGTTGATATTTGCTTGTTTCATCATAGTGATGTCTTTAAGCATAGTGTTTACATCAATACTTCTTCCGTATAAAGGGTGAGTATCTTGTGTGTTTACGCCTTTAAATAATACTCGTTCGCCATTTATATAAACACAGTTGTTTGCTATTTTTATCTCTCTGAAACCATACTTTGTGCTAAACACCATTTCCTCATTACCTTTCTTGTCTTTTTGACGTATGATTATGGTATAAAGATTAGGAGTTTCTGCATTCCAAAGTTGAAGGTCTGTAAGTTCTTGCTCAATCTTTAATTTAGTTTTTTTATCCTTAGCTTCAATAGAATAAGTCTTAGAAAAAATATTTTTTTTCTTAGGATTAAAAAGCTCAATCTCGATGTTTTTTCTTTGCTTCTTATTTGTAGGATTATCTATCTCTAATTCAACTGTAAGTTTACCCGATTTGAAGTTATCTTCTTGGTTTAAAGAAGATGTAATGTAATGATCGCTAATGAAAACAGGCTCAACGGCAAAGAGATATACATCTCTGTGAAGACCGCTCATGTGGAACATATCTTGACCTTCAAGGTATGAGGCGTCAGTCCAACGAAAGACCTGTACATAAAGGTCGTTTTCTCCTTCTTTTAAGTATTGCGTAAGTTCAAATTCGGTATCGTTATTGCTCGCCTGGCAATATCCAACTTTCTTTCCATTACACCAAACATACGCTCCACTATATATGCCATCGAAGTGAAGAAATACTCTTTTGCTATTCCAATTTTCTGGAATAGAAAATGTTCTGTGATAAGTCCCAACGGGATTTTCTCCATACAATCCTTTGTATTGTGTTTTTACATCAATAAAAGGAGGATTGTTTTCAAAAGGATAATCCACGTTTACATACAAAG
>CALCUN010000089.1 GCA_937906975.1 uncultured Bacteroidales bacterium
ATCAACGCAAATACTATCGCAATAACTTTAATAGCACCTTTGTTTTGCATATCACTTTATATTTTAAGTACATATAGTTATTTGAACTTGCAAAGTTAAAATTTTATTTGAAAACACCATAATTCTTTGAAAAAAAAATATTCTATCTCTAAGATTTTTTTAGAGAATCAAATAATATAAATCCATAAAAGGTAAAGAATATTAGATATATAAGGTGTTTTTTATCGCAAAATAAAAATTAAAATATTCGTTCTTTTACTAAGAAAAAATTATTCTTTGTAAAAAATTTGATAGTTTTGCAAATAGAAACAATTTAAACATAAATAGTAATGACAGAAAAACTTCAAACTTTGAGAGATAGTGCTTTATTTAGGTGGATTGCACTATTATTGTTGGCATTTGCCATGTTTTGTTCATACATCTTTATGGACATTTTATCACCTATACAAGATTTAATGCAATCTGAAAGAAGCTGGGACCCAACTGCTTTCGGAACAATGCAAGGTTCAGAAACATTCCTTAATGTGTTTGTCTTCTTCCTTATTTTTGCCGGTATCATACTTGACAAAATGGGAGTTAGATTTACAGCTCTTTTATCAGGAGCAGTAATGCTTATAGGTGCTGTAATTAAATGGTATGCAGTAACCGACAGCTTTACAACAAGTGAATTACACACTTGGTTTACAAACAATTTGAACTACATTCCTCTTTTTGATGAGTTAGGCGTTTCACCTTTTTATAGAGGTATGCCAGCATCTGCTAAATTAGCTGCAATAGGATTTATGATTTTCGGTTGCGGTGTTGAAATGGCGGGTATAACTGTGTCTCGTGGAATTGTTAAATGGTTCAAAGGCAGAGAAATGGCATTAGCTATGGGTTCTGAAATGGCGTTAGCAAGATTAGGAGTTGCAACTTGTATGATATTCTCTCCATTCTTCGCTAAATTAGGTGGCGATGTAGATGTTGCTCGTTCAGTTGCCTTCGGTGTTGTTTTACTTTGTATTGCTTTAATAATGTTTATAGTTTATTTCTTTATGGATAAGAAATTAGACGCACAAACAGGAGAAGCAGAAGAAAAAGATGAACCATTTAAAATCAGCGATATAGGAAGTATTTTAAGAAGTGGAGGATTCTGGTTAGTAGCTTTACTTTGCGTTCTTTACTATTCAGCAATCTTCCCATTCCAAAAATATGCTGTAAACATGCTACAATGTAACTTAACTCTAACAGAAGGAACAGGATTCTGGGCAAGCGAAACAGTAACTATTGTTCAATACTTAATAATGTTAGTTGTTGCAATTGGCTCGTTTGCAAGCAATTTCTCTAAAAATAAAACAGCAAAATTTGGTTTAATGGCGTTAGCCGTTGTTGCATTGATAAGTTATTGTTACATGGGATACATGAGAGGTTCAGCAGAATCAGTATTCGCAGTGTTCCCATTATTAGCAGTAGCTATCACTCCAATATTAGGAAACTACGTAGACCACAAAGGAAAAGCAGCTTCAATGTTAATGATTGGCTCATTATTACTAATCGTTTGCCACTTAACATTCGCATTTGTTTTACCTATGTTTAAAGAAAGTGCAATCGGAGGAACAATCGTTGCTTACATAACTATTTTGGTTTTAGGTGCTTCATTCTCTTTAGTACCTGCTGCTTTATGGCCAAGTGTTCCAAAATTAGTTGACCAAAAAGTTATCGGTTCTGCTTATTCTCTAATCTTCTGGATACAAAATATCGGATTATGGCTATTCCCTATGTTAATAGGTAAAGTATTAGCTAACACAAATGCAGGAGTAGAAAATCCATTAGAATACAATTACACATGGCCTTTGGTAATGTTGGCTTGCTTAGGTATAGCTGCGTTACTTCTTGGTTTCGTTTTGAAAGCTTGGGATAAGAAAAAAGGTCTTGGATTAGAAGAACCAAATATTAAAGACTAAATAAATTTTTAGTTTAAGTAACTGCAAAATAGGGATTTGTTAATTCAAATCCCTATTTTTTTGTCTTATTGCAATTTTAACTTAACTGCTTATATTTTCAAAAAACACGATCAATCTATCTGTTAATTAAATTTTCTTTAAGTATTTGGTCTTAAAATCGAGTTTTTGCTCTATAAATATTTTGCGTGCAGAGGGTTATGTGGATTTTTAGAATTTTTAAGATTTTTACGAAAATCAAAGTTTTGTTATCGAATAACAATAAAAATAACTCTTAGCTTTTTAAAATTAAAGCTAAGAGTTATTTTTTTAATCCTAAGAGAAAATTTTCTAAAGCTAAGAAAAAATTTCGTTTAGAATTGGAATCCTATTCCTATTTCTAATGGGAATAGATTTAATGTACGTCCTTCTTTTATTGAGGTTGTGTTTAATGGATTTCTGCTTTCAACTGTCATATCTATATCAAAAGCTCTGTAACGGTAATTTGCCATTAGAGAAAAGTTTCCAAAGAAGAATTTTACTCCAACAGGAACATAGAATGCGTGCTGAATAACCTTTGAATCTAAAACCATAGCATAGCCTTGTATAGATTTGCTTAGATTCAATTCTCCATAATCGTATCCAAATCCTGCATATATACTCATTCCGTTTTTATGGTTTTTAGAAAAGAACATTCTCGCTCCAATATTGTAATCTATATAAGCAGAATGTGTAAAGGTTCTTGCTTTTGTCATGTCAAGAGAATTTTCCGAGTAAGTTCTTAATCCGAATGTGTATCCAAAATTAAAACCTACAGTAAAATGGTCTAATCCTATTGGAAGTTCCATTCTATAAGCTAAACCTATACCTTTGTCCGGCATTGCAAAGCCTAAGTCTTCCGCAATTCCGGAATTAGCGTCCATTGTTGCGAAAGTAAAATAAAAATCAGTAAAATCTGATGATTTTTTCTCCTCTACTGCAACTTCTTCTACACCTTCTAAGAGGTCTTCTACATAAAATGTGTCTGTGATGACTTCTTGTGCTTTTGCTTCTGTGAAGGCAAAAAGCGAACACATTGAAAAACAAATCAATGCTAATTTTGCGTTTCTTTTCATACTATATAAATTTTAGTTTATAATTATTTCTATGTCGCAAATTTACAAATATTTTATTATAACTAACAAACAAAATAGTGATTTTGTTTAGGGGGGGGTAAATCTTTGAGTTTCAAGAGATTTAATTACAAAAAAAATAACGGATTTTAAATAATAAAACCCGTTACCCTTTATTTAATTATATTGCTTATTGCTTTGGAATCAGCGATATATTCAATTCTTCAAGCTGTGCAGGAGAAATTTCTGATGGACTTTCAATCATTATATCTCTTGCTTTGTTGTTTTTAGGGAAGGCAATGAAATCTCTAATTGTCTCAACGCCAGCGAACATTGAACACATTCTATCAAATCCGAATGCTATACCTCCGTGAGGTGGTGCTCCAAATTCAAAAGCATTAAGTAAGAATCCGAATTGTGCTTGTGCTTCTTCATCACTGAAACCTAGAGCTTTAAACATATCGTTTTGCATAATTCTGTCGTAAATACGTATTGAACCTCCTCCTATTTCAGTTCCATTTACTACAAGGTCGTATGCGTTTGCTCTTACTTCGCCCGGAGAAGTGAAAAGTTTTGGATAATCCTCTGATTTCAAAGAAGTAAAAGGGTGATGCTTTGCATAGAAACGTTGAGTCTCTTCGTCCCATTCTAAAAGTGGGAAATCAACAACCCATAATGGCTTGTAATTGAAAGGATCTCTTAATCCAAGGCGTGTTCCCAATTCAAGACGAAGTGCACACAATGCTGTTTGAGTTTTTTCCTTAGCGCCAGCCATCACAAGCATTAAATCACCTGGTTTTGCCGCGAATTTATCTGCTATTTTTTGTAATTGCTCTGGCGTAAAGAACTTATCTACAGATGATTTGAATGTTCCGTCTTCGTTGTATTTAATATAAACCAATCCTGTTGCGCCTACTTGTGGACGTTTTACGAAATCGGTTAATTCATCTAATTGTTTACGAGTGTAGTTTGCACAACCTTCTGCACAAATTCCTACAACTAATTCCGCAGAATCAAACACAGAGAAGCCATTTCCTTGTGCTACATCGTTCAATTCCACAAATTTCATTTCAAATCTTGTATCAGGCTTATCGCTTCCGTAATATTTCATTGCGTCTGCGTAGGTCATTCTTGGGAAATCTTCTAATTCTAAGCCTTTTACTTGTTTGAAAAGATATTTCATCAAACATTCAAACATTTGTAGCACGTCTTCTTGTTCTACAAAGCTCATTTCACAATCCACTTGTGTAAATTCTGGTTGTCTATCTGCTCTTAA
>CALCUN010000090.1 GCA_937906975.1 uncultured Bacteroidales bacterium
AAATCTATGACGCTTTGAATCGCTTGATTGAAAAACGCAAAGCAAACAAAAGAAATATTCAAATCAATCTTGCAAACTACAAAGCAGGTTCTTACATAGTAAACATAAAAACAGTAAAAGGCAGCGTGAAAAAGAAATTGATTGTGGAATAAGAAATAAAAAAAGCAACCGAAATGGTTGCTTTTTTTATTTCTTATTATTTTACATTCACTACTCTAATCTCTATTCTTCTGTCTTCCATGGATTGGAGTGTGAAGATTGATTGGCGTCTTTCTGCCATGGTGGTTGGATTGACTGATTTGCTTTCAAGTTTTCCAACAGGCATTCTTTCAATGGCTATTCTTCCGCTTTCAAAGTATGGTTGTAAGCGTCCGTTTTGCCATATTTTCAAATAGTTCTCTAAACTAACTATTCTTCTTTCTGATAAGATGTGATTGTACTCTGTTTCGTGAAGTGCAGAGGCGTATCCTCTTACGTGAAGTGTGATTTGCTTTCCTAAGTGTGCTTGTTCCAAAAGGTATTCTGCTAAAAGGTCTAATTTTATCATTCCTTTGTCGATTTTTTCTTTGAAGAAGTTATCCATTTTTTCAAGTACTGGTCCTTCTAAGCTATCGGCTAATCCTTTTGTTACGTTGGCTTTGTATTGATTTGTTAGCAATCTGTATTCTTTGTAACATTCTTGATATGATTTATCGGTTGTTGGAGATGTGCTTCTTGGGTTTGGTTCGTCATTGTGGAAATACAATGCTATAGGAAGGTCAAATACGGGGTTGAATTTTACTTTTTGTTCTACTACTTGTTGTGTTGGTACTTTTGGTAGGTGTTTGTCCCAACGATATAGGTCGTTGCAACATGTTTTGTTTTCTTTGTTGTTTTCGCTCTTACGGTTTGAGGTAAAGTAGCCTTGTTCTCCGCTTATGTTTACAAATGGGTATAGGTCGTTTGCTGGGGAGTTGATTGGTTGTAGTAGGTTTTCGGGTGTTGTCCAACGGTTCAATGCTCCTTCGCTTCGGAAAATGTCAAAGCCTCCAAAGCCTTTGTGGTAGTTTGAGCTGAAATATAGCATTGCTTCATCATCACAATAGTGTGGTGTTACTTCATCGCCTTTTGTGTTTATGACATTTCCTAAGTTTACTGGGGTTGCGTCTATGTTTATAAGGTTTACATACCATAGGTCATAGCCTCCAAATCCTCCTGCTCTGTTTGAGGAGAAGTATAGATAGGTTTCGCCTGCTTCGTTGCGTACTATGATTGGGGAAGTGTTAGAAGATTTTTTGTCATAGGCTTGTTTTACAACTTTTGGACTGCTCCATTTGTTGTTGCTAAATTGTGTGAAATAGATTTGGCTGACTTCTTCGTTGTTTTTAAAGGTTGTGCGAGTGAAGTAAATGGTATTGGTTATTGTGTCAAAGAAAAAGTTGGAAATGTTTTGTTTTGGGTTGTTTACTCCTCCTATTTCCATTGGTTTTGCAGGGGTGTAGAAGTCTTCGTCTATGTAGGAGAAGAAGATTTGGTTGTAAATGTCGGAGTAGAACACCTCTCCGTCTTCTTGTTCTTCTTTATAGATTGGGTTTGTAAAGTAAAGAACGCTATCTCTTAGGATAAAGGTGTTGCTTTGTGAGAATTTGTTGTTTACATTGTTGCCTAAATTTACAACGCTGGTGTTTTCTTCTGGTGTTTCGTTGTCAAATATCCAACGAAGTGTTTCTAATTCTTGTTTTGCTTGTTTTCTAATGTTTATGTCTGGGCAATCTAATAGGCATGTGTTTAGAAAGTGTTGTGCTTGTACGATGTTGCCGTTGCATTTTGCGACTTCCGCAAGGTGAAGGTATAGGTACGGAAATGTGGCGTTTACATTCAAAGTATCGCATTCTATCAATACTTTTTGAAACCAATATTCTGCTTTGTCATAGTCTTTTTGCATTCTATAAACTTCGGCAATTTTGTAGTTAAGGTGCAATGGATTTAGGATAAATTTCTTACCCATATTGTAATTCTCCATAGCTTCTTGATATTTTCCATTTGAAAAGGCTTTGTCTCCTTTTTCTTCGTATGCTTTTGCATACTTTTCTTGTGCGTTTACTTCTGTTGCTGTTAATCCCGCTGAGAAAACTATCAGCAAGATTAGGTTTCTTAAAATGTTGGACATGGTATTGTTTTTATTTTTTTGTTATACGAATATTTATTTAATCCATAACTAATATATAATTCCAATCCGCCGTAAGTGTGTGAGACTTGCGAAAGACCAGATATGTTTACATCGTAGGATATGCCTGCTTTGAGTGAGTTGAATTGATAGGTTAAAACAAGTATTAGTGCATCGTTTGAACGATAGTAAAGACCTGCTCCTATGTTGTTTTGGTCAAATATTGTTCTTGACATATCTACTGTGCATTCTCCGCCTATTATGATTTCATAATTGTCGTTTTGAAAATTGGCATGCGAGTGTAGTTGTAGGGTTGTGAGCTCGGTTGTTGGGAATTGATAGTTTATGTATGCAAGGTGGCGTGGTTGTAGTTTTATTTGATAAAAATTATCTTGGCTTAAAAAGGATAGCATGGGTGTGTTTAGGTGAAATGAGGCTATTCCTGCTGTTAGGGTTTGTAACTCTGCTGGCTCTATTTGCCAATGCACGCCTAAGGATAGGTCTTTGTGTGAAAGATTTGATAGATAAAGCCCTTCCCAATCTGCTTGCTCTTGTCCAAAGTCGGCATCTGTGGCATCGTATGACCAATAGGTGTTTGCAAATTGAAAGCCTAAGGATATGAATTGATTGTTGTGTTTTGAGATTTGTTTGTTGTAGGATAGACTCATAAAGAGATGTCTTTGTCCGAAGTTTAGCGTGCCTGCTACATCTCTCATAAAGCCTACGCCTATTCCAAAGGAGTGTTTGTATCTTTTGCTTTTGAATAGGCGTGCTTCGGCTGTGAATAGGCTTGTATTGTAACCGTTTGTGGAAACGCTTTGCCATTGATTGCGATATGTTGTCGCAATTTGAAAATCGGTTGCAAAGAATGCTGTTTTTGCTGGGTTAAAATACATGTCGTTTGCTTTGATTGAGGAAAAGTGTATGTCTTGCCCTTTGGTTGAAAGTGCGATTAGTGTAAAGAGTACAAGGCTTAGAACATAATTCCTATTCACATTAAGTATTGTTTTGGAAATATTATCTTAGTTTTGCTTTGATTACCTGAGCATCTTTTTCAATTAATTCTTTTATCTTCATTAATCCATCTTGCAATGCAAGGGTTGCTGCTCTTCTTTGAAACTCATAGTAGCCATGGTAAAAGGCCATTTCTTCTTTTGCGTAACCTCTTTCGTTAAATTTGGCAACTAAGTTGTTTCTTGCATCATATATTTCTACGATTACTTCAAGTTCGGTTGTGTTTGTGCAAAATGGCATTCCGAAAAGATTGAGTACACCAAAGGTAAAGCCACTTAGCCATGACCATTTGTAGTTATTTTTGTTGTATATCGCTCCTGCTCTTAACACGATATTGCCTTGTCGTTTTGTTGTTGGGTCTGAAATATTTTGTGTTACTTCATTTACAAATACTGTAGCAGCATCTTGTATTCTTTTTTCGGCTGTGTAAAGTTTTGTCTTTTCTGTGATTTCAAAAACACCTTTTCCGTATGGGGTTTCTGTCAAGCCGTATGGGTTTCTTAAATCATCTGATACTTTTACTGAATAGGAGTTTGCTCCGTAGGCGTTTTCAAATGATGGTTGGTCTATCCAGGCAGTTAAGCGTGGTAATAGACTTACGTTTTGATAATCTGGTGCAAATACCTCTGGTTCTATTGATTTGCATGAGCTTAAACCAATTATGGTTACTAAGAGTAATAATATTTTTCTCATTTCTTTATAATTTAAAATATTGTTTGCTTGTGTCTAATTGTGTTAATTCTTCTTCTGTTATTTGATTGATGTATTTTTCTTCAAACTTTCTACCTACTCTTATGTAGTTTTCTGAAAAGCCAAACATCATTCCGTTTTCGTTGTCTGATTCCCACAGGATTTTTCCTTTGTATCCTTGATTGTTTTCATAGAAAAAGTTTTTCTTTTCTATGGATAATTTTTGTAATTCTTTGCTTCTTTCTCTGCGTTCTGAAATCGGCACTTTTCCTTCCATCTTTGCGGCGATTGTATTCGGACGCTCCGAATAGGTAAACACGTGAAGGAAGGCTAATGGTAAGGATTCAATGAATTGATATGTTGAAAGGAAATCTTCTTTTGTCTCTTGCGGAAAGCCAACTATTACATCGGCTGCAACAAATGCGTGAGGCATTTTTTCTTTTATATAGTTTACTCTTTGTGCAAATAGCTCTCGTTCATATTTTCTGTGCATTAGTTTTAGGATTTTATTGTCTCCTGATTGTAATGGTATGTGAAAATGTGGTAAAAAGGCTCTTGATTTTGCACAAAAGTCGATTATTTCTTCTGTTATAAGGTTTGGCTCTATGCTTGATATTCTATATCGTTGGATTTGTTCTATTTCATCAAGGCGTTTTATGAGTTCTAAGAAGGTTTCATTGGTACTTTTTCCAAAATCTCCAATGTTTACTCCTGTAAGCACTACTTCTTTTTTGCCTTCTTTGGCTAATTCTTTTGCACAGCTAACTATGGTTTCTATGTCTTCATTTCGGCTTCTTCCTCTTGCGTGTGGAATGGCGCAATAGGTACAAAAATAATCGCAACCATCTTGTACTTTTAGGAATGAGCGTGTTCTGTCATCTGAGGAATAGGAAGTGTAGAATGTTTTTAGGCGAGAGATGTCAAATACTTTGTTTGAAGGGGTGTTTGTCTTGTTGTGGTTTAGTACATAATCGACTAATTTGTGTTTGTCATCGTTTCCTAAGATTATATCTACGCCTTCTATTGCTTCTATTGCTTCTGGATTTAACTGTGAAAAGCAACCGATTACGGCTATTATTGCATTTGGATTTAGTGTGTGTGCTTGGCGAATGGCATTGCGACATTTCTTTTCTGCAATTTGAGTAACAGTGCAGGTATTCAATACATAGACATCAGCCTTTTGCTTAAAATCAACTTGATTGTAGCCATGTACAGAGAATCTCCTTGCAAGGTCGGAGCTTTCAGCAAAGTTAAGTTTACAGCCTAAGGTATGAAATGCAATAGTTGCCAAATTAAAAGTCTCCTATATTAAGTTTGTCAATAAATTCTTGTTCTTCTAACATTTTTACGCCAAATTTCTCGGCTTGTTTCCTTTTTTGTGGCCCTGTGTTTTCACCACAAATTAGGTAATCTGTTTTTGAGGATACGCTACTTAGTATTTTTCCTGAGTTTTCTTCTATTAGTTTTTTCAATCCATCTCTTGAAAAATTTGTAAACGTACCACTGATTACAAAACTCAAGTTTGAAAGTTTTGTACTTGCTTTTTGGCTTTCTTTTATTTCAAATTGCAAGCCTGCTTCTTTTAGATTATTTATCAAGTCTAAATTATCTTGAATGGAAAAATAGTCTAAAAGTGAGTTTGCTATTCTTTCGCCTACGTCTTCTACCGATAGCAATTCTTCTTTTGTTGCCTTTGATAAAGATTCTATGTTTTTAAAAGTATTTGCTAAACGTTTTGCTGTTACTTCTCCTACATATCTTATCCCCAAAGCGTATAATACTTTTGCAAATTCAACTTCTTTTGATTTGTTTATTGCTTGTATTATGTTCTTTGCTCCTTTTTCTTGAATATTTGCTTTGTTTTCTTTATCAAGAGAGCCAAGTCCTATTATATCGTCTTGTTTTAGGGTATAGAATGAAGAGAAATCTTTTATCAATCCTGCTGAAAAAAGTATCTTTATTCTTTCGGCTCCAAGCGAATCTATATTCATCGCTTTTTTTGAAACAAAATGTTGAAAACGTCCTAATATTTGAGGAGGACAATGATTGTAATTAGGACAATAATGTCCTGCTTCTCCTTCTTCTTTTATTAATTTAGCATTACAATATTATAACAACAAAAATGTTTATTATGATGAAGATGCAAATAATTCTAATTCTTTTGTTTAGGCTCCTGTTAGAGCTTCAAATGAAGAATTTGATAAAAGAGTTAGCGCGGCTTTAGATGATTATGGGCAAAGATTAGAAAAAATTGAAGAAATTATCAATATATCTAAAAATCAGAATGGAGATATAGAGTTCATATCAAATAATACTTA
>CALCUN010000091.1 GCA_937906975.1 uncultured Bacteroidales bacterium
CCAACCAAGACGCCGCCCGCACCATTTTGGATGCCATCCGTATGGTAAAGCAGGCGGGCTACCGGACCCTGCTGGGTGTCAGCAATGTCAGCCACGGTCTGCCGGGCCGTGAGGCCGTCAATTGCGCCTATCTCACCATGTGTTTGGCGGCGGGACTGAACCTGCCTATCGTCAATACCCGCTCTCAGCGGGTGCTGGATGCTGTTGCTGCGGCAAAGGTGCTGCTGGGTGAGGATGCAGGCTGCGCCGACTACATTGCCCGCCATCAGGGGGCGAAGGCAGACCTTCCTGCGGCAGAAGCAGGGAAGGAGACGCTAGAGAATCTCATCATCTCCGGCAGAAAGGGCGAAGTACCCGCTGTGACAGAGGCCATGCTGGCAGAGAAAACCGCCATTGATGTCATCAACGGTCATATTATCCCTGCTCTTGATGAGGTGGGCAAAGGCTTTGAAAACAAAACCGTTTATCTGCCTCAGCTTTTAATGAGTGCCGAAGCGGCTAAACAGGCTTTTGAAAGCATAAAAAAGGCTGTTTGTTCGCAGGACACACAAGGCGAAACAAAGGGAACGATCATAATCGCTACAGTAAAGGGCGACATTCATGATATTGGAAAAAACATTGTGAAGCTTTTATTGGAAAACTATGGTTTTCATGTAGTGGATTTGGGCAAAGATGTTCCGCCTGAACAAATTGTTCAGACTACGAAAGACTTACAAGCACCCCTCGTGGGTTTAAGTGCTCTCATGACGACCACAGTGCCCGCCATGGAAGCGACCATTAAACTGTTAAAAGCAGAAGCTCCCTTTTGTAAAACCATTGTGGGCGGTGCCGTTTTAACGCAGGAATATGCTAAAAAAATTCAATTATCATTCACATTCTCTTTTCTGCGATGGAAAGGATACGATGGAGGATATGGTATTGTCGGCAATAGATAAAGGATTGCATTACTTTGGATTTTCATCTCATTCACCCCTTTGTTTTGAAAGCAAGGTTGCTTTGAAAAAAGAAAGAGTTGAAGAATATCTTAGCACAGCCAAATTCTTAAAACAAAAGTATCAAGACAAAATCAAACTATTCATTTCTATGGAAATGGACTATATCAATTCCTTACAGGAGAATATAAGAGAGATGTCTAAGATTTATGACTTGGATTACTTCATTGGCTCGGTGCATTTTGTGAAAGGAAAAACCAATGACAAGATTTGGTTTATTGACGGAAGCGATAGAGAGGTTTACGACAAAGGTTTAGAGGAGGTTTTCTCTGGAAACATAAGAGAAGGCGTTGAAACCTATTTTGAACAAGTGATAAATATGATAAAAAATCAAAGACCTGATGTTGTAGGGCACTTTGACAAAATAAAAATGCACAATAAGGAAAGATATTTTTCGCAACACGACAAATGGTTTGAGGATTTTATGATGGAGTGTCTTGTAGCTATAAAGGAAAGTGGCTCAATTTGTGAAATAAATACAAGAGGTCTTTACAAGAAACGCTATGATGATTTCTATCCTGGAAGAGAGTGGATAAAAAAAGCAAGTGATATGAAAATCCCTTTAACGATTTCTACCGATTGTCATAAAAAAGATGAGGTGGATTTGCTTTTCGATGAAGCGATTGAGTATTTAAAAGAAATAGGAGAAAGATACGTTTGGTATTTTGACGGAGAATGGAAAACGCAAAGCATAATTTAATAGAAATTTTTCAAACAGAAGATGGTAGCAATTCGCTTTTAAGAAAAGATATTGAAGAAAGCTATCATTCTCACTTTGGTGCTCTAACCGAAACTAATACTATATATATTGATTATGGCTATAATTATTTTTGTAGCTTAAATAACGCTACTCAAATCAATATTTTAGAAATAGGATTTGGCACAGGCTTGAACGCTATTGCGACTTTAAAAAATTCTAATCAAAGAAGTATTTTCTATCAAACAATAGAACTTTATCCAATCTCTGCTTCAATAGCAGAAAGGCTTAATTACGGAGAACAACTCTCGCTAAAAGAAGAGTTTGACTTGCTTCACAAATGCGATTGGGAAGAAATTGTGGAAATTACTCCTGAATTTAAAATTAAAAAGTGCAAGGCAGATGCTTGTAATTTTGATTTTGGAAAAGATGTCTTTGATGTGGTGTATTTTGATGCCTTTTCTCCCGAAAAAGACTCGGAATTGTGGTCGGAAGATATGTTTTCAAAAGTCTATGATAGCCTTCATAAAGGAGGAGTCTTAACAACCTATTGTTGCAAGGGAGAAATAAAAAGACGAATGAAAAAAGCAGGCTTTTCTATCGCTAAATTGCCAGGGCCAAAAGGTAAAAGAGAGATTTTAAGAGCAGAGAAAAAATAAAAATCATAAGTTTTCTAAAAGTTTTTCATATCTTTGCACCTATTATGATAAAGAAACATATACCAAATTGCATAACATTAGCTAATCTTTTATGTGGAGCATTATCCATATACTTCCTATATGTATCTGAAAACATATTACTTCCTTCTATTTTCATATTATTAGGAGCTATATTCGACTTTTTCGATGGTCTTACTGCAAGACTGTTAAAGGTTACTTCGGCAATAGGTAAGGAATTAGATTCTTTGGCAGATGTTGTAACGTTTGGACTTGCACCTTCATTGATAACAGTTGAGGTTTTAAAGGATAGTCTTATTGCTAATCATTATTCTTTATTGATAGCTAACGTTTTGTGTCTTATTCCTTTGTTTATGGCACTTATGTCGGCATATCGTTTAGCGAACTTTAATGTTGATGAAAGACAAAGCGTAAATTTCATTGGTCTTCCTACGCCTGCAAATGCTCTTTTGTGGTTAAGTTTACCTATTTTGAGCTATTTGTCTAATCAAAAGATACATTTATGGGGAATTTATCAAGAAGGACTTTATGCAAGTGTGGTAGATATTCTTTTAAACCCTTGGTTTATTATAATATTTAGCATAATAATGGGTGTTATGTTAATAGCTCCTGTTGATATGTTTTCGTTTAAATTTAAGAATTTTACATGGCAAGACAATAAAGTAAGATTTCTATTTTTAGTAATTAGCATATTACTAATTTTTGTCTTTAATTGTTTTGCTATACCGTTAATAGTGTTAATGTATATTATTATTTCTTTAATATCAAATTTTACAAAAAATGGAATTTAGAGCAGAAATAGATGTAATGCCTTTGAAAGCATTATTAGACCCACAAGGAAAAGCAGTTGGTTCAAGCCTTAAAAATATGGGATTGGGAGTTATAACCAATGTAAGAATAGGAAAACACATTACTTTAAGCATTGAGGCTGCAAATGAAGAGGAAGCAGCAACAAAAGTTGAAAAAGCTTGCAAGGATTTGTTGCACAATCCTATCATGGAGTACTATACTTTCAAAATAGAAAAGGCATAAATATTTAATATGTACAACCCTCCTGAAATCAAAATAAGTAATTTTGATTATCCATTAGAAGAGGAGAATATTGCTAAATATCCTTTATCTGAAAGGGATAAAGCAAAGTTATTGTCTCTAACCTCTGACAAGAAAATAGAAGAAAAATACTTCTATGACTTGCCAGAGATGTTGGATAGCAATACTTTTTTGATTTTAAACGATACAAAGGTTGTACACGCACGCTTGTTATTTCAAAAAGAGAGCGGCTCTGTAATAGAAATCTTCTGTTTGGAGCCTATGAATAAGGATATTCAATTGGCATACGCACAGAAAGGTAGTTGTGAGTGGAAATGCTTAATTGGAAATAACAAAAAATGGAAACAAGAAACCATTTCTTCTTCTTTTGTTGATAAAGAAAATCAGCTAACTCTTACTGCAAAACGTCTTTATCAAGAAAATGAAACTTGGATTGTGGAGTTTTCTTGGGATAGAGAGGATTTGAGTTTTGCAGAAGTGCTTCAATATATGGGACACGTGCCTTTGCCGCCTTATCTTAAACGTAAGGACGAAGAAAGCGACAAGGAGGATTATCAAACTGTATATGCACATCAAGAAGGCTCGGTTGCAGCGCCAACAGCGGGCTTACATTTTTCAGAAAACACCTTTAAACAACTCGCAGATAAAGGAGTGAAGACGTGTTTTGTTACCTTGCATGTGGGAGCAGGTACATTTAAGCCTGTAAGCACAGAGACAATAGATAGACACGTTATGCACACAGAACAAATTGTTTTGAAAAAAGAAAATATCGAAGAGTTGTTGGCAAATCTTGATAAGCGTGTGATGTGTGTTGGTACTACCTCGGTTAGAACCATAGAAAGTCTTTATTGGCATGGAGTGAAGGTTTTGAAAAATGGCAATAGATATTCTGAAATAGATGTTAAACAGTGGGATCCCTATCAGGAAGAATGCAGAATAAGTGCAAGAGAATCTTTACAAGCTATATTGGAAGGCATGGAGCAAGAAAACAGAAATGTATTGATAGGACAAACTCAGTTAATGATAGCACCAGGATATGAATATAGGATTGTAGATGCTATGATTACGAATTTTCATCAGCCAAAAAGTACTTTGTTGCTTTTAGTCTCTGCAATGATTGGAGAGGATTGGAAAAGGGTTTATCAATTTGCCTTGGAAAATAATTATAGGTTTCTTTCCTTTGGAGATGCGTGTATGTTTACAAAATAAATAGAAGGGAAAAATAATGAAATACAAAAGAATCTTACTTAAATTAAGCGGAGAATCTCTTATGGGCGAACAAGAATATGGTATTAGCCCAGAAATGCTTTCTCAATACGCCTCTGAAATAAAACAAGCCAAAGAATTGGGTGCAGAAATTGCAGTTGTAATTGGCGGAGGTAATATTTTCAGAGGATTACAAGGTGCCGCAAAAGGTATGGATCGAGTTCAAGGAGATTATATGGGTATGTTAGCAACTGTTATCAATAGCATGGCTTTGCAATCTGAGCTTGAACAACAAGGAGTTGCAACAGAATTACTTTCAGGCTTAGCAATAGAGCCTATTTGTAAAGAAACCTCTCGCAGAAGAATGATTTCATCTTTGAAAGAAGAAAAAGTAGTAATTATAGCTGGCGGAACAGGAAATCCTTACTTTACAACCGACACCGCATCTACGCTTAGAGCAATAGAAATGCAAGCAGATGTGATTTTAAAAGGCACAAGAGTTGATGGAGTCTATACAGCCGATCCAGAAAAAGACCCTTCGGCTACAAAATATAGCACATTAACATACGATGAGGCTTTGAGTAAGAAACTTAAAATAATGGATTTGACTGCTTTTGCACTTTGTCAAGAAAATAAAATGCCTATTTATGTTTTTGATATGAACACAATAGGAAATTTGCAAAAGGTTGTAAAAGGAGAACACATAGGAACAATAGTAGAAAACTAAATAATAATTAATATGAAGAATAATAAAATTAAATTAACAGCCTTATTGATGGCAGTAGTTATGTGTTTTGCAAATTATTCTTTTGCTTGCACAAACTTTTTGATTACAAAAGGAGCCTCAAAAGACGGTTCAACAATGGTAACATACGCAGCAGATTCTCATACCTTGTATGGAGAACTTTATTACAATAGAGCTGCACAATATCCAGAAGGAACAATGATTCAAGTAATAGATTGGGACTCTGGAAAACCGCTAATCCAAATCCCACAAATAGCAAACACCTACACAACTGTAGGAAACATGAATCAATGGGGCTTAGCAATAGCAGAAACCACATACGGAGGAAGAGAAGAGTTAGTTGATACAACAGGAGGTATAGACTACGGAAGTTTAATCTACTTAACACTTCAAAGAGCAAAGAACGCAAGAGAAGCAATCAAACAAATCGCAGAATTTGTTGATACATACGGATACTATTCATCAGGAGAAAGTTTCTCAATCATAGATGAAAACGAAGTATGGATAATGGAATTGATAGGAAAAGGTGCTCCTGTTCTTAATGCTAAAGGAAAAGTTGATAAAAGATGGACAAAAGGAGCTGTTTGGGTAGCAATGCGAGTTCCAGATGGCTATATCTCAGGACATGCTAATCACGCAAGAATCACAACCTTTGCACAAGAAACAAAAGGTAGCTACAAATCAATCTCATCTAAAAAAATAAAAGAAATATTCCGTCCAGAAGTTGAAGTAGTTTACTCACACGATGTAATAACTTTCGCAAGACTAAAAGGATATTACACAGGTGAAGACAAAGACTTTTCATTCAGCGACACATACGCACCACTTGATTTCTCAGGAGCAAGAGGATGTGAAGCCAGAGTTTACGCTGCATTCCTACGTTGCAACAAAGACATGATAAAATATGAAAAATACGCAATGGGACACGACCTAAAAAATCGTATGCCTTTGTGGATAAAACCAGAAAAGCAATTAGACGTTAAGGAAGTAATGGAATTAATGAGAGATCATTACGAAGGAACTCCAATGGACATGACAAAAGATCTTGGAGCAGGTCCTTTTGCTTGCCCTTACCGTTGGAGACCAATGGGATTCTCAGTAAACGGACAAGAATACGTACATGAAAGAGCTACATCAACACAACAAACAGGATTCTCATTCGTAGCACAATCACGTTCATGGATGCCAGATAACGCAAAAGGAATTTTATGGTTTGGAGTTGATGATACATACTCAACAGTTTACGTTCCAATGTACTGTGCAATAGAAAGAGTACCTAGATGCTTTGAAGTAGGAAACGGAAGCATGGTAGAATATTCTGAAACATCAGCATTCTGGTTATTTAACTTAGTTACAAACATGGCTTATTCAAGATATTCTGACATGATAAAGGATATCCGCAAAGAACAAAACGGTTTGGAACAAATGTTCATAAGAGAAGTTAAACACTTTGATGAAAAATTAAAGAATGCTAAAAGTGCAGAAGAAATTGCAAAACTTTCAACAAACTTCTCTTTAGAAAAAGCGGACCAAATGATGAAAGCATGGAGAAAACTAAGCCAATTCCTATTAGTTAAATACATAGACGGAAACATAAAGAAAGAAACTAACGGAAGATTTGAAGAAAGCCCATATAGAAAAGGCCAATGCGTTTTCCCAGAACAACCAAAATATCCACAACAATGGTATGAAATGATAGTAAAAGACCATGGTGATGTGATAAAAGTTCCAGCTACAAAATAGTTTTTAAAACTTAATAAAATCAAAATACCCATAACAAACAATATGTTATGGGTATTTTTTATTGCCTTAAAGAAACACAAATTTCTTTCAAAGAATTAAAATTTTCTTTCTTTGTTTTAAAAAATTAATTCTTAGAAATAATTTAGTAAGTCTAAGAAAAAATTTACATTTGCATTATGAAAAGAAAAATTTGTTTTTATCTGTGTTTTCTTGTGCTTTCATTCAATATGTTAGCACAATATGTTTATCCAACCGATTCTTTGGTTTTGAACAAGTTGTCAAAGTGGCAGGACTTGAAATTTGGAGTTATTTTTCATTGGGGACTATATTCAGTTCCAGGGATAGTGGAATCGTGGTCGATTTGTTCGGAAGATGTAGATTGGATAAGGCGAGAGGGTAATATGCCTTACGATGAATACAAGCAATGGTACTTTTCGTTGAAAGAAAACTTTAATCCCGTAAATTTTAATCCAGAGCAGTGGGCAGAAGTTATGCAGGAGGCAGGAGTAAAATACATGATTTTTACAACAAAGCACCACGATGGATTTTGTAATTTCGACACCAAATACACCGATTTTAAAATTACAAATGGACCTTTTGCAAACAATCCTCGCAAAGACGTAACCTACCATATTTTTGAGGCTTTTCGTAAAAAAGGATTTATGATTGGCTGCTATTTTTCAAAGCCCGATTGGCATTGTCCTTGGTATTGGCATAAAGAATATGCTACTCCAAATCGCTATCATAACTATTCCATAGAGCGACACCCTGATTGGTGGAAAAACTATCAAGACTTCACAGAAAATCAACTAAATGAATTATTATCCAATTATGGAAATATAGATATATTATGGCTTGACGGAGGTTGGGTGTCGGGAGATGAGGTGAATTTGAAAAGAATTTTAACCTCGGCAAGGCAAAAACACAAAGGAATGATTTGTGTAGATAGAGCAATAAGAGGAGAAAATGAAAATTATCAAACACCCGAAAGAGGTATTCCTCAGACTCAGCTCAACTATCCTTGGGAAAGTTGTATTACATTAAGCAACGATTGGGGTTGGGTGCCGAATGCTCCTTATAAATCTGCACAAAAAGTGTTAAATACCTTGATAGAAATTACAGCAAAAGGAGGTTGCTTTCTTTTAGGCATAGGACCTACTGCCGAAGGTCTTATAGAACAAGCAGTAATTGACAGACTAAAAATTGTAGGTCAATGGTTGGGCTACAACGGAGAGGCTATTTACAACACGAGAACAACAGAAAATTATAATTATAAAAACATTTGGTTTACTGCAAATAAGGATAAGGAAACCATATACGCAATATATGCACTTGAAGAAGGGGAAGAAATTCCTAAAACAATAGAATGGGAAGGCAATATTCCAAAAGGGGATATGAGAGTATTGAAAACAAATAAGAAAATCAAATATAGGGTTGAAGCAAATAAGGTTTTTGTTGATATACCTAAGGATATGAGAGGAGAATCAATAGCTCTTAAATTCAAAACCACGCAAATCCCATTGTATAAACAAGCAAATATGCCTACGGAAGCAAGAGTTCAAGACCTTTTGCAAAGAATGACATTAGAAGAAAAGGTAGGACAAATTCTCTGTCCTATGGGTTGGCAGATGTATTCTAAGACAGAAAAAGGTGTAGAGCTGTCAGATGAGTTTAAACAAAAGATGAGTTCAAATATGCCTATAGGTTTGTTTTGGGCAGTCTTGCGTTCAGATCCTTGGACTGAAAAAAACTTTCAAACAGGCTTAAATCCAGAATTATCAGCCATTGCTTTGAACAAAATGCAACGCTATGCCGTTGAAGAAACACGCTTAGGCATTCCTATTTTGTTTGCAGAAGAATGCCCACACGGACACATGGCAATAGGAACAACAGTTTTTCCAACAGGACTCGCTATGGCAAGTACATGGAATGAAGACTTGTTGAAAAAGACAGGAGAAATAATAGGTTTAGAAGCCAGATTGCAAGGAGCAAACATAGCTTACGGTCCTGTTTTAGACCTTTCAAGAGAGCCACGCTGGTCAAGAGTGGAAGAAACCTTAGGAGAAGATGCGGTTTTGACTGCAAAATTAGGAGTAGCCTTAGTGAGAGGAATGCAAGGTGAAAGACAAAATGAGGGAACTCGCATTTACTCTACCTTAAAACATTTTGCAGCATACGGAATCCCAGAAGGAGGGCACAATGGCGAAAGAGCGGTAATAGGAATGAGACAATTATTTTCAGATCACTTAAAACCCTTTAAACAAGCAGTGCAATCGGGAGTTGCAAGCATAATGACTTCTTATAATTCCATTGATGGAATACCTGCAAGCTCAAACAAATATCTTTTAACCGATGTTTTAAGAAATCAATGGGGCTTTAAAGGCTGTGTTTTCTCCGATTTATTTAGCATAGACGGCATATCAAGCACACATAAAGTAGCAAAAGATGTAAAAGAAGCAGGAAAATTAGCAATAGAAGCAGGAGTAGATATAGATTTAGGAGCAAATGCCTACGGAAGCAAAACACTACAATTAATAAACGAAGGATTATTAGAAGAAAAGCATTTAGATAGTGCAGTAGCTAACGTATTGCGATTGAAATTTAATATGGGTTTGTTTGAAAATCCATACGTTTCACCAGAGAAAGCAAAGAAAGAAGTTCGTTCAAAAACGCATAAAGAACTCGCACGTCAAGTAGCAAGAGAAGGAATTGTGCTTTTGAAAAATGATGGCTTGTTACCGTTGAACAAAAACATTCAAAGCATTGCAGTAATAGGTCCAAATGCAGATCAAATGTATAATCAATTGGGAGATTACACCGCTTTTCAAGATGAAAAAGAAATAATCACTCCATTAGAAGGCATAAAAAATGCGGTGAATCAAACAACGAAAATCAATTATGTAAAAGGCTGTTCTATAAGAGATACAAATATTTATGATATTGACAGAGTTATAAAAGCAGTTGAGCAATCCGATGTTGCAATTGTGTTTGTTGGCGGTTCAAGTGCAAGAGATTTTGAAACAGAGTACATGCAAACAGGAGCAGCAAAAGTGAAGAATCAAACTACTCTAAGTGATATGGAGTGTGGAGAAGGATTTGACAGAGCAACTCTTAGTCTTCTAGGAAAACAACAAGACTTGCTACAAGCAATATCAAAAACGGGCAAACCTTTTGTGGTGGTTTATATTCAGGGACGTCCGTTAAATATGAATTTTGCTTCAAAAAATGCAAATGCGTTACTGACTGCTTGGTATCCGGGCGAAGAAGGGGGAAATGCAATAGCAGATATTTTATTTGGAGACTATAATCCCTCAGGACGATTGCCGATTTCCATTCCAAGAAGCGAAGGACAACTACCTATTTATTATAGTAAAAATAATAGTAGAGACTATATTGATGAAAAATCAAGCCCATTGTATGAATTTGGTTATGGGTTGAGTTATACGAATTTTGAATATAGTGATTTGAGAGTAGAAAAAATTTCATCTAATGACACAGTTGTGAAACTATCTTGCAGGGTTAAAAATATTGGAGAAAGAGAAGGCGAGGAGGTTGTGCAACTTTATGTGAAAGATGTAGTAAGTTCGGTTTGTCAAGATGAGATATTGTTAAAGGATTTCAAGAAAGTGTTTCTCAAACCAAATGAAGAAAAACAAATATCTTTCTATCTGAGAAAAGAGGACTTATCTCTCTACAATATGGAGATGAAAGAAGTTTTTGAAAGCGGAGAATTTCTCTTTCAAATAGGAGCTTCTTCTTCGGATATAAAGCTTAAAAAAAGCATTGATTTATAGGCCTATTTTTTTTCTTAGGATTAGAAAATTATTTCTTAGCTTTACGAAATTTTTTCTTAGGATTATTATTTTTTCTCTTAGGAATAGTTTTTTAGTTGTTTATTCTAAAAAAAATAGTATTTTTGCAGTTAAAATATATTTAAGAGATGTTTTCAGATTCTAAAAAATTTGTAGGAGAGGGACTTACATACGATGACGTATTATTAGTTCCAGCATATTCAGAAATAATTCCAAGAGATGTAAGAGTGAACTCAATGTTCAGTCGTAATATTGCAGTAAATATTCCTATTGTTTCTGCCGCTATGGATACGGTAACAGAAGCAAAACTTGCTATCGCAATGGCACAAGAAGGAGGAATAGGTGTCTTACATAAAAATATGTCAATAGAAAAGCAAGCTGCAGAAGTGTTAAAAGTTAAAAGAGCAGAGAATGGTATGATTACCGACCCTATTACTTTGAGTGAGGAGGCTCTTGTAAAGGATGCTCTTAGAATGATGAAGGAATATTCTATTGGGGGAATACCTGTTGTTGATAATTCCGAAAGATTGATTGGAATTGTTACTAATAGAGATTTGCGATTTGAAAGAGACATCAACCGCCCTATAAAAGAAATTATGACTAAGGAGGTTATAACTGCTCCTCAAGGCACAACCTTTGAACAAGCGGCTGATATTTTGCAAAATCATAGAATAGAAAAATTGCCAGTTGTTGATGCTTCAGGCAAACTTGTAGGTTTGATAACTTATAGAGATATTATAAAATTAAAAGAACGTCCTAACGCTTGTAAAGACAAGATGGGAAGATTGAGAGTTGCAGCGGGAATAGGTGTAACTCGTGATATGGACGAGAGAATTGATGCAGTTGTTGCAGCAGGTGTTGATGCTATTGTTATTGACACAGCACATGGTCATTCTAAAAACGTGATTGATACTCTTAAAAGAGTGAAACCAAAATATCCAAACATTGATATAGTTTGCGGAAACATAGCAACAGCAGAAGCTGCTATTGCTCTTGCTGATGCGGGTGCTGATGCAGTGAAGGTAGGTATTGGACCAGGAAGTATTTGTACTACAAGAGTTATGGCAGGTATTGGAGTACCTCAATTATCTGCTGTTTACGATGTGGCAAAGGCTTTGGAAGGAAGAGGAGTGCCGGTAATTGCTGACGGAGGTATTCGTTACTCTGGAGATATTGTTAAGGCGTTAGCTGCAGGTGCAAGTACGATTATGGCAGGTAGTCTTTTAGCTGGAGTAGAAGAAAGTCCAGGAGATACTATCATTATGGAAGGTAGAAAATTCAAGTCTTACAGAGGTATGGGCTCGCTTGATGCAATGCAACAAGGCTCTAAGGATAGGTATTTCCAAGATATGGAAGATGATATTAAGAAACTTGTTCCAGAAGGTATTGTTGGACGTGTTCCTTACAAGGGTACAGTTAGAGAAGTTATCTATCAACTTGTTGGAGGTTTGAAAGCGGGAATGGGATACACAGGAAGTATTGATGTAGAGGCTTTGAGAAAGGCTAAATTCATCAAAATCACTGCTGCAGGTTATGCAGAAAGCCACCCACATGATATTACAATAACAAAAGAAGCACCTAATTATTCAAGATAATTTGAGATGAAAAAAGTATTTGTTCTTTTTGCATTGTTTGTTTTGGGCTTAAATTTTAATTTGTTTGCTCAGACAGATAATAGCGTAGTTATGGAAATTGCAGGAGAGAAGATAAGCAAGGCTGATTTCTTAAAAATGTACAATAAAAATAGTCATACTCCTGAAAAGATAAATAAAGAAGATTTAGATGCGTATCTTGACCTTTTTATCAATTATAAGCTTAAATTATTACAAGCAAGGGAATTGGGTTTAGATACAACTAAGGCTTATTTAGAAGAAATAGAATCTTATAGAAAACAATTGATTGTTCCATATCTAAATGATGCACAAGTAACTCAATCATTGATTGAAGAGGCTTATGAAAGAACAAAAACATTCGTAAGAGCGTCTCATATTTTGATTTCGTTGCCTGAAAATGCTAACCCAACTGATACTTTAAAGGCTTATAAAAAAGCTATGAGTCTTAGAGAAAGAGCATTGAAGGGTGAGGATTTCAATGCTTTGGCTAAGCAATATTCTGATGATCCTTCTGCTAAGGATAAGAAAGAACAAAATTATAAAGGAAATGGTGGTGATTTGGGATATTTTACCTCTATGGTGATGATTTATCCTTTTGAAAATGCTTGTTATTCTATGGAGGTGGGAGAGATTTCCAATCCTATAAAAACACGTTTTGGCTATCACATCATTAAATTGAATGATAAAATTCCTGCTTACTTTAGTACGGTTGATCTTGCTCATATATGGGTGGGTACAGATAAGCGTTCTGAACAAGAGAGCGAGGCAATAATAAACGATATTTATTCTAAGATAAAGGAAGGTAATATTTCGTTTGATTCTCTTGTGAAGGTGTATTCTGAAGATAAGTCTTCTGCAATTGTAGGAGGTGTTTTGAGAAATCAAAAAGTAAACACAATTCCTGCGGCTTATCTTTTGGAAATGTCAAAACTAAAAGTTGGAGAGGTTTCTGCACCATTTCAAACTCCTTTTGGTTGGCATATTGTAAAGCCTGTACAGTATAAAGAAATTCCTTCTTTGGAACAACAAAGAATGGCTATTGAAAGTAGAATTTCTAAGGACGAAAGAAGTTTCAAGTCTTTGGAATCTTTTGCTCAAAAGGCTAAAAACGAATATGGTTTCGTTGAGGATAAAGAGGGAATGAAAGAGATAGAAAAAATAATTACTGATTCTGTTTTTTCTGGAACTTGGAAAATTCCTGCTGACTTTAAAAATGATTCAGAATTGTTTAGAATAGGAGATTTTTCTTTTACTGTAAATGATTTAGCAAAAGAGATAGAAAATCATCAACGCACTCAACCTGCTGAATATATACCTTCGTATTTAGAAAAGGTGTATAATACAGTGGTTTTAGAGCAAGTTGTGAATTACGCTGACAGTAAATTGGAAGAGAAATTCCCAGAAATAAAATCGGATATTCAAGAATTTAGTGATGGAGTTTTGATTTTCTCTATTACTGACCAAATGGTGTGGAATAAGTCTTTGATTGATACTTTGGGATTGCAGTCTTATTTTGCTGATAACAGACAAAAATACAATTGGGAAAAGAGAGCAAGTGTAACTCTTTGGACTATCGACAGCGAGATGGAAGATGTCTCAAAGGTAGAAAAGATTTTGCAAAAGGCTGTGCGTAAAGGTTGGACTAATGAGCAGACTAAGGAAAAATTGTCTAAAAAATTGAAGATTAAAGATGAGTTAGACAAGAGAATTGCTTACAAATGGAACAAATATGAAAAAGGCGATAATAAAATGGTTGATAATTTGTTCTGGTCCGACACTACTCAAAAGAGCGGCACTGTGAAATTCTATGAAACAAAAAATAAAAAAATTACATTCTTAATATTAGACTCTTGGTTAGATGTTGAAATGAAGAATTTAGATGAATGCAAAGGTTTGGTTACTTCGGATTATCAATCTTTCTTAGAAAAACAATGGATTGAAGATTTGAGAGCTAAATATCAATACAAGGTTTACCAAGATGTTTACAATAGTATAAAGTAATTATAAGTTATGTCAAGATTATTTTTATTATCAATATTTACTTTGTTTTTAGGTTTTGTTGCCTCTGCACAAGAGACAAATAATGATGATTTAGTTGTAGATAGAGTAATTGCGGTTGTAGGACAAAATATGATTAAACAATCAGAATTAGAAACCGCATTTCTTCAACAAAAGATGAATAGTAAACTCATTATTGAAAACGAATTTGAACAAAAATGCAATTTATTAGAATCAATGCTAATAAATAAATTGATGTTGCACCAAGCAGAAATTGATTCAATTGAGGTTACTGACGAGGAAGTAAATAGAGAGATGGATAATAGAATAAGATATATGATTAGTGCTTATGGCTCTCAAGAGATGTTGGAAAAACAAATGAGAAAGTCTTTGAGCGAAATAAAATCTTATTATAAAGACGTAATTAAAGAAAACATAATGATTGCTCAAATCGAGCAAAAATTAACAGGAGCATTATCTGTAACTCCGCAAGAAGTGGTAGATTTCTATAATTCAATACCAAAAGATAGCCTACCTACTATTGAGCAAGAGTATGTGCTTTCTCAAATTGTGAAAATGCCGAAAGTTTCTGAGGAAGAAAAGGAAAGGGTAAAAGCAAAGCTAAATGAATATAGAGATAGAGTATTAAAAGGAAGTAAGTTTTCGACAATAGCAACTCTTTATTCAGAAGATCCAGCTTCTGCAAAGAAAGGAGGAGAGCTTGGCTTCTTTTCTCGTGGTGATATGGTAGGAGAATTTGAAAATGCTGCTTTTGCACTTCAAGATGGCGAGATATCTCCTATTATTGAAACAAAATACGGTTATCATATCATACAAATGATAGAAAGAAGAGGTAATCAAGTAAATTGTCGTCATATCTTGTTGCAACCAAAAGTAACACCACAACAATTAGGTGAAGCTTACCAAGAATTAGAAAACATAAAAAAACAAATTGATAACGGAGAAATAACCTTTGAAGAAGCAATTGTAAAATATTCAGAAGACCCATCAAAAGTAAATGAAGGATTAATAGTAAATCCTCATAATGCAAGTGCTATTTTCTCAAAAGATGCAATAAACGAAACGATTTACAATATAGAAAAGGTTGATTTCAATTCTATGAAGCAAGGCGAGATTACAAAGCCTGTTAAATTTAAAACAGAATTATCAGAAGCCTATAGATTGATAAAAGTAAATAGAAAAACCGATGCACACAAAGTTGATTTAACTCTTGATTACGATAAAGTACAAGCCTCAGCTTTAGATAATAAAAAAACAGAAGTAATCAAAGAATGGGCAAACAAAAGATTGAAGAAAACGTATGTAAAAATAGAGCCTGAATATCAATCTTGTGATTTTAAACTAAATTGGATAAAATAAACAATGAACCAAGTAGAACAACTAAATTCACTAATCAATAAGTGCAATCTTTTAAAAAAAGAGATAGCAAAAGTAATTGTTGGGCAGAAAGAAATAGTAAATCAAATACTAATATCAATTCTTTCTTCGGGACATTGTCTTTTAGTGGGAGTTCCTGGTTTAGCAAAGACGCTTTTAGTAAATACAATCGCCAAAACATTAGGCTTAACTTACAAAAGAATACAATTTACTCCTGACTTAATGCCTTCGGACATAATAGGAAGTGAAATTTTAAATACAAACAGAGAATTAGAATTTATAAAGGGACCATTATTTGCAAACATACTACTTGCAGACGAAATAAACCGAACACCACCCAAAACACAATCGGCACTATTAGAAGCAATGCAAGAACATAAAGTAACAGTAAATGCAAAAACCTATCCTTTGCAAGAACCATTCTTTGTATTAGCAACCCAAAACCCAATCGAGCAAGAAGGAACCTATCCTTTACCAGAGGCACAATTAGATAGATTTATGTTTATGCTTTGGTTGGATTATCCCTCATTTGAAGAAGAAGTAGAAATACTAAAAAATACCACAACAGATAAAACAATAGAAGTAGAAAAGATATTAGAAATTCAAGACATTCTTAACATTCAAAACCTAATTAAGCAAGTACCTGTAAGCGATAACGTATATAACTATGTTGTGAGCTTAGTTTCAAAAACAAGACATAAGGGAAGTCAAATTGCCGACAAGTATTTGCAATGGGGAGCAGGTCCTCGTGCCTCACAATACCTAATAATGGGAGCGAAAGCACACGCCGTATTAAATGGCAAGTATTCTCCCGACATAGAAGACGTGAATGCGATAGCCGTTGCAACACTTCGCCACAGAATAGTCTTGAATTACGAAGCACAAGCCAATGGATACACAGCCGAAACCATAATAAAAGAACTTATAAACAGCAAATAAAATAATGAAAAAGGTATTATATTTTTTAGTAGCCAATTTATTCGTATTAACTCTTGTAGCACAACCAGCAAGAGAAAGAAATCCACAAGCCAACAACACAACAACTACGAACGCAACAAAACAAGCAATAGGACTTCAAAGCGATGGTTGTAACTATTTAATGGTTTCTCAACCGCCAAAGCCAAAAAGAGGCAAAACACCAAAGACACAACAACCCACAGAGCCATATTATCCTGAAAGAATCGAAGCATACATTTGTTTTGAGCCATCATCTGCCTACTATACAGAAGAAGGCCTAAACATATTAGACAGTATATATTCCATTGCTTTTGCGCAAGAAAATACTAAGTTTTATAAAATGACAATAGACGCATTTGATGATGCGGATCCATTAAATGAATTGAATGCCTCATTAGCAAGAGACAGAGCAGCAATGATATTCAACTATTTTTCATCAAGAGAAGGAACAGAATTTATCATAAAAAGAACACCAAGCACCTACACACACTCTTGCAGTGGAGAAATGCCATACTATATCAAATACAAAATGCCATTTGACTTTAAGTGGACCTCACTTTACGACAAATCAGAAGAAGAAAGAGTAAAAGACGGCATAAATCTTGTAGGAAAAGTAAGACTAATCATAGAAGACGACCCAGAAGGCTGTTTAGGAGAATATTTTGACTACTATTACCCATCACAAGACTCAGTATTATCGGGCAATCATGCGAGCGTAACAATTCCAAAAGGAGCATTAGAATCAATAACACACACAAAAGACACAATAGAATACACATGCAACATCTCCTATAAAGAATATTTGAACTTTGAAGACCTAACAAACAACTACCACTTAATACCACACAAAAAACAATTCTTAGTAAACGGAGGCTATATCGTGATAGATGCAGAGCATCAACCAGATTACCACTCTTGTCAAAACAAAGAAAACTTCTTACCAATAGTAAAAGTAAGAGTACCAATAGAATTGCACCAAAACGATGCAAGATTAAAATTCTATGCAAAAGTATATGACAACAAAGGCAAAGCCTACTACAAATCAATCCCAACAAAAAAAGAAAAAGACAAAGAAACAAAACTACAAACCCTTACAGTCGATCTTAATGTCTTCCAATTAGACACCATTTACATAGGTAAAAAAATAGAAGAAGAAGAACTATCAGACTATTTCTACTCAGCAAAAGAAGGAGAGCCAGGAGCATTTCCATTATTAGGAGGCTGGCTAAAACCATACAAGCTAAACAAAAAAGGACAATACGTAATTAAGAAACAAATGCAAATGGTTCTTCGCAAACCAATAGGAGAAATAATAGAAGAATAAAAGAATATGAAAAGGAGCAAGCAAATACTAAAAATATTAGCCATAATAATACTATCAATCTCTTGTAGCAGCAAGAGTGGCTTAGTAGTAGAAATACCAGAACTTACAGAAGGAGAAATAAAACTAATATACGCTACTCCAAACCAAATAGAAACAAAACAAGAAGAAGTCTTAGCAAGCACAAACTTTACAGCAGGCAAAGCTCAAATAGTATTAGACACCATATCTTTTGACAAAAAAATCAAAGATTGCACAATGATAATACTAAGTGCAGACAATCAATTTGCAACCACCTTACCCTTGCCCTTAGAAAAAGGGAAAACCCTCACAGTCAAAATCAGCGGTATAGATAAGTACATAGCAAAAGAAGACTACTTCAAAACCACCTACTCAGGCACCAAAAAAGCAGAATCCTTCTCCAAATTCTACAACGAATTGATGGAGGAAAATCGCAAATTCTTAAAAGAGCCAGAAAAACAAAAAGAAATCCTAACTAAACAATCAGAAATATACAAAACCTACATAGAACAAAATCCAGAATCAGGCTTAGCATATTCCCTACTCATAGGACAAATGACACAATTCAAGCTAAACGAACAAAATCCTATCATAGACCTATGTTCAAACCTTTGTCTTAGCGTAGAGGGAGAAAACGCCTGGGCAGAATACCTTTGCAAGATATTAGCCGAACGCCAAAAGAGAGCATTATCTTCATCTATTTTAAGTTTCAATGCAATAGATAGAGATGAAAAAGAATACACCGAAAGAGACATAAAGCCACATAACTATGTTTTAGTATGCTTTTGGGCATCATGGTGTAAGCCTTGCAAAGAAGAATTGCCACAATTGAAAAAACTATACGAAAAATACAACTCCAAAGGCTTAGAAATAGTAAACATTTCCGTAGATACCAACCCAATGGAGTGGTTAGAATACACAAAAGCGAACCCTTTACCATGGCTTTCATTGTGGGGAAACGGCCATGAACTGACAGCAAAATACGATTTTCAAACAATACCTTTCAACATAATAGCCGACAAAGACGGAAAGGTAATAAAAAGAGAATTGTATCAAGAAGAAATCGACAAGGCAATAGAAGAATTATTCAATGAAGAATAAAATTCGTCTTAAACGCATATCAAACCGACACAAAAACGCAATATATTTTCTATTTGGTATTGCATTAGGTTTTGGTTTGATATTTCTTTTTGTAAAAGACAAGTTTACCCTTTTAGAAGCAAACGAATTAAACAACACCCCAAAACAAACCCTTACCCTTGCCCCACCCCCAGTAAAAGACTCCGTATATCTTGACCTCAATGCCTCAGATACCTTAGACCTTCAAGAAGTTCGAGGAGTAGGAAAAGTAAGAGCAAGAAGTATCTACAAATATGGGCAAAAATTAGGTGGATATGTGAGTGTAGAACAACTAAAAGAAGTATATACTATTGACGAAGAAACCTTCAAACAAATAAGTCCACATTTCTATGCAGGCAAAACCCAAATCCGAAAAGTCAATATCAATAGCGATGACCCAAAATACTTAGCACGACACCCTTATATTGATTTTGCCCTTGCCAAAGCCTTTATACGCTTTCGCAAAAAATACGAAAAAGACTTTACAAACATAGAAGAAATAAAAAAAATACATTTAATGGACGAAGAAACCTACAACAAACTTCGCCCTTATATTAAATTATCCGATTAAAAAATAAAATTATGGAATTTAGTGCAAAACAAATAGCTCAACTATTGAATGGGCAAATCGAAGGAAACCAAGAAGTTGTTGTAAATAAACTATGCAAAATAGAAGAAGGAGAAGCAGGAGGCTTATCTTTCCTTGCCAATCCTAAGTACACACAATATATTTACACCACAAAATCAAGCATTGTAATAGTAAACGAAGATTTTGTAGCAGAAGAAAAAATAGAAGCCACGCTAATCAGAGTTAAAGACGCATATAGCTGTTTTGCACAGCTTTTAGAAGTTTACAATCAATACAGATTTAACAAACAAGGCGTATCCTCGCTTGCCTTTATTGACAAAAACGCAAAAATAGGCGAAAACAACTATGTAGGAGAGTTTGCTGTAATTTCTCAATACGCCAAAATCGGAAACAATTGCAAAATATACCCACAAGTTTACATAGGCGACAACGTAACAATAGGTGATAACGTAACCCTTTTCCCAGGAGTAAAAATCTATCACGACACAGTAATAGGCAACAACTGCATAATACACGCAGGAGCCGTACTTGGAGCAGACGGATTTGGCTTTGCACCACTTGCAGACGGTACTTTCAAAAAAATTGCACAAATAGGAAATGTCGTAATCAAAGATGACGTAGAAATAGGAGCAAACACAACAATAGATAGAGCCACAATGGGTTCAACAGTCGTAGAAAAAGGCACAAAAATCGATAACCTATGCCAATTAGGTCATAACGTAACAGTAGGAAGCTCCACCGTAATGGCAGCACAAGTAGGAGTAGCAGGCTCAACCAAAGTAGGAAGCAACTGTTTCGTAGGAGGACAAGTAGGATTCTCAGGCCACATAACAATAGGCGACAAATGCTCAATAGGAGCGCAAGCAGGAATAATCTCAGACGTAAAAGAAGGCTCCACAATCATAGGTTCGCCAGCCATAGATGCGAAACAATATATGAAAAGCTATGTCTATTTCCGCAAATTAGACCAAATGAAAAAACAAATAGATAAATTAGAAAAAGAACTCTTAGCTTTAAAAAAATAAAGCTAAGAGTTAAAGAAGTTTTACGCCAATAAGGTGCATAAACTCTTCCCTTGTTTCTTTATTTTTAAGGAAAGCACCTGTGAAATCCGAAGTAGTAGTAACGGAGTTTTGTTTTTGAACTCCCCTCATACTCATACACAAGTGCCTTGCTTCAATTACAACCGCCACACCTAAGGGATTTAAAGTATTTTGAATACAATCCTTAATCTGTTGCGTCATTCTCTCTTGCACCTGCAATCTTCGAGCAAACACATCTACAATTCGAGGAATTTTGCTTAAACCTACAATATATCCATTCGGAATATAAGCCACGTGAGCCTTACCAACCATTGGCACCATGTGATGTTCGCACAAAGAATATATCTCTATGTCTTTCACAATCACCATTTGCTTATAGTCTTCCTTAAACATAGCAGAACGAAGTATGTTTTCAGGTTCTAAATCATAGCCATGAGTAAAAAATTGCATAGCCTTTGCAACTCTCATAGGCGTTGCCAATAATCCTTCTCGGTTTACGTCCTCGCCAAGCAAGCCCAAAATTTCTTTATAGTGGTAAGCCAATTTCTCTAACGTGTCTTCGTTATAGCGTTCTATCTTTTGATACCCAAATTGAGTAGAATTATCTGTGTTATTCATTACAATAAAATTGTTCTTTTTAGAAATTAAGCGACAAAGTTACAACAAAAAAAATTAAATCTTAGAACTATCGCTTGGATTTTGCCATTTGCCGTCCTCTTTTATCATATCTACCAACAAAGGCAATGCTTCCTCTTCCGCAATGTTAGAATGTACCAAAGTTTTTCCCCTATAAAGATGCACCTTGTTTTCCAATCCTCCAATATAACCATAATCCGCATCAGCCATTTCGCCAGGTCCGTTCACAATACAGCCCATTACCGCAATTTTTAAGCCTTTCAAGTGTGCACACCTCGCTTTCACCTTTGCCAATGCCGATTGTATGTCATATTTTGTACGTCCACAAGAAGGACAAGCGATAAATTCAGCCTTGAAAACCTGCTCTCCCGTTGCTTGTAACACTTCTGCTCGCAAGGACTCATCACATAACTCCAATTTCTCAACCATCGACTCCATTATCAAGGCAGTTACGTTTCCTAAAAGCCTTTCTTGATTAAATCCCTCTTCGGATTGATATATTACTCCCGCTTTATGCACATCGTTTCTTAAATCAGCAATGATTTGCTCAGGGCTTTGCCTGCAAATATCAAAGCGTTTCAATGCTGAAACATCAGAGAGTTTTTCTCTTTTTTCAAATTCAGAATGTAACTCAATGCTTTTTCCACTCTCTTTTAGCGAAATATCAGAGTAAGCCTTGACAATATCTCTTGCAACAGGGATTTCGTTTTCTGGAATCTCGGTAAGCGAAACTCTAATCGTATCGCCAATTCCCAACGCCAATAAACTACCAATGCCACACATAGACTTCACTCTGCCTTCCATTTCATTTCCAGCCTCAGTTACGCCCAAGTGAATAGGAAGTTTAAATCCCTTTTCCTCCATCATGCTACAAAGCATACGAGTCGCATAGTGCATAACCTTAACGTTGCTTGCCTTCATAGAAAGCACAAGATTATCAAAATCCAACCCCTTGCAAATTTCCACAAACTCCATTGCAGAACACGCCATTGCGTAAGGAGTATCGCCATATCTTGCCATAATTCTCTGACTCAACGAGCCATGATTTGTTCCTATTCTAATTGCAGTATTATTCTTCTTGCAAATTTCAATAAGAGGAGAAAGCCTTTCAGCAATCTTGTCCAACTCTTGTTGATACTCTATGTCGCTATATTGAATCTTTGAGACGTTTCTGTCAGTGTAGTTTCCGGGGTTTATTCTCACCTTTTCCACAATTTCAGCCGCTACTTCCGCTGCCTTAGGATTGAAATGAATATCCGCAATCAAAGGAACATAACAATTTCTTTTTGCTAATTCGTTCTTTATCTTGTAAAGATTTTGAGCCGTCTGAACATTTGAAGCAGTAATCCTTACCAATTCGCAACCCTTTTCCACTAATCTTAGTGTTTGTTCTACCGTTGCCATAGTATCCATCGTGTCGGTGTTAGTCATTGACTGCACTCTCACAGGATTGCTACCACCTATTCCCACATTTCCAACTTTCACTTCTTTTGTTAGGCGTCTTGTAACAGGATTTGACACAGCCCAAGTAGGTATGTTATTATTCATAATCTTATGAGTGTTAAAATTTAAAACACAAAGTTAGAGAAAAAAAGTGAGAAAAAGCCTTTTCAAACGCCTCTTTTTTGACCTAAAATTTTCTCTTAGGATTAGAAAAATATTCCTAAGAGAAAAATTATTTTTTCTTTGAAAAAATTTCGTAAAGCTAAGAGAAAATTTTCGCTTGTTTTTAGCCCTATTTTTATGCTCCTATTTTCTTAGAGTTTCTTACGCCGAAAATCTATCGGGCTAACGCCTTCCTTCCTTTTAAAGAAGATAGAAAAATGTCCTATTGAGTTAAAATGTAACATTTCAGCGATTTCTCCTATTGATATATCTGTTTCCGATAAGGCTTTTTTACATTCTTTTATCAATTTGTCGTCTAACCATTTTTTTGGAGTAAAACCCGTGTTTGATTTAACAATGTGTTCAAAATGCCCTTTTGATAAATGAAGCCTATTTGCATAAAAATCGGTATTTCTTTCTATTAAAAAATACTCATCTAAAAAAGTAAAAAACATATCGCATATTCTCAATTCATTAAAGTTAGAAACGCTTCTTTCTTCCTTAAAAGAACGATAATAATATGAACGAACCAAATAAAATATCGCCTCTATTCTGTAAGGAGTGCTTGTAACGGATAAGCATTGTTTTACATCATCAAAAAAACTCTTAAAAAACATATAATCCTCTTCACATAAAGAAAAAATATGATTTGCTTTAACCTTATTGTGATGAGAAATGTTGATTAGGGAGTTTGTTAAAAATTTTTCTTTTATTGGAGGAGTAATTATACAGCATTGAATAGAAACGTTATCGCTACAAGATAAAAATTGTAATGTTTGATTTTCTTGAACAAGAATTAGAGAAGGAGAATTTATTACATACTCTTCCATATCCAACATAATAACAAGACTGCCCTTTTCAAGAAAAATATCCATATAATAAGCAGTTTGATATGCTTGTGCATTGTTTTTTATGATTTCAATGTTGTTACAATACATCAAATCATAGTTTATTTTATGCTTTTGCTCTACGTTATCAAAATTTTTCTTCCAATCAATAAAAGGAATATTGTTTTTCATTTCTGCCTTTATTTGTTCTCTAACGCTTGCAAATGTAATACAAAATATGAAATAAAGATTAAAAAACTTGAAAAGCGTAAAAAAGTCCTTGAAAAGTGTAAAATTTTTTCGGATTTTTTAGTATATTTTTGCAAACGAAATTTCACGCATTTCTAATATTAGAAAAACAAGAACAAAATTAAGAAGCGTAGAGTTAACTCTCCTATTACTTTTACGCGACTATTAGAAACGAAATAGGAGAAGATAATTAACAAATTAAAAAAATAGAAATTTATGAAAAAAAGATTCAAAAGAATTGCTTTATTAGCAATTTTCGCAGGAGCATTTATGTGTTCATGTACAGAAGATGAATACTCAGTTGAAAATGGTTCAGAATTGGGATACACTTATAAAACAACATTATCCCCAAATAACAATGTAAATCCAAACGATTCAGTAGGAGTATTGCATAACATACATTTAGATTCTATAATTAGCATATTAGGTGAAAATTATAGCGACCCAGATGCGATACACCAAGACACACTACATCAAGTTGTTGAAAATTACTTTTTAAATATCTATGATGAAGATATAGTAGAAGAAATTTTTAAAGAAGAATCATCTGCATTAAACGAAGAAACAAGCCTTGAATTAGTCTTAAAAGAATTAGACTTTTCAGAAGATGCAAAAGAAATAGTTTTTTCATTGTTTAAAACAGTAGAAGAAATGGAAAACATAGGCTATGAGCCATATTATGACACTATTTGCAACGTTGAAAGAAATATTATCTCAAATAGATCCTTTACAGCAACAGAAACACAAATTCTATTATCGTTTACATCTGTATTAAGACATTCTTTATACTATTGGTATGAAGAACCTACATTAGCAAAAAGTGATGTTGATTGGGCGTTGATTGCAGGAGCAGATGCAGGAGGAGCATTAAAAGGTGCAAAAACAGGTTTGAGAGTAGGTTCAGCAGTTGGACATTCTGCAGTTGGCGCAGGGGTAAGAGCTGCTGTAGGAGCAACTTATAAAAGTGTAAAAATGGCTCGCAAATTAAAAAAAATAAATGAAAGAATTAAAAAATAGAGTAACTATAAAATAATAATTTTATAATGAGATAATTTAGAGGAAATGGAAGAAATAAAAGCATTAATAGAACAGAATAAAGAGTTGGAAAAAGAAAACGAAGAACTGTTTCAAAATATCACCCAATACATAAAAAAAACCAATAAACGCATATTAATATTTTGTATAATAGATTTTGCTATTATGGCATTAGGCAGTGTTTTATTATTTACTAACTAATAATAAAGTTATAAAAATGGAAGAATTAAGAGAAGTATTAAAAGAAAATCAAAAGAATCTAATCAAGAATAAAGAACGCTTAGAAAAAATCAATAAAGAAATAAAACAAAATAGTGATTTAGCGGTTAGCATTCTTATTGCATTGACAATATATGGTATTTGTGATTTTGCGAGCCAAATAATCTATTAACAAGATAAATAGTCAAATTAAAAAATCAAATAAAACAAAAAAAATCTCTTAGGATTAGTGAAATATTCCTAAGAGTTATTTTTGCGAGTAAAAGAGCAAAAATATTGAAATCGGTTAAAAACTTCTTGAAATATGGGAAGTTTTAACCGATTTTTTTACTATATTTTTGAAAATGAAAAGATTAATAAAAATTCTCTGCAATATAAAGACACAAGACAGCGTTAGTAAATTAGTAATAACAAAATAAAAATTAAAAAAGTATGAAAAAGACATTTTTAACACTTGTAGGAATTATGTTGTGTTGCACAATGTTTGCACAACAAG
>CALCUN010000092.1 GCA_937906975.1 uncultured Bacteroidales bacterium
TTAAGTCTATTACTTCTACTTTTTCTATTGCTTGACTGAAAGTAATTTTGCTATTAGTTGGATTAGGATAGAATGAAAGCTCTGTATCTTCAACGTCTTCTAAACCACTATCTCCTTCACAATCTTCTTCAATCCTATCTTCAAAAAACATATTCCATAAAGAAGTAGAAGCAGAATAAGCCTCCAACGTGCCGTAAGGAACAGTTAATGTTGCAGTATTAGGATAAGGGAAAACAGTATTGTCTTCAAGAGTTGGAGGAGTAGTTGCCAAGCAAGTAACGTTTTGCAAGAAAGAACAATCCGAAAACGCACCGCTACCAATAGAAGTTACATTCTCTCCAAAAGTAAGATTTTGCAAAGTAGTACTTTGAGAGAATAAATTAGCAGGAATAGAACTCATATCCAAATTAATAGAAGTTAAAGCACTACAACTATCAAACGCATTATTTCCAATAGAAGCATCAGGAATAGTAACAGAAATTAAACTACTGCAACCATAGAACGCATAATTCCCAATAGAAGTAACACTATTAGGGATAGTAACAGAAGTTAAACTACTGCAACCACTAAACGCATAATCTAGAATAGAAGTAACACTATTAGGGATAGTAACAGAAGTTAAATTAGTACAAACAGTAAACGCACTAAAATTAATACAAGTAACATTATAAGTAGTTCCTTCATAACTAACTGTTGTAGGAATATTTGCTGTTGTTATTGTATTATCAACTTTACCTACTGAAACTTCTGTCGGATTTGAAGAGTCTACTCTGTATTTCAAATTTCCTACTATAAATTCTGTTTGTGCTAAAAGCACGTTTGCACATAATAAAGTGCAAATAAATAATAATGTTCTTTTCATTTTAATTTCTTTTTAATTATTTAATACTTACTTTGCCCAAGTCCCAAATGGCGATATGTTTTTTCTCTTCTTTGACTTCAAGGCATAAAAAAACGTGGGACTTTTTTTCTTATCGTTTTCTGAGGTCTTCGACTACCTAACTAATCAAATAAGAGAAGCCCACGATTTCACTCGTGAGCGTTCTTGGCTTATTCTTTGATTAGTTTTAATGAAAGTGTCGAAGTTTCAGAAAACCAATTATAAGCTAAAACGCTATTTTATGTCGTATTAAAATACTAAGTCTAAATTATATTTCTTCTTTTTCTCCTTTTTTTCCTCCAATTTTAAGGGTTAAAACTTGCCCACAAAGGTAAAACATTTTTTAATAACGACAAAAAAAGCCTTTGCTTTGTTTTAGAAAATTTTGCTCGGATCGTAACACTATTACTCTCCGATGGTAACAAATTATCCTCCGAGGATAAAACTTTACCAACGGAGGATAAAAAACGGAAACAAAGTCTTTGAAAAAAAATCCTAAGAAAAAATCAAAAAAAGCTAAGAAAAAATTTAAAAAAGCTAAGAAAAAATTCAAAAAAGCTAAGAAAAAAATTAAAAAAGCTAAGGGTTTATGTTTCTTTATTCTTCGCAACAGGAAAGCCAATCTTGGTCTATGGCAAGGAGTTTAATTATCAATAGACAGTTACGATAAGTTTTTGTATATTTGCAAGAAAATAAGAGTAAATAATGTACATACCACCTTTTGAAATATCATCTCGAACCATAAATTTGATTGCTGAAATATCAGCACAGATTGAACGTTATGCTATTCGTTTAGAAAATGAGGGACTTAAACTTCGTAAGGCTAATCGTATTCGTACTATTCATTCTTCTCTTGCTATTGAAGGGAATAATTTGAGCGAAAATCAAGTGCAAGATATCATCAATGGTAAGAATGTTATTGCTCCTTTGCGTGAAATTCAAGAGGTTAAAAACGCTATAAAAACATACGAATTATATAGTTCATTAAATCCGTTTAGTATTACCGACCTTTTGAAAGCTCATGGAACTATGATGTTTGCTTTGAGTGATGATGCGGGACGTTTTCGTCAAGGTGGTGTAGGTGTTTTCTCTGAAAAAGGTTTAGTACACATGGCTCCTGCGGCTAATCGTGTACAAGGATTGATTGAAGATTTAATGCAATGGCTTGCTTCTTCTGATGATCATTTACTTATTCGTTCTTGTGTTTTCCATTATGAATTTGAATTTATTCATCCTTTTAGTGATGGAAATGGTAGAATGGGACGTTTATGGCAATCACTTATTCTTGGTAAATTGCATCCTATTTTTGAACATCTTCCTGTGGAGAATATGGTGTATAGTAATCAACAGGCTTATTACGATGCAATCTCTCAAAGTACTTGTAAGGGAGAATGTAGTCCTTTTATTGAATTTATGCTTGGAGAAATTCTAACAACTCTTAAAACTCATCAAGGTAATGAAATTGATGTTAATGTCGGTAGAAATGTCGGTAGAAATGTCGGTAGAAATTATGATTTAACCGAAAGTGAACATCAAGTTTTAGAACTTATCATAGAAAATAATAGATTAACAATAAAAGAAGTGGCATTATTATTATCAATCTCTCAACGTCAAGCAGAACGTTTGTTTGCTTCTCTTAAATCAAAAGGTGTGTTATCTCGTCAAGGTAGCACTAAAAACGGTTTTTGGATTATAAATAAATAACCTTTTTAACTCTCTCCTATCCATTCTTGGTCTATGCCTAAGAAGTTTAATTATCAACAGATAGTTACAATAAGTTTTTGTATATTTGCAAGGGAGAAAAAGTTTTTTTTAAAAATGGCATAATATTTCATACAATGGAAAATAGCAAATCACTAACCACTCAGTATAATCAAGCAGCGGAAATAATAAAAACAGCAATATTGCAAAGCCAATATGATGCGGCTAAAGGGGTTAATCGTGTACAACTGGCATTATATTATGGTATAGGTAAATTTATATCTATCAAAA
>CALCUN010000093.1 GCA_937906975.1 uncultured Bacteroidales bacterium
GCATATTTTGGAAAAAACGAGAATGTTTCAATTCCTGCAGGAATTGAAACGATAAGATTTCAGGCTTTCCAGTACGCTCCCCATATTTCTATAGTGGATTTTCCTAACAGCGTAAAATACATAGAAAGCGAAGCTTTTGCCAGATGCGCAATTACCCAAATTGAGATTCCCAAAGGTGTTGCTGAGATTTTAGATCATGCCTTAGAACAGCGTCAGGCAGCCAATGAACTTTTAAATATCTATGAAACCGGTACCGGAAAGATTAAGATCCGAGGCAAGGTAGAAGTAGAGGATTTAAAAGGTGGAAAGAAACGCCTTGTAATTTCAGAAATTCCATACACAATGATTGGAGCAGGTATTGGGAAGTTCTTAAATGACGTAGCTGCACTTGTGGAAGGCAAGAAGACCGGAGATATCGTTGACATTTCCAACCAGTCTTCAAAAGAAGGAATTCGTATTGTTATAGAATTAAAAAAAGATGCAGAAGCAGTTAAAATATTAGCTAAAGCATTAGAAATTTCAGAAGATGAAGAAAAAACCAGAGACGTTCTTTATGTTCAAGGAATGTTGAAAGACTTAAAATTAAACATTTACGTCATTCACGCACCCTCACGCAGAGAACACAACATAAAGAAAGCATTGAGAACAAAAATCTTTTCAATGGTTTATCATCATATAGAAGAATTGAGAGCAAAGGGCGAAGAAAACTTCATTATAATGGGGGATTTGAATGACGAGCCTTGGGATACATCGGTCAAAGACGGCTTCAACACAATGGCACATCGCAACAATCCCGATCCATTGCTTGTAAACCTTATGCAAAACAATAAAAACAAAAGAGGAGCCTACGTTTACAACGGACAATACTGCAACTTTGATCAATTCATTGTCTCAAAACCATTGTTAAAACACATAGAAACTGACAACAAAGATGAAGAAATGATTTTTCGACCACAGTTTCTTGTTGATAACAACCGAAACAACCGCCTTATTCAGCCACTTTCTACCTACAAAGGCATGAGTTATCAGGGCGGAGCAAGTGATCATTTTCCTATACGTTTGTTTTTCAAAAATAATTCAAAGAAATAATTATCTCTTGTCTAATTTTTCAATAAGTTTTCCAAGTTCTGAATAGGTATAATCTCTATTGTCTCGTAACTTTTCATAAAGGGATTTGTTTGCATTTTTAATAGCATTTTCTAAACTTCCACCATTTCGTTCAAAATAGTTATGCAACCCTTTACATTTTTTGAAAAATTCTTCTTTCTTTTCGTAAGGAACTTGTTTATTTAAGTCTTTAATCAAAGAAGGTTGATTGTCATAAGGACGTGAAGTGTATAGGAAGTAATAAAGAAAAAATAATTCAGTGCAACGATGCGTTTCAAAAAACTCTATTTCGCACTTTTTATTTTTACAATACTTTTTCTTAAAATTTTCGTATTCAATTTTACTATCCCCATTGGTTTTATTGTCCATATCTATTAAACAAAAAATACGACTATATCTTTTTGTTATTCCTTCTTCAATCTTTAATTCTAATTCTTTAAGACTTGACTGTTTCGGATAATCAGGCTTGAAATTTAAACCTTTAAATACATCTTGCAAAGACTTTATATAATACCATTCTGTAATGCCTTCTCCCAAAATTAGTGTAGTAGGTTTTAATTTTCCGTTCATTTTAATCCTCCAAGTTTATAAAAATACTACCTAAATCTGGCTTTGCACCCAAGCGACCAATAGAATAAGAATCATAAAAAGAAAGATCTTTGTCTAATCCAAAAGAATCTCCTCTAAAATATTCAGATGAAGCAGTTTCTTTGTTCTTTTCTACAAGCCATATAACACCTCTATTGTCATTTATCAAATCTTGTGAAAGTAATGTAGTTTCTTGACTTGTGATAATCAATTGTGATTTTTCGGAATTAAAGAGAAAAACATTTAGGTAGTAGAATAGCAAATCTTTATGTAAGTCTTCTCCAAGTTCATCAAGATAATATACGTGCGATGATGTTATCATATCAAACAAAACTTCTAATATAAGTATATATTTTATAGTTCCCTTTGATTGCAGTTTAAGAGGAATTTCAAATTTTTCATTTTCAGAATAATTTGTAAAAGAAATAGATTCTTGTATTGGCTTTAACAATTCATCTTTAACATCTTGTGGAATATTTTCTTTTTCTATCCTTTCACGAAAAGACTTTGGAATATAACGATCTTCTACAAGAGGTTTATATTCTAAAATATTCAAATCAGCCTTTCGCAACATAATATTATAGAATTTACGTTTTTGTGGATTATTATAAGCCTCTCTTAAAATCTCTACCACACCTTTCTTTTCGTCTCCATCAATATCGTGATAATTTTGCATAATCCAATCATAAAGTTTATTAAAAGGTGCAATATCTTTTCCATAAGCTTTATTTCTACACACAGAAAGAACGCTTTGATTATTTAAAGTATCTTTACGAATATCTTTTTGAGTTTCTATTTCCAATCCTAATGTTTCTCCAAACCTTATTTCAGCTTGTATATTCTCATCAACAAATTTTCGTTCATAGAATAAGGCTTTTGATTTGTTTGGATAATAATAAAGTTCCTCGCTTAAAATATTATTTTTATTGAACTTTACTTCGTAGTCATATTGTATGTCATTTGCGTAAAATGAAACAAACATTTCTGTTGGTTCATTTTTTGTTAGAGCAAAAGGGATTACGTTCCTAATAGGTGTTTCTGAATTGCTCTTTGATTGAATTAATAAGCGAAATACTTTATTTAACGCAATTAACATATTAGATTTTCCAGACGCATTAGAGCCATATAAAATTGCTAACTTATATAAATAAACCCCTTCCGCAACTTCTTCGGTTAATACGGAATCTTTTTCTTTTGCAATGAAGTTTAGTTCTTGTTTATCACGAATAGAAAGATAATTCTTTGCCCAAAAATTTCTTATCATAATAACTTTTTGTGTGATTATTGTTGTTGCAAAGTTACAAATTATTTTTATTAAACTTATTGTTTGATAAAAAAATAATCAAATGAATAACATAGAATTGCAAAAGATTGTTTTTCAAAAATAATTCAAAGAAATAACAAAAAAAACGCTCGTAAGTTAAAATTAAACAAAGACTCACGAGCGTTTTTCTTTATATTATAAAATCAATCCTTATTCCTCTCCCCAAATCTTAATGGTATTATCATTTGAACCGCTGATTATTTTTGTGCCATCGGGACTATATGCTACGGAATTGACAGTCCATGAATGTCCCTCCAAGGTTTTAAGGCATACAACCTTATCCTTATTTTCTGTAATAGGTTTATCGCATCCCACAAATAACGAAGTAAATACCACAATCAAACTAAAAATCTTTATTTTATTCATTTTTACTATCCTTTTTAAAGGTTAATAAATTGCACACAAAGGTATAATATTTTTCTTAAAGCACAACAAAATCTTATAAAAACGTTTAATTCTCCAAGTCAAAGTTTTGTGAGTAAAAGTCTTTATTTTACGGAAATTTTGTTTTGGGATTTTTGCGAGATTTTTTGCGAAAAGTTTACGAAAATCAAGGTTGATTTTTGTGAATTTAGGCTTTGGGAAAATAATTCAAAGA
>CALCUN010000094.1 GCA_937906975.1 uncultured Bacteroidales bacterium
CAAAAGGGAGGATAAAACCTCCCTTTTTTCTTAGCTTATTTTTAAGCTCATTACCTCCTTAAATATCATTTACCCACCTTTTTCTTAAATAATATACGAAAAAAGGTTGTACACATACAACCATATTTAAAACATTTTGTATTTTTGCAATGTATGTTAATCAAATTAAAAGCAAATGAAATACCTAAATATAAAAAAAGCATTGCAAGCATGGCAAGAACTACAACCATTATCAGAAAAAGATAAAGAAAGACTTAGCCGTCGTTTTACAGTGGACTTTAACTACAATAGCAATCACATAGAAGGTAACACTTTGACTTATGGACAGACAGAAATATTGCTACTCTTTGGAAAAGTAATAGGAGAGGCAGATGTGCGAGATGTACAAGAGATGACAGCAAGCAATGTTGGACTTCGTATGATGAGAGAAGAAGCCGCAATGAAAGATATTCCTTTAACACAAAATTTTATTCGCACCTTACACAAAACTCTAATTAGAGAAGATTATACGATATATCGCAACTTACAAGGAGGCATTCAAACAAGCTATGTGATACATGCAGGACAATACAAAACACGTCCCAATAGCGTAATTACACGCTATGGAGATAGATTTGAATATGCTTCACCAGAAGAAACACCAAGCCTAATGGCAGACTTGGTTAATTGGTACAACAAAGCAGAACAAGAAGGGAAACTCTCTCCGATAGAACTCGCCGCATTATTTCATTACCGCTATATACGCATTCACCCATTTGAAGACGGAAATGGTCGTATCGCAAGACTAATGGTAAACTTTATCCTTACCCGTCACGATTATCCAATGATAGTGATTCGTAGTCGTAAAAAGAGTGAATACTTGGAAGCTTTACATCAAACAGACCTTGAAGTAGGTTCCTTACCAAGCGATGGAGCAAGTGCAGAGATTAAAGACATTCGCCCATTCTTAAAATATTTCAATAACTTGGTAGCCACAGAGATTTATAACGATGTCTTGTTTGTGAGTGAGAAAAACGAAAACGTTTGGTGGTACGATGGAGAAAGAATTGCTTTCCGTACACCAAACTACACAAAAATACTCAATGCAATGCGTAGCGAGCCAACATTAACACTTGCAGACATGAAAGAAATAACAGGCATCAGCATAACAGCCATTCAAAAACTACTTGACCAACTAATACAAAAGAAATATGTTGAACGAGGAGAAAAAGAAGGAAGTTGGAGAGTATTTCTAACCCAATGATATAAAAATACAAAAGGGAGGATAAAACCTCCCTTTTTTCGTTTCAAAGCCACAAACCTACTCAATCAAACCCTTAACCTCTAAATTAGCCTCTTTAAACGAACACTTTTCAAAATTTGCTTTGAAATTTACCGATGGGTAGAATCTACACGAAAATCGTATAATCGTATTCGCATCTACTTTATCTATACTCTCTTGAGCCTTTGCGTGAATGGTTGGAATAAAACTACCCAACAAACCAAGTTTCACTGCTTGACCCATAAGAATATGCTTACTGATTTGAATTTCCATAGCCTTTAAGCAAGCAAGAACATCAGGAAAGCTCACTGTAGTACTTTCTGCAATGTCTTTTGCTACTTGGTCTATATCTACATCTTGTCCTCTATAAAGACGTGCTACAAACTTTTCTCCTGGATTCTCTCCAACATGAATCATTCTCTTAACTTTTACATACTTTACTGCCATAACTCTTAATTTTTAAATTTTTAATAAACTACTTACCAACTGTAACATAATCCACAAGTCTGTATCCATTCTGTGCCGATACATTACCTCCGATGAAAGAGGCAATAGTTGTCAAAATCACAATCACAAACTCAATAATTCTCTTCCAATTTGGCTTTTTCTGACTACTCATAAACTCTAAATTTTAAACGTTAAACAACTCTATTTCTGTGATATCACTCTACAAATTTACCTCAAAAATACCACCTACACAATAGCCTGAATTAAAAAGAAATCTACTGAATGAAAAAGAAATCTACTGAATGAAAAAGAATTAAAAAGAACGAATCTAAAGCACCTTATTTTCCTTTTTTAACTCCCAAGAATAGTGAATCATCTCTGTAAAATCACATTTCAAACGCTTGGAATAATTCTCATAAAACAAACCAATCAATCTTTCCTCACCCATATCTCTGTTCTTTGCAATCTCAAGCAAACTATTAAAACCTGAATAATACTCCAACTCATTCTTTTTCCAGAAATCCTTTGCATTCTTTTTAAAATCCTCGTTTACCTTGTGAAGAATAAAAACATTATCTGCCATATTACTTAAATCGTAAGTACCAGAAATGTCCTCCTTTCTCACAATACCAAAAGACTTTCTTGGGTGTGCCACCAAAATAAGATGAATAGCCGATTTCTTTGCATATTCAGACAAATCCTTAACAAACATACTTTGTTGCTCATACTTGTCTATATTATTGTGATTAATATTCATACAAGAAAGATTATCAAGAACAATCAATTGCACCTTTTCATTCTCAA
>CALCUN010000095.1 GCA_937906975.1 uncultured Bacteroidales bacterium
AATCAAATAAAGATTGATACTTTGAATGCGTTGTTTAATACCTCTGCATTGAGGGCTAAGGGTATTGTCAATAGCAAAGAAATCAAACTTGATGCGAATTTGGACTTTTATGCTTTTGAAGCAATTGTGCTTAAAGAGATTAAGGGTAGTGTAAGCTATTCTAATAATGTTATTTCAACGAAAGATTTGAGGTTTAAACTATGCGAAGGAGAGGTAACTACTAATGATTGTAAGTTTATCTTTGAGCAGAAAGAGAATATATTGAATGGAAAATGTCGTTTAAAGAATGTAGATATCAAAAAGGCATTTGCTTCTTTTGATAACTTCTCTCAAAAGGTTATTACAGATAAGAATTTAGAAGGCAAGTTGTCTGCAGATGCTGTCTTGAATTTACATTTTGATAAAGACTTTAATTTTTTGTCTAAACCTTCGTCTTTCTATCTTGACTACTCTATTTCAAAGGGTAGATTAAGAGATTTTGAACTTATGAAAAAGTTATCTCTCTTTGTAGAGGAAGAAGCTCTGAATGATGTAAGGTTTGAGAATATTAAATCTTCAATTCAAATGAATAATTCTTGCATTAATTTTGAGCCTATATCGATTCGTTCTTCTCTTGTAGATTTTGAATGTTTTGGAAAGCATAGTTTAGATAACAAAATAGACTATCAATTTAATATAAACCTATCTGAATTGAGTAGCAAAAAAAGAAGAGCAAAGTATAAGGAAGATGAAAAAGCAGAAGGCTCTGATGTGAGAATGAAATTGTTTGTTAAGGTAATGGGCTTTTTGGATAATCCAGAATTTAGCTTTAATCTTCAAAGCGATATGAAGAAGGTAAAAGAAAAGGTCAATAAAGATAGACAAGATATTATTAATTCTATAGACAAAGACTTTAAACTTAATCTTCAAGAAGCGAAAAAGGATAAGAAGAATTGGGAAAAGCAAGAAAAGGGTGAGTATATAATTGAGTGGGAAGAGGAAAAAGAAGAGCTAAAGGAGGAAAAAGAATTTGAAAATAGCGAATTTGTAATCGAATGGGAGGATTGAAGGCCTTTTTATTAAGAAAATTTTATACCTTTGCAAAATATGGTAAGTAATGAGGTAGAAATAGAAGGCATTGTTTTTGAGAAAATCATAGATGCAGAAGAAATAAAACAAATTGTTTCAAAGACTGCTGAAAACATCAAAAAGGATTACGAGGATAAAGAGGTGATTTTTTTGGTTGTTTTGAATGGAGCTTTTGTCTTTGCTGCTGATTTGTTGAGAGAATATGACTATCCTTGTTTTACTTACTTTATAAAAGTTTCATCATACGATGGAATGCAAAGCACAAATGAGGTAAAGATAGTTGGTTTGCCTGAAGATGTGAAAGGCAAACACCTTGTGTTGATAGAAGATATTGTTGATACAGGCCTATCAATGCAAAAGCTATTAGAGGTCTTGAAAGAGAAAGAAGTTGCGAGTGTTGAAATTTGTACTTTGTTTTTTAAACCAGAAAACTTTAAAGGAAATTATAGTGTAAAATACATAGGGAAAGAAATTCAGCATGACTTTATTGTGGGTTATGGATTGGACTTAAACAATAAGGGAAGAAATCTTTCATGTGTTTATCAAAGAAAAAAGTAAATATTATGCTAAATATTGCGTTGTTCGGAGCACCTGGTGCAGGAAAAGGAACTCAATCTAAAGAGTTAGTAAAGAAATATGATTTGACTTATATTTCAACAGGAGATATTTTAAGAAAAGAAATAGCAGCAGGAAGTGAATTAGGCTTGCAAGCAAAAGATATTATCAATAGAGGAGGCTTGGTTAGCGATGAATTGATAGTACAAATCATAGAAAAAATCATAGAAAAAGAAGATAATGGTGGAATTCTATTTGATGGATTCCCTCGTACTGTTGTTCAAGCATATATTTTGGAAGGATTGCTTCACAGAATGAACCGCAGACTTCTTTGTATGTTAAGCTTGGAAGTGCCAAGAGAAGAATTAATAGAAAGAATGCTTAAACGTGCTGCAATAGAAGGTAGAGCAGATGATAATGAAGAGGTAATCAAAAACCGCTTTAAAGAATATGATGAAAAAACTCAACCTGTTGCTGATTTCTACAAAGAAAAAGGCATTTACTACCCAATAAACGGCGTTGGAACAATGGAAGAAGTCTTTTCACGTCTTACAAACAAGATAGAAGAAACTCTTGAAACAGCTTATAGAAACATAGTGCTTTATGGTATGCCTGGTTCAGGAAGAGGAACACAAGCAAAACGTATTGCTGCAAAATATTCATTGGTTTATGTTTCTACAGGAGCAATGATAAGAGAAGAAATAAAGCAAAATACTGAATTAGGAAAAATATGCTTGCCTTATATAGAACAAGGTGAGAATGTTCCAGATGAGGTTGCAATACGTTTGATTGAGAAAAAGATTAAAGAAAATCCTAATGCAAAAGGATTTGTGTTTAAAGGCTTCCCTTCAACATACGTTCAAGCTTATATATTAGACGGAATTTTAGATAGAATTCATTCTTCTGTTACTTGCGTAGTAGAGATTAAGTCAAATCCAATTCAATGTGTGAAGAGATTAAACATCAGAAGCAAGACTGATGATAAGAGAGTGTATGATAGAGATACTGACACAATCATTCACAGATTGGAAATCTACGAAAGCTGTGCTAATAAGGTAAGAGAATATTACACAAATAAGAATAAGTATTATAGCGTAAATGGTGACCAAGATGTAGAGGTGGTATTTGAAACTGTTTGCGACACTGTGGATAAAGCATTAAAATCTTAATAAAGTGGCATCGAATTTTGTTGATTACGTAAAGGTATGTTGTCGTTCTGGAAAGGGAGGCGCTGGTTCTGCTCACCTTTTGAGAACAAAGGGTGATGCAAAGGGTGGACCCGATGGTGGAGATGGCGGAAGAGGTGGCCATATTATATTGAGAGGAAACAAACAATATTGGACTCTTCTTCACCTTAAATATACAAAACACCTAATTGCAGAAGCAGGAGGAAATGGTGGAGAAAATCGTCTTCATGGAAGAAACGGTAAAGACGTCATTGTAGATGTGCCATTGGGAACTGTGTGCAAGGATTTCGAAACAAAGGAAATTGATTGCGAGATTGTGGAAGATGGACAACAAGTTATAATTGCTAAGGGTGGACGTGGAGGATTAGGAAACGACCACTTTAAATCTCCAACTAATAGAACTCCGCGCTATGCTCAACCAGGAGAAGATGGACTCGAAGTTTGGAAAATTAT
>CALCUN010000096.1 GCA_937906975.1 uncultured Bacteroidales bacterium
CCGAGTTTTCTATGTTTACTCGTTTCATTGCGGTTGTTACCATTTGCGTTTTGGAACTTTTGATGGCTTTTCCCATGATTTCATTCGATGGGAACTTTCCTGTACCTAAGAATAGTCTTGAATTAAATTCTCTTCCTGCTATTACTAATTTTCCTTTCTTCATATTGCTATTTTTTTTCTTTGTTTTAATTTTTTATTTCTTTGAAATATTTTCTTAATTCTTTGATTAATTTTTCTGGTTCTTTGTTTTCTAAAATCAATGACGAGAGTGCTATGCCATAAACACTTGTTTGAGCAAGTTTTTCCGCATCTTCCAAACGTATTCCCCCTATTGCATATATTGGAACATTGCACTTTAAATCTCTATATCCCTCTATTCCAAGCACGGGACTAAGATTTTCTTTGGTGTTTGTAAAGCGATAAGGTCCTAATCCTATGTAATCTGCTTTTTGATTGCAGGCTTGATGAATTTGTTCTTTAGTATTGCATGTCATTCCTATGATTTGATTTTCCCTTATTTTGTTTCTCACCAAGGAAATCGCCTCATCGTTTTGCCCAATGTGTACTCCGTTTGCTCCAATTTCAAAAGCAATTTCGCTATTATCGTTAATAATTAGTTTAGCTTTATATTTGTCGCATTCTTCCCTTAAGGTGTAAGCTGTTTTTAATATTTCGCTTTCTTGAGAATGCTTCATTCTTAACTGAATTAACCTTATGCCACAATCTAATGCTAATTTTGCACTATCTAAATAAGAATACTTATCTGTTTTGTGTGTTATGAAATATATTCTATCCATTTTTAATTTTATTTATTTTGCCAAAGACAACCCATCATTGCAGCAGAGCGAAATCCTATTTCCTTTAAGTCTTGCAGTTTTTCAAAAGTAACTCCCGAAAGTGCAAATACTTTACTATCTATTATTCCTTCTTTTGCGGCTTTTTGCAATTCTGTTTTAGTAAATTGGCTTTCATAACCTAGTTTACTTATACTATTATATATAGGTGAAAGAAAAACATAATCGCACTTTTTTTTCCATTCTACTACTTCTGAAATGCTATGACAACTACGACTTATCCTACCTTTGAAGTTTAATGAGATTTCATAATTATTACGTTTATTAAGATGCACTCCTCCTATTTGAAATTCATTTGCTAACTCCAAATAATCATGCAAGCACAAACGCTGTCTATATTCCAAAGGAAAGTCTTTGAGCCAAGCTTTCATTTGTTCTTTATCAAAATCAGGCTTACGAATATGAAAATACTCTATCTTATTGCTTTGCAATAAATCACAGATTATTTTCTTTTCCTTTGATATATCTTCGTATTGCGGTAATGTTATGCCTATCAACCTCCACATGTTGCGTTTATTATTGTTATGTCATCTCCTTCTTGCAAGATAGTTTCTTGCCATTGTATCTTCTTTATAATTTTGTTTCCAATGGCTACTGCACAAAAGGCAGCATCTATTTGTAAGATTTCCAAGAGTTGAGTTATACTCGTATTTTCTCTTACTTCTACTTCTTTCATTTTTATATCCAAAAATGTTTGAGAACTTGGAAATCCTCCTGCTACGGCAACAATTTTGATGGAAGAATCAATATTTTCTTTCACGATTTTTACCATATTTGGATAAACGCAAATTCCGGAAATATGATGAAATTGATTTAAATCATTTATTTTATCAACAAAATTTTTAATAATATTTTCATTATCAGTATGATTTAAAGAAGTTGCTTCAATTGCATGAAAACATTTTATTAAAATATCTTTATTATTTTCGTTCATAATTATGTTTTTTTTAATATTCTTTATTTTTAGAATCTATTATAATTGTTACAGGACCATCATTTATTAAATGTATTTTCATATCTGCTCCAAAAATTCCTTTTTTTATTTCTTTCTTTATTTTTTCTGAAAGGGTAGAGCAAAATGTATGATACATTGGTTCTGAAAAATCACCTTTTGCTGCTCTAATATACGAAGGTCTGTTTCCTTTTTTTGTTGATGCAAAAAGTGTAAATTGACTTACGGACAAAATTTCTCCATTTGTTTCAATAATTGATTTATTCATTATTCCATTTTCATCATCAAAAATTCTGAGTTGAGAAATTTTATTTGTGAGATATTCTATATCATCTTTTGTATCTTCGTATTCAATTCCAACCAACAATAAAAGTCCGTTTTTTATTTCTGAAACAATTTTTTCGTTCACAACAACTTTTGATTCAATTACTCTCTGAACAATAACTCTCATAGAATTTTATTAAAAGTTAACAATAATT
>CALCUN010000097.1 GCA_937906975.1 uncultured Bacteroidales bacterium
TATAATAAACCTCCACCACCACACAGAAAGGACGAACCCTATACTCATCATAACTTCGTACCAAATCTCCAAACAATGTATAGGCATACCGTTTCTCATTCAATAGATTTATCAAACGGCAAGTAAACTCACATTTAGAAGAAACTTGAAAACTAAAATCTGCATCTAATATCACAAAACTCTTGGTTTGGTTTTCTGCAAGTGTATTTAAATAATGCTCACCAGTCATTTCCAATCGACAACGATTACTTGGCTTAAAAGTCAAAGCAAGTTCTTGATTCCAATGATGAGCTTACCGATCTCCTTCTTGCAAGACTCGGATATTACTCACAGGCCGAGTTCCTTGAGATTATTCATAAGTCGACCGATAAGGATGATGAAGGAAATATTATACTTAAACAAGATAATAAAAACGTTAAAAAGTGCGGTTGCAGATTTGGAGCATACCTATAATGCTACTAGCGGAGTGAAAAAATTTAAGTTATAATGAAATAATCAAGGCATTTTTGTCATAATAATATTAATCCCTTCATATCTTTTATTAGAAATATGAGGGGATTTTTATGTTTAAAAAATTTAAAAATAATTTTGCAAAATTACTGACTTTTTGATTACAAACAAAAAAAACTTACAATTTATTTGCAAGTTTTTTTCGTATTTTTAGAATTGAGTTTTTTTTTCTTAGGATTAGTAAATTTTTCCTTAGGATTAAAAAAATATTTCTTAGGAATTTTTTAATTTTTCTTAGGATTTTTTTCGTATTTTATTCCATAGGCAACCGATTCTAATTGCATTAGTTGATCTCTTTTTGATTGCTTTGGAGAATATACGAAACAATCTATCATAACAAACCTTTTTCCTTCATCATCTCTAAAACAATAATTGACAAATGGGCCTCCCATAAAATCATTGTACAATCTCCATAATCCACGTGTTTCAATTGCTGTTATTTTATCTTCTCCTATTTGAACAGTGTCGCGAATAAATCCAAAACGTTCCTCAGTTCCCATGTAAGAACCGCGAGTTGGACCTGGAATATACTTCTTTGCTAAGGTATCTCTTAACGCTATTATATTTTCTTCTTTGAATTGTGATTCGTTCTTATAATCCATTGCGTAAATCATAACACCCAAGCTACAATCTTTTGGTTCTTTTCTTATCCAAACGAAATTATCTTCATTAACTGCAAGATAAAATTCTTCACTCAATGTTAAATGAAATCCATATTTGCTTTTCAATTTACGAGTTATGTCAGTATTTTCAAGTTTCTTAAACGCTGCATCAACTCTTTTATGTTCGTTTGTATAGAATTGACGTTTTATCAAATCAGAATACCTTGCCATTAAAGCAAAAAGGCTATCTCTGTTATCAACTGAAAACTCAAAATAAGCTTGTGGGTAAGATTTATAATCTATTTGCTTTTTTAATTTATTTGGATTGCCAGCTTTTATATCTATTATTATGATATTTCTATGTTTAGTAAACATTTCAGAATTGAAAAAGCCAGTTGGATTCATTTGAACTACGTCAAAAAGTGGTTCAGGCTGAGGAAGCCATTCACAAGCCTTCATAAAATATTTCCCAACAGAGTCTTTTATTTCTCCTTTGTAAAGCTCATCAGGTACAACCACTATTGCCTCCAATGTTTTTCCACCAGAAGAAGGCAATCCCTTTGATTCAATATCTTGTTGCGAAGGTTCCTTAGAACAAGCCGCCATTATCAAAGAAAATACTACAACAAAAAGCCCAATAAATCTTTTACATTTCATATATTTACACGATTTAAATTTTGAGTTGCAAAAATAAGAATTTATTTTAGAAAGACTAACAAATTTGTACTATAAACATATTTTCGTAACTTTGCACCTTAAAAATCGATTTTTATGTTAGAGAAATTAGAAGCCATAAACGAGAAATTCCTTGAAATAGAAAATCAAATGAATGATCCAGAAGTAATGAACGATATGAAGCATTACGTTAAACTAAGCAAGGATTACAAAGATTTGCAACCAATTATTGCTGCATACAAGGAATATAAAAACGTATTAGAAAATATAGACAACGCGAAATTCGTATTAAATAACGAAAAAGACGAAGAATTTAGAGATTTAGCAAAAGAAGAATTAAACGAATTAACTACAAAGAAAGACACAATGGAAGACGAAATTCGTTTAATGCTTATTCCTTCCGACCCACAAGATGGGAAAAATGCCATTTTTGAAATTAGAGCAGGTACAGGTGGTGATGAAGCAAGTATATTTGCGGGCGACCTTTATAGAATGTACACAAAATTCTTTGAAAAGAAAGGTTGGAAAGTTGAAGTAGTGGATTTCACAGAAGGAACCGTAGGAGGATACAAAGAAGTTGTGCTTAACGTATCGGGAGAAGGCGTTTACGGACAAATGAAGTATGAATCAGGAGTTCATCGCGTGCAAAGAGTTCCACAAACCGAAACACAAGGAAGAGTACACACATCTGCAGCATCAGTAGTTGTGCTTCCAGAAGCAGAAGAATTTGATGTAGAATTAAAAATGAGCGACATCAGAAAAGATACCTTCTGTTCTTCAGGTCCAGGAGGGCAATCTGTAAACACAACTTACTCTGCAATTCGTTTAACTCACATTCCAACAGGAATAGTTGTGTCATGCCAAGATCAAAAATCGCAAATTAAAAACTTCGATAAAGCATTAGTTGTATTGCGTTCTCGTTTATTTGAATTGGAATACAACAAATATCTTGAAGAAATCTCATCTAAGAGAAAAACAATGGTATCTACCGGCGACCGTTCTGCGAAAATCAGAACTTATAACTATCCTCAGTCGAGAGTTACCGATCATAGAATTAACTGGACTATGTATAATCTTCCTGTATTTATGGACGGAGATATTCAAGACGTATTAGACGCACTTCAACTTGCAGAAAATGCAGAGCGTTTAAAAGAAGCTGTAAGTTAATAAAAATCTTAGAAATCATAATAATAAAGAAGAATCTGTCGTTCTCTTATTTATAAAAATAAATATAGCACAAAATGATAAAACACAGATTCTTCTTATTTTTTTTGCTTTTTATAAGCACTCTTTCCTTAAATGCGCAATATAGTAATTCGATATTAGGTCAATGGAGAGACCATTTATCATATTATTCCACAAGTTCGGTAAACAAAACTGACAATAAAATTTTAGTAGGTTCAGAATCCTCTCTTTTTTACTACAATCCCGTAACAAACGAATGTGAAAGATTTTCAAAAGTCAATGGACTATCAGATGCAGGCGTAATATTAACCGCATACGACCCTGAAACAAAAACCACAATCGTTACCTACGAAAATTCAAACATTGACATAGTCCAAGAAGGCAAAGTATATAACATCTCAGACATTAGAATTAGAAGCATAGAAGGTAGCAAAGAAATCAATTCCATATATTTCAATGATGCAAAAGCCTACCTTTCTTGCGGATTCGGCATAGTTGTATTAGACCTTGTTAGAAACGAAATCTACGACACTTACTATGTTGGAGAAAACAGTTCAAAAATCAAAGTAAATGCCGTAAGCATAAACGACACATCAATATTTGCCGCAACAGTAAACGGACTTCTTTACGCACCTAAAAACAGCAATGCACTCGCAGCAAGTCAAACCTGGCAAAAACTCCCAAACATTGCAAACAGAGGCGTAAACAACATAGAAATACTTAACATTCTTTCCTTGGGCAACGGAAAACTTTTAATAAACCTTCCAATAGAAAACTCAACTTGGAGCGATACCTACACCTTTGACGGAGAAAATTGGGAAACTATCTTTGAAAACGAATACATCAAAAGCCTTAGATTATCAGAAGGCAGACTTATAAAAATAGCATATAGAAGTCTTAATATATATGATGTAAATAATTTGACAAACGGCGGAGAAATCCATCACATAAGCGATGAATGGAATCCTGTCCCTGGCATTAATTTAGACATAAACGATGCAATAACAGATGGAAACGACCTTTGGCTCGCACATGAAACGAAGGGATTAATCCGAATACAAAATTACAGAAACGGAACTCATCAAAAAAGCGAACATTTCCCAGATGGACCAAAAAGCAATCACATCTACACAATCACAGCCTCAGAAGACGGGAAAATATACATAGCACCAGGAGGGAAAACCATACAAAACGCACCACACGGCTTAGCCTCTGACATTTATACCTTTGACGGCTGGTGGTGGCAATCGCTTTCAGAAGTAGATGGACAAGACACCATAAAAGATTTGCTTAATGTGAGCATAGACCCTAATGACCCTACACATTTAATGGCATCTTCTTGGTGGAATGGCGTGATAGAAATAAAAGACAACAAAATAGTAAAAGTTTACAACCACGAAAACACCGACAGTGTCATACAAAGACACCCTTATTGTTACAGAATAGCCTCAGTTCAATATGACGCATCGGGCAATCTCTTAGTAGCAAATTCACTTGTTGAAAAAGGGCTATGTTTTTTAAACTATCACAACGAATGGGGTGGCTTTGAAACATATTCTTTCGTTGGAGAAAACGAAATATTAGGCATGTGCTTAGACCGTTTCTATCATTACAAATTCCTATGGGCAAGCAACAATATGATTCTTGTAATGAACAACAATGGAGACAAGATTTTGCTAAATCCAAACCACGGAGCCTTAGATGAAAGCACAAAAGTAAATTGCGTAGTTCAAGACATGGACGGAGAAATGTGGATAGGAACAGACAAAGGCATAAAAGTAGCATACGGAATAGAGAACATATTTGAAACAAATGATGGATTTCACTCCAACACCGAATGCAACAATATCATTTACCAAGAAAACGGAATTGCACAATACCTTTTAAACTTTGAAAACGTTACCTGCATAATGATAGATGGAGGAAACAGAAAATGGGTTGGCACAGAAAGAAACGGAATCTATGTACTTTCAGCAACAGGAGGAGAACAAATCTATCATTTCACAGCAGAAAACAGCCCGTTGATTTCAAACAGAATCATATCTATGGCACAAAACGAACTAACAGGAGAAGTATTTATAGGAACCGACAGAGGAGTAATCTCATACAAAGCAGAATCAGTAAAAGGAGCAGAAGAATCGGGCAAACTCACAGCCTATCCAAATCCACTTCGTCCTCACCACAGCGGAACCATAGCAATCAAAGGATTTGTTAGCGACTCAGATGTTAGAATCACAGACATATCGGGCAATAGCGTAGCACACCTCAAATCAATCGGAGGACAAGCCGTTTGGGACGGTAAAAACTTCAATGGAGAAGACGTAGCCTCAGGAGTATATCTAATATTCTCCTCAGCAGAAGAAGGAAACCAAACAGCAAGCGGTAAAGTACTTATCATAAGATAAAGCAATGCCCTCTTATAACGGAAAAGCCATAGTCCTTAGTTCGATTCCCTATTCAGAATCAAGCCTAATCTGTAAACTATACACAGAAGAATTTGGCTTAAAGAGCTATATTGTTCGCTCAGCCAAGAAAAAAAACTCACCAACTCCAAGCTCACACTTTCAATCCTTAAACATAATAGAATTTGAAGCCTACAACGGATTAAAATCCAAATTAGACACAATCAAAACCTCATCATTAATTTTAGAAAACCAAAACCTAAAATTCAGCATCATAAAAAACTCTCTCACCTTCTTTGTTGCCGAAGTGATACACCTTTCACTCAAAGAGGCAAATCCAAACAAAGAATTATTCGACTACCTATTTAGCCAAATACACCTTTTAAAAAATTCACAAGACGAAGACCTTGCAGAATTTCATCTTTACTTTATGATTCAATTTGCTGAACATTTAGGCTTAGCACCTATGGATAACTACAGTGAAGAAGAGAAATATTTTGACCCAATAGCAGGAAAATTCACCGACAAAGCAGAAACGCAAAACTTCAATAAAGAAACCTCTTTTGTCTTGCATAGATTTATCTCTCAAAAAGAGAATACAACAAGCAAAATATGCAAAAACAAAATTGAACGAAACATAATCTTAGAGGCTTTAATAATTTTTTACAGCATTCATATAACTAATAATCAGCAAATAAAGTCTCACAAAATCCTTAGCACAATATTGTAAAAAAATCTCTTAGCTTTAGAAAATTATTCCTAAGAAATATTATTTTTTTTCTTTGAAAAAATTTTCTAAAGCTAAGAGAAAATTTTTGATGTTATTCGACAATCAATTTTTGTGTACTAATTGCAGAATCTGTTACGATTCTAATGTAATAAACTCCGCTTGCCATTTTGCTAACATCGATTAAATATTCACTCGCATTTGCTTTCATTACTCCCTTGCTTAGTATTCTTGCTTGCAAATCGCTAATTATTATTTTAGCCTCTGTTTCCAATCCCTCTACTCTTAAAATTGCGTGCTCACTTGTAGGATTTGGATACAAACTTACTTGCAACTGATTTGCTCTTGCATTGTTTAAGCCCAAAAGAGTAAAGGATTCAACCTCTCCATAGGAAGTTGCAACTTGATTTGTTATGTATGCACGATAGAAATAAGTCTCTCCTTCCTCTAAGCCTGTTACCGATTGAGAGAATGTGTTGTTTTCAAGTGTTGCTGTGATGTTTTGCACTCCTTGGTCTTCTAATGTGAAGTTTGAAACAGTTGCTAAGGCAAATCCTACTGTAAAGTTTTCAGCATTTCCTGCACTTACCAACTCTCCCATTAAGGTTGCAGATGTGTTTGCTATCTCTGTTGCAGACAAAGTATTGACCTCTCCCTCTACAATGTTGTCATCTTGTTCGGAAAGCGTTAAGAAACTTATTGCCACCCACGCCGATTGTTCGTTTTCACATATTGCCCTCACCTCTACCATATATTGAGTTGATGGAGTAAGGTCTGTTAAAACTTTACTTGTAGAAGAAATTGTTTCCACCTCACCTGCATTTAGTTTTAATTCATAACTATCTGCCGAACCTAACCAACTAATTTCTGCTGTTGTAGATGTGATATTTGTTGCAGTCAATTCCTCTGGTGCATCGCAAGGAATAATTTGCTCTATCACAGGTCCTACATATAAATTATCAATATACAAATTATTATCGCCATTATAAACCGTGCTTTCTCCATAAAAACCTATTTTTACTAAGCCCGATAATGGATTTCCATAAGAATCTTGTAGCAAATAGGTAATTCTTGTAAAGGAAGTGTCGGTAAAATCTGAGAAATTATGTTCTACATCTTCGTCCGCATCTGTATATATCAATGCGTATTCGCTTGACCAAGTCAAACCTCCATCTATTGAAACCACTATCGCAAACACATCATCTGGTGCTGACTGTGGACCATCTTCCGAAGAGGAATAGGCTTTCAAAGCTACATCTAATGATAATATATTGGTTTCTGCTCCATTTCCTAAGTCAATTTGTGGAGTGATTAACCAATGTTGTCTAACATCTGTCCCGTAAATATTAATTTTCATCTTAGGAGTAGAGTTGTCGCCAACGCTATCTGTTGATTGAAACCAATATTGTTGATTATCTACAAAAGTAACATTTTCAGATAATAGTCCTTTTGCATTTGTCCAACATGTATTTATTGCAACATTTTCATCAAAAAATTCTTCGTATGGCAGTTGTATTAATGGACATTCTGTGCGGAATGTTATTTTTTCCGAATAAGCCGATTCTGTTTCTCCACAATCAGAAGTTACATACAAAACATAGGTAGTTGTAGGAAAAAGATTGTTTAATTCTACCGAAGCGGCAGTTACAGATGTTGAATTATAGGTGTTTGCTCCCAATGGTTTGTAATACACATTCCATTGATTGTGAGTTGTATCTGCATCTTCCCACATTATTATTGCGTTATTTCCTATTATTTCTGCCACCTCTGGAACGCTTGTTGGCGGAGTACAAGTAGTGGTGTATAAAGAAACATTGTCTATCGCCGCAGGCACTATTGTATCTTCGCTATTGGTGTAGCCCCATGTAAGAAATACCAAACGTTTATCGCCTCTTATATTATCTAAAAACACTTTTTCATTTTGCCAGCTGTCAGAAGCATAAAGCAAGGTTAGTCTTTCTTCTTCTAATGGGAAGGAATCCGTTGGTGGAGTGTCATAAGTTGTTAAGTAAACTGCTAAACCGTTTTTCACCTCATCATCTACTTTTCTTCCTCTTATTTTCCAATCAAATGAAAGTTCAAAAAGCTCATCTGTTTCGCCAAATGAGAAATCTTTCCACATATAAGAATAAGTTATGTTTGAGCCTGATTGTGCAGAATAGGTCAATCCATTATCTATTGATATGTATGCGGCTGAGCCTGTAGAGACTGATGTTGCTGAGCCTATGTTCCAAACATTATTTGTTTCATTATTTGTTATATGCCATGTGTTTGCATCTTCTAAATCTTCAAAAGAAGTTGAATATGGAATAGATGCTCCTACTTCTTTTGTGGTAAATCGTCCTATTGTCCAAGGAGAATAGCTATTTCCACACACGCTTCTTATTCCTATCACATAATCTGTTGTTGGCATTAAGCCCGATAATTCTATTGGTGAAGATGAGCAAACTAATATCGGAGTAAGAGTATCAATAACCGTTTCTTCTACTCCTGGTGCTATGACATATTCCCATGAGTTTGCTAAACCCCATGTATTAAAGGAAGCTTTTGCTGCGTTTGAGGTGATTGCAGAAAATGAAATTGCATAAGGCACTTGGCATTCGCTCCATTGTTCAAGCGAAACATCATCTACAAAAATTGTGTAATTACCATCATAAGTTGTTGTTTCTCCATAGAAGGCAAATCTAACTTCTCCGCTTATTGCTTGATTGTTTGCATCAACTAATTTATAGGCATATCTTGTTATTTGATTGTTTAAGTTTGAGAAATTATGATTTGTATCTGAGTCGTTGTCAGAAAAAACTAATCCGTTAGCAATATCCCAAGTCAATCCCCCGTCAAGAGAAACCAAGACTGCAAATTTATTGTCGGAAGTTGTTTGTTGAAATATATTTTCTCCTTTTACGCCTAAGTCAAAGGCTATTTGTTTTATGTTTGTATCATTTGACAAATCAATTATCGGAGACATAGCCCAATAATGTATGGTATTGTAAGAGGTGTTTAATGCAAGAAAATTTGAACGTTGAGAATCTATGCTGTCATTTATAATATTCCAACCCTCAGATGTAGAAGAAAGTTGAGATGTTGCTATTGTGCCATTTTGAGTTAATGCTCCTGAATAGCTATTCCAACAAGAAGGTGCAAGAAGTGGGTTTGACTCAAAATTTTCAAACCACGGACTTTCCAATCTTTGGCAAGGAGTTGTGATTGTTTGCAAAGGAGTGTATAGAGTTTCGCTTTGAGAGCATACAACTCCTATTTGAAAATCATAAATCATTTGATGCTCTATTCCTTCTGTGATTGTGTAAGGGAAATTATTTGATATTAAATTCCCTATCTCTGTATATTCTGTTGAATTTGCAGATTTATATTTGATAGTGTAAGTAAGTCCTGTGTTATCTTCGTCTGTGATATTTACTATTACGGAAGGGGTAGAATTGTTTTCAGACTCCGTAAATGTAAGAGTGAAGTCTATATCAGAAACACAAGCGTGAGAAATCACTTTTATGTTATCTATAACTCCTGCAGGCTGATTTCCTAACATGTGATCGTTTTTCCATTTAAAGACTAAGTTATATACTCCAAAATATTCGTTTGATAGAATTTTTGTGTACTTTTTCCAATCAGCACTACCTGATAAATATGAATTTACATTGTAAGATATTATATTATATGCTTCATTGATAGTGTCGCCATAAGGAATTAAATAAACACTTATGTTATCGTACTCTCCTTCTCCCAAGCATTTCCAATCAAATGAAAGTTCAAATTCTGCCTCTGGCGTAAATGATATTGGGAAAGAGGCAAATGATTCTGCTGTAGTGTTTTTATCATAAGTTGCGCTCGCACCATTGTCTTTTGACACATACAAAGCATTTCCCGAAAGCGTATCAAGAGAATAGTTTTCTGCACTTCCAATCACCCAAGTGTTCACTTCTCCTGAGAATGTCATTGTAGGGGTAGTTGCAGTTGTGTTGAAATCCATTGTTATTGGTAAAGTGTATGCAAAAGGTATTGTTTTAGTTATAGGATTTGTCCAATTACCTCCACAATTTTGCTTAACTGCAAAGGCGTATGTTGTTTCGGTGGTTAATCCTCCAACTAAAAATGGTAGTTCTTCGTTTGCAGCAATAGTTATCGTTGTTGCGGTTTCTGGATTAAAGGTAGTGTTTTCAGTAATTGGAGAATAGGCAAGTAAAACTCCTGACTCGGTAATATTTGCTGTGTTATAGGTTACTAAAACTGCTTGAGAGGCTTCTCTAACTGCAAAATCATATATATCAGGACAAGCAGGTTGAGAGCTTATTGTGAAATTATCTACATAAAATGATTGAGAGGCTTCTCTAACTACAAGAGCTATACGCACATTTCCTATATATGAATTAAGAAATACTTCTGCCATTTTCCATTGATCAACAACGGAATTAGCAGTATTGAAACTTGCAAGAAAAACAAAGTTAGATGTGTCTGCCATTGAGGAATAATTCATTGAGCTATCAAGTACATATACATCTATTTTAGGCATATTAACAGATGTAGAGGTGATTTTGTATTGAAAATTCAAGCGTTCATTTCCTGTTAATTCAAAAACAGGACTTATCATCCATTCTGAAAAAGTTGAATTAGTTGTATATGATGTGCCCAAGAAAGATAAGGCAGCAGAAGAGTTAATTCCAGAAGATGGAGCCCAAGACCAATGACAATTTCCCACACTTCCAACATTAAACCAACAGTTTGGTGCTTCTTGATTTCCTCTTAAATTATCGGAAATTGCTGTAAAGGAAGAGAAATTCTCCAAATATGGCATTTCGCTTATTGGACTACATAGTGTATATACAGTTTGTAAATCGGAAACAAAAGAGAGATTTCCCTCTCCACAGATAGCCGTTACTTGAAACTCCACATTTGAGGCGTAAGATAAACCAACTATTTCTACAGGATTTGTACTTTGTATTGTATTCCACAAACTATCTCCTACATATCTGTATTCTACTAAATATTCTGCATCTTCATTTAATGAATCTATAGCAGTAATATTCATCAATATAGATTCGCTATCATCTTCCATTGTTATTGCAAATTCATTTACGCTTGCACAAGAAGTAGAATAGATATTAACATTGTCAATAGCGGCAGGAGGATTTGTTCCACCTGCATTGTCATTTCTCCATGAGAATATTAATTTATAATCACCTACTTGCAAATCATTAGGAAAAGGAATCTCTATTCTTTCCCATTGATTGTTTGTTGAAAAGCATTGATAAAGTTCTATATTTGTTTGAGTTTCATCAAGCGGAGATAACAAAACCATTAAATAATCGTATGGATTTTCTCCAACTGACTTGTAATCAAAAGCAACTCCATAGTATGAGCCTTCTTCTACATTGATTAAAGTGTAGGCATTAGCTTCAGAGGTTGTTAGCGTACTATATGAATTTGTTGTTCCATTAGTATTGCTTATGTATAAGCCATTTCCTTCGGTGAGTTCTCCATCGTCTTCTAATGTGTTATTAACAACCGAACCTATATACCATTTATTTACATTAGGATTGTCGAAATACCAATGAGAAACCATAGATAGGTTATCAAAATTCTGTTCGTATGGTATTGAAATAAAGTTATCCTCGGTTGGAAGTGTCATGAAATCTTTAACAACTTCCGAACTATTAACTCCAGGACATACTGCCCAAACTTTAACTTGGTATCTTGTGTATGAATTAAGCTCAGTTAAAGTATAGGAATTAGTAGTTATAGTATCGCTTACAAGTGTCCATTGTTCTTCTGTTTGAGCTTTGTAAGCAAGAGCAAATGTTGTAGAGGTTTCATCGTTAGGAGTCCAACTCACTAATGCTTGGTCTTCACTTATTGTTTGAGCTAATATTTGCACATTCATGGGTGGATAACAAAACTCTCCTAATTCTCCATATTCTATTTTAATTACGGGACGCTCAGCTCTATAACCCCATTGTGGATTAAGCACGCTGTTTATTGTATATGATTGAGCATCATTAAAAGTAGATAAAACAGAGTTTGGTTCTGTGCTTATTTTATAGGATAAAGCACCTCCATACCATGAGCTACCATCTCTTATAAAACATATCAACAAATTATCTTCTCCCGAATAGTTAAAAGGATTTGTTAGTGTAAAATTTACCCAACCAACTGCGTTTTGGTCCAATCCTGTATAGACTTCTACAAAGCCCTCAGCAGAAGAGTAGGTTGTTAGAGTGTTATCTGAAACTTCTTTCATATAAATCTTAACCGTTCCATTACTCCAATTCCCTTGTGTGCAATAAAAACTAATGCTTGTAATAGTTCCTGATTGCAACTCATCAGATTTGTAAAGCATTTGCGTGTAAGAGTCTTCATAGAAATGACAGGCAGGATAATATTGCGTGCTTTGAGTAGATGTCATATCTCCTACAATTACTGTGTTTTGAGAAAATAATTGCATTGTGAAGATAAGTGTCGTTAAAAATACTAATAATCTTTTCATATTTAATGTATTAAATAAACAAAATGAAGTTGCAAAATTATCATATTTTTACTTGATAACAAAAATCAAGAGTCGCTTTTTTGATTTCTTTGTTTTCTTCCATTTTTTCTTTAAGATAATCCATTATCTCTTAGAGAAAATGAATTATCTCTTAGAGATAATGATTGGTATCTTTAATTAAAAAGGGCAACTCTTATAAAGAGTCGCCCTTTTGCTTTATTTGATTTGTTGAGTTTATTCAACTATCAATTTTTGTGTACTGATTACGCTGTCAGTTACGATTCTGATGTAGTAAACTCCACTTGCCATATTGCTTAGGTCTAATCTGTAAGTTGTTGTGTTTGCTTTCATTTCGCCTTCGCTTAGGATTCTTCCTTGTAAGTCGCTAATTACTATCTTAGCATCTTGATTCAATCCGTTGATTTCTAATGTGGCTTGTGATGTAGCAGGGTTAGGGTAAACAACTG
>CALCUN010000098.1 GCA_937906975.1 uncultured Bacteroidales bacterium
TCGTTTTCAGCATATTTCCTGCACCCATTTTGCTTCCTAATACAAGGAATCCTCCTATTAGGATAAGCAAAAAGAGAATCGCTCCAAGCGTCTTTTTTGTTGATTTCTTCATTCTATGTCTTTATTTATTGATTTTATTTTAATTTCATATTCCATGTTACACCTGCATTTAAGAATAGGCTTGCAGGCTCTCTGTTATTAGAAGATATTACTGCGTGAAGTCTTACGTCTTTGCTGTCTTTGATTGGGAAATACTCAACTCCCGCTCCGTAAAGCATATAATCAGTTCCTGGAGCTACGGTCATTGTCCAATAATTTGGAGAAATAATGCGTGAGTATTCTGATTTGTTTTGGTCGTACGATACTTTCGCAAAAATATTTAATTGAGGTAATTGATATTTTATTTGAGTTGCTAATGTGAAATCGGCAAAGAAATTGTCTTGTCCATCAATGTATTTATTTGTATAGTCTAAATCTATTACAAAATTATCAACATAGAATTGGTTTCCTAAGGCTATATAATTTACATAATTGCCTTCGTTGTATTCTATAAGGTTTGTTGAATATAAAGTCTTCCACCAATCTGTGATTTTACCATTCCATAATAGGTTGTAAGCATATAATCCGTCAAAAGGTTGTTGTTTGAAGATTGAATTGCTGATTTGGAATGTTAAGAATTGGTCATGTGTGGCGTTATTCCAAGTAAGGCTTGTTCCAAATTCGTAACAAGATGGCATAACGTTACAAAAATCTGAATAGAAGTAAACATCTATCGGAGCGTAATCGTATTCAAATCCTCCAATTGCAACAACTTGTTTTCCGACTGAAAGGGTTAGGCTTTCGTTTATACGATATGAAAGATACGCCCAGTCAGTTGCTTCAAAGAAGTTTGAAGTGAAGTTTGTTCTGTTTAGTCTTTGACGCCAATGATACTCAAATTTGTCGTTTATTTTTCCATCTAACATTATGTTTAGGAACTTTCCTGCAAATCCAGAGTTGTCATTTTTTTCTCCTTCAAAGTAGTTGTAATCGAAATCTGCTCTTGTGTTAAATCTTAACGAAAAATCGTTATTTTGAGCAAAGGAAAGGCTTGTGATAACAGCCAAACAAATAAATAATAATGTTCTTTTCATAAATTTTTCGCTTAAAATAAGGCGGCAAAGTTACGAAAAAAGCACAAGAAACTAAGAAAATAGCGTTTAATTTTATCATTATCCTTTGCAAACTACAAAATATTCATTACTTTTGCAGATTATTTTACTATCAAAGTATTGATAACGTAAATATTAAGCAAATGAGTTTGAAAGAAAATATTAACTTAGAAAATTTACCCAAACACATAGCTGTCATAATGGATGGAAACGGTCGTTGGGCTAAGCAAAGACAAAAGGAAAGAATCTTTGGTCATCAAAATGGTGTGAATGCCGTAAGAGAAGTTACAGAGGGCTGTGCAGAATTGGGAGTGAAATATCTCACATTATATACTTTTTCTACCGAAAATTGGAATCGTCCAAAAGAAGAAATAGATGCACTGATGGCAATGTTGGTAGATACTATTGCAAGAGAAGAAGAAACTTTGATGAAAAACAATATCAGATTGGAATATATCGGAGATATTTCTCAGATTGCTTTGGAAACTCAAAATGCTTTAAAAAATACTATCTACAATACTCGCAACAACACAAGAATGACTCTTATTCTTGCTTTGAATTATAGCTCGCGTTGGGAAATTACCGAAATGGTGAAGAATATTTCTAAGCAGGTAAAAGAAAATTCTTTGGATTTGGAGACAATTGACCAAGAAACTATTTCTAAAAACTTATCTACTGCTAATTATCCTGATCCTGATTTGTTGATTAGAACATCTGGTGAATATCGTTTAAGCAATTACTTGCTTTGGCAACTAGCTTATGCAGAGCTTTTCTTTACTCCAACTCTTTGGCCTGACTTTAATAAAGAAGGTCTTTATGAGGCTATAATTTCTTATCAAGGAAGAGAAAGACGATTTGGCAAAACAAGCGAACAACTTAAAAAATAAAAGTAATATAAAATTATTTTAAAACTCTATCGTTACTTATTTAGTTAAAGAAAAAAAGATGAAATTAATAAGATTTATAACATTAGCATTATTCTTTTTACCACTGCAACTTTTAAATGCTCAATCAATAGAACTAAACTACCTTTCTCCAAAAGAATATGAAGTTGGCGGCATTGAAATCACAGGTGCTGATCATTTAGATAAAAATTCTGTAATATTACTTTCTGGAATATCTGTCGGAGAGAAGATTTTCTTGCCAAGCGACAAAACAAGCATTGCAATAGACAAACTTTGGAAACAAGGAATATTTGAAGATATTAAAATTTCTGTTTCAAAGGTTGAAGGAAAAACTATATTCCTAACCTATTATCTTAAAACCAAACCAAGATTATCTGGATATAAAATTGAGGGTGTAAAGCGTGCCGAAGCAGATAAGCTAAGCGAAATAATGAAGATTTACGCTGGTGATGTGGTTACGGAAAATCTAAAATCAAATTGCATAAATATCATCTCAGAACATTTTATTGAAAAAGGTTTCTTTTCTGCTGACACAAAAATAGAAGAAATCAGAGATACAAATTTCAATAGAAACGAAGTATTCTTAAAATTCAAAATCAATAAGGGCGAAAAAATTCGTATCGGACAAATAAATATTAAAGGTAATAATGTTATTGCCGAAAAGAAAATTCGTTCTAAGATGAAAGACACTAAGGCTTATCGTTGGTGGAGAATATGGAAATCTTCTAGATTCGTTGATGATGATTTCCAAGCCGACAAAGAATTGGTGATAAACGAATACAACAACCAAGGATTTAGAGATGCAAGAATTATAAAAGATAGCGTTTATATTATTGACGGATTTAAAAAGAATTTTTGGGGAATAAAAAAGCCTGCTAAACAAGTTTGTATTGATTTAGAGGTGTATGAAGGTCCTAAATTCTTTTTTAGAGATATTACTTGGGTAGGAAATACTAAGTATTCTTCGGAAGATTTATCTAAACGATTAAGAATCCAAAAGGGAGACCCATATAATAAAGGTCTTTTGGAGAAAAATCTAAATTACGACCCTACTGGAACTGATATTTATTCACTTTACACTGATGATGGTTATTTATTTTTCAGAGTTATGCCAACAGAAATAAAGATAGAAAACGATTCTATTGATATTGAAATGAGAGTCTATGAGGGTAAGCAAGCTAGAATTGGTAAGGTTGGCGTATCTGGAAATACTATTACGAATGATTATGTTATTACAAGCTATTGTTGCTGCTGTTGGTGTTGGTGCAATTGCTGGTGTTGGTAGGGGTTTGGTAAAAGGTTTTAAGAGTGGTTTCCGAGGACATAAAGCGGCTAGAATGAGAAGAAATCGTTCACAAACCACAACAACAACTACGACCACCACAAGACCATCTGCTGCTGCTCAAACTCCCAAACCTGAAAATCTAAAAGGGTTAAGATATGCTGGTGGTGGTAGTACAACAACAACTCAAACGGTTACTGCTCCAAAAAGACCTGGATTGGTACAAAGAGCGTTAGGAAGTGTTGGTGATGTTACTGCTGGTACGGCTGGTGCTGTATTGCCAGCCGCTACTGTTGCTGGGTTAGGTTATGCTGGTTATAAATATGTGGATGAAAATATTGACATTAATAGTGAAATACAAAATATTTTATCATCTGATTTGAGTGATAAAGAAAAATCATCTGTAATTGATGACTTATTAAAAACAAGTGGACAAAAAGAGCATGAAAAATCTACTGGATTTCTTTCTATTAAACCTAGTAAGAAAGGTGATGATTATGTTAGTGAATATAATAAAAAAAATGAAAATGAAGAATGGTTTAAGGCAAAGAAAAATAAAGCAACTGGAGGTGAAAATGGAATAAGTATGCCAACATCGACTACTAATTTACCAGCTACTAGTAGGGTGAATGAAACTGCTAATGAGTCATCACAACCAATGTTTGGTGGAGACCAAGTTGATGAACCTATTAAGAAAATAGAAAAATATGTTAGTGACATTTTAGATACTGTGAAATATCAAGCATCTAGAATAGGAAAACCAACTATTAGTGTTGGTGGTGCTCAAGAAATTACAACTAATGAAATAAAAATTAGTGATGT
>CALCUN010000099.1 GCA_937906975.1 uncultured Bacteroidales bacterium
TTGAAGAGAAACTCATATCACGCATTGCATCAATAATTTGTGTAGAATCAATTTGTTTAATATCTACATGCTTTACAACTTCTTTTAATAAATCCTTCTTTTCCATACTATATCTTTTTTATTATTTTTCAGTTTAAACTGCAAAGGTAGTAAAAATTTGCCTATTTTACAAAATTTCAAAAAAAATGAATTAAATATTTTTTTTCAGTCTATAAATCAAAAAACTAAGAAAAAAGAAAACACAAAAATTCCGAAATAATTTGGCAGTAAAGAAAAATGCCGTACCTTTGCAGACGGAAAGTTGGCAGAGTGGTCGAATGCGGCGGTCTTGAAAACCGTTGATCTTCACGGGTCCGGGGGTTCGAATCCCTCACTTTCCGCTGAAAGAAAAGGAAGTCATTAAAAATGACTTCCTTTTTTTGTTTTTGAGGGTTCGAACCCAAGGGTTCGTTATCGTCGAAGACGCTTTCGTAAGAAAGAATCCCTCACTTTCCGCTGAAAGAAAAAGAGTGTAAGAATCAAAACTTACACTCTTTTTTATTTATTTTACATCTCCACCTTACTTTACTTCATTTTTTTAAGCTTCTAATGCAAAACTATTATTGTCGCCAAACTTTCCTTTCAAAATATCTTCAAAGACTTCTGGTTTATTATTTAATTTCTTACAAATTTCTTTCAATTCTTCTTTATTTGAATAATTATCTAATATTATTCTATAAGGCTCTTTATAGTCTTTGTATTTAGATTGTATTAGAGCTGATAAATATTTCTTTAAAACTTCTTCATTACTAAATGTTCCTTGATTTTTATTTAAACATAAAATCAAAGATTTTGTTGATTCTTCTACTTCTCGCTCGAATGCATTATTTAGCAGTATTTGAAAATTGTCTATTAATTCATCTCTAACTATTGCTTGAGCAACCGCTTCTCCACAAAAATGCTGAAAAAATAACGTTAAATAATTTCCAAAATAATTAGCATATTCATTTTTATTTTTTAAATTTCTATACGCTACTAAAAAACGTCTAAAATCTTCTTCATATAATTTTCTTGAAGTAAGCGAATAAAACAAATTGTTAATATCTTCTGGCACATCAGCTAATCTTTGTAACAACACTTTTGTTTCAGACCTTCTTAAATTTTCATATAATCCATCTATATCACTTGTAATTTTATTATCTATTTCTAAAACACTATCTTTTGCTTTACTTACTTTTTCCTCTAATTTAATAACATCTTTTTGCTTTTCATCTACATAATCTTTTATTTTTTCTATTTGTTCACTCTTTTTCTTTACGTATCTTCCTCCTATAATCGCTATAATCGCAATTATCACTGAAAAAGCAACAAATAATATATTCAAAGAACTCATAGAATTACTTACTGCACTTTGCTCTTGACCTATAAGTCCTGTTTGTTTATCTAACATTTCAGAAAGAAACTTTATTTCTTCTGATAAATCCTCTATTCTCTCATTTGCTTTTTGCAAAGAAATAGATAAACTATCTGTTTTTGTTTTTACATCTTGTGCATTTGTATTAAAATAAATCAATAACAACACAATTAGACTACTAAACAAGTTTAAATATTTCAATCTTTTCATTTTCAACTCCTATTTTTATTACAAAGATTACCTTACAAAGATACAAAAATATTTTACACGAATAGTGATTTAGATCAAAAACACTATAATACTCCCCATAATTTAGACAAAAACGATTTGTTAAAAAAATAAGTTGTAATAACGAACGCTTACTTCGTAAAATGGGCATTTTTGCAATATATCCGCAAAGAAGTTTATCATACGGAGGATGTCCTAAATACATTCACCCATACCTTCTTCGTGATATAGAAATCACATACCCAAATCAAGTATGGAGTACAGATATTTCCTACATTCCAATGAAAGATTGTTGGCTAGAAATTAAGCAACACACTATCTGCAACAAATTGCTATAATCTTGTACAAGACTGCATAAAACTCTACGGAGCACCGAAAATAATAAACTCAGACCAAGGCAGTCAATATACTACAAAAGCATGGGAAGAACTTCTAAATACAAACAACATTCTTATAAGTATGGACGGAAAAAAGAAGATGTAAAGATAACATTTGGATTGAAAGATTTTGGAGAACAATCAAACAAGAATATGTCTATCTAAATCCATCAGATACAGCAGAAGAATTAAGAACAGATTTAGAAAACTATATCAAATATTACAATTATCAACGTCCTCATTCATATCTTGATGTACTTTTACCAGCAATGAAATATGGCTTAGTTGCTTAAATAGAATAAATATTTTGTTATAATGAAATTAAAATTGTAGATTTCAAGCACAAAACAAATTAAATTTAATCACAAAACCTGTCTAAAAACGGGGAGTAGTATACCAAAGAAAAATCTGAAAAATCCTAAGGAAAATTCTAAAAATCCTAAGGAAAATTCTGAAAAAGCTAAGGAAAAATTTTGCGCCTGATAAATAGGCATATTTGACATGTAAAATCAAAAATGTTTTCATGTTAAAAAAAAAGAAAAAATCTCTCTTTTATAAATATATTATTTTCTTAATATTATTTATATTATTATTCATGTCCTCAATTTAAATTGACCCCCCTCTGTCGTTTAAATTGATACCCCTCTGTCAGTGAAATTGACACCCTCCTTTGATTAAAAGAAAGAAAAAATGCGAGTTTTACATCTCAGCCAAGCGCTTCTAAAACCTGTAAGCCTCTATGCAAAAATAACAAACAAGCAAAAATGCTTTTTATACATCTTTAAATTTTTATTTTCTTTACTTTTTTTTGATTTTTTCTTAGGATTTTTTTTCAAAGACTTTGTTTCAGATTTTTATCCTCCGTTGGTAAAGTTTTATCCTCGGAGGATAATTTTTTTTCATCGGAGGATAATTTCTTTTGCTCCGAGATAATTTTTTCTTTCTTCGATGTGAACTTCTTTAAGTCTTGTTTTGTTTTATTTTCGTACTTTAATAAAAAGTTTATTACCAACCTTAAATTTTTAAAATCATGGCAATTCAATTCGTTAAAGTAAAGAAAAACATCGTTTTCGGACCAAACCCAGGCGAAAAGTTTATCGCAAGAATCGTAAGAGAACAATCAGTGAATTTAGACTACATTGCAGAACAAATTGCAGGTGCTTCCACAATGAGCAAAGCCGATGTAATGGGCGTTTTACAGCAGTTGCAAGTGGAGATGAGCTATCATCTTTTGCGTGGTGCAAGTGTTAGGCTTGGTCTTTTAGGGACTTTCACTCCTAATCTTAGGGCAAAGTCGCAAGAAAGTGCCGACCTTGTAAAGGCAGACACGATTAAAGGACTGCATATCGCTTTTCGCCCTTCGCCTTGGCTGACCTATCAAATCAAAAATGCTAAGTTTAATTATGTTGATACTAGCATTAAAAACATCATTAGGGAAGCCGCTGCTGACTCTACGGAAATTGCGCAAATGAACGCCCTTCTTGAAGAGCGACAAAAAAAAGAAGAGAAAAGCAAAGGCGAGAAGTAAGACTAAAACCTTACAATCAAAAACCGCAGATTAACTCTGCGGTTTTTTTTTGCTTATAAAAAATTTGTCTTAACTTTGTGGGCTGAAATTTTATTGATAAAAAAATAATTAGAAACATAAAAACAAAAAGAAATGAAAAGATTATTACTTTTAATTTGCACCCTACTTTGTGCAAACGTACTTTTCGCACAAACGTTTTGGCTTGATTCGTTGCAATATAATGTCACTTCAACAAATCAAGTAGAGGTTTATGATGCTAATTCATCAATTATAACAGCAAATATTCCTACAACAGTAACTTATCAAGGAATAACTTATAGTGTTACTTCTATTGGAAATAATGCGTTCTATAATTGCAGTAGTTTAACTTCTGTTAATATTCCTAATAGTGTTACTTCTATTGGATATCTTGCGTTCTGGGATTGCAGTAGTTTAACTTCTGTTACTATTCCTAATAGCGTTACTTCTATTGGAGGTTCTGCGTTTTATTCTTGCAGTAGTTTAACAACTTTAAACTTTAATGCTATAAATTGTAGTTATGATTATACTCATAATGATTATAGTCCTTTCCGTAATTGTCCTATTACAACAATAAATATTGGTGATAGCGTACAAATAATACCTGATTTTTTTGCTAATAATCGCGATAATTTAACTTCTGTTACTATTCCTAATAGCGTTACTTCTATTGGAAATTATGCGTTCCTTGATTGCGATAGTTTAACATCTGTTACTATTGGTAATAGTGTTACTTCTATAGGAGAGAATGCGTTCCATTGGTGCACTAGTTTAACTTCTGTTACTATTCCTAACAGCGTTACTGCGATTGAATTGGGTGCGTTTTCTAATTGCTATGATTTAACTTCTGTTACTATTGGTAATAGTGTTACTTCTATTGGCGATTATGCGTTTGCTGATTGCTATAATTTAACTTCTGTTACTATTCCTAATAGCGTTACTTCTATTGGATATGCTGCGTTCAGTTGGTGCAGTAGTTTAACTTCTGTTAATATTGGTAATAGTGTTACCGAAATTGGAAATTCTGCGTTCTATAATTGCAGTAGTTTAACTTCTGTTACTATTGGTAATAGCGTTACTTCTATTGGAAATAGTACGTTCTATAATTGCACTAGTTTAACTTCTGTTACTATTCCTAATA
>CALCUN010000100.1 GCA_937906975.1 uncultured Bacteroidales bacterium
TTTGTTCAACAAGTTCTTTTCTATGAACAAGAACTAAAAAACGCTTCATATTTCTCTTGTTATAAGAATTATCCCATAAATCCTTGATAATAGAAACAAAAAGCATTGTTTTCCCTGTGCCTGTTGGCATTTGCATCATTACAGATTTGTTGCCTTTTTGCCACTCATTGAATACATTTTGTTTCATATCCACTTGATAAGGGCGAAGTTTAGTATTATCCTGCGTTATTTCCTTAAAATCCATAAGCATACCTATATTATATATTTAAAATATTATCTAACTGATTCTTTTCTCTTGACTTATAGACATAAAAAAATCGTGAACTTTGTCTTATTGTTTTCTGAGGTTCTCGACTACCTAACTAACTAAATAAGAAAAGCCCACGATATACTCGTGAGCGTTTTCCGCTTATCAGTTAGTTAGTTTTGTTTGAAATTGTCGAGATTTCAGAAAACCAAGTATAAGCAAAAACGCTTTTTAACTGTCTTTAAATTTTATATTTTCTTTACTTTCTTTCTGTTTCTTTGTTTTAATATTCTGCTCACAAAGGTATAAATTTTTTCTTTAACAACAAAAAATTAAGTAAATCAAGTTTTGATTTTTTGTGTTTCGGAAATTGTTTAAATTTCTCGGCACTGCAAAATTTTCCTCGGAGCAAAAACTCATTTGAAAAACTAAAAAAATTAAAAAAATCTCTCTTTTATAAACATATTATTTTTTTTGTTATTATTTATAATATTATTCATGTACTCAATTTAAATTGACCCCCCTCTGTAAGTGAAATTGATACCCCTCTGTAAGTGAAATTGACACCCTCTTTTTGATAGAGAGAAAAAAGCTAAGGAATAAAAAAATAAATCAAAGAAAAAATTTTCATTTTCTTTGATTTATTTTTTGTTTTCTTTGATTTTATTTTTTTTCTCTTAGGGATAAATTGCTATTTGTTGATGATTGTCCATTGATTTGGGTCGCAGTTGGCTTCAACCTTTGTTTCTATTTCATCTGGTAGGTTATAGAAGAAGTCAATGCCTGTGATACGTTCTACTTGGTCGATGCTGTTGACGTATTTGTATAGTTTGTTATTACCTTTTTCGTTTTTGAAGACAAAACCAATGGCTTGAGGGTTGTCGGTTTCAACGCCTTTTAAAACGACTTTAAAGAATGCTTCTGGAACACGGATTTGAAATTCCTTTCCTATGTGTCCATAAACGGGGTTGTCGTAAAGAATAGGGCCACAAACGATATAAATGCTTTCTTTCATTGCCCACTCTCTACAAGCCTCCTCTAAATCGTTCCAATCGCCTTTGTTTAGGTTTTCGTTTTGCGGACATACGTTTGTCATGTAGAAGCTCTCTTTCATGGCTTGTGCGTCCCATTTGTTATCTGCCGCAGGGCACATGTGTCCTCTGTTCCAACCGCTGTGGGTGTATTCGTATGTTGTTACAGCCTTGTCTTTTTCTAAATCAGGATCGGGTAAGAATTTACTATGACGGCTTGCCTCTTCTGCCATCTTTTCTCTGTATAATTCCCAAGCGACCCAATTTGGTAGAAAGTTATCTGTATTGTAAGAAACTGTGTAACCCATTCTTTTAAGCACGATTTCTGTGGTCCCTACCTTTGATTTTGGGATTTCTAAATTCTCATTTGCAATCTCATTGTTTACGTTAGTTTTTGTTTCAAAACTACATGAAACCAAGAAATTAACACAAGTAAGCAGTAAAAAATAAACTCTTTTCATAAAATTATGTATTATTCTTTGCAAATATAGTAAAATTTTGTAAATTTGTAGATTGTAAAAAATAAAAAATAACCATAGATGAAAAAGATATTAGTTTTAGCTTTGTGTTTGTGTGTGAGTGTATTACAAGCTCAAATAAAAGGAGAATTAAAAGATAAAGAAACAAAAGAAAACATTCTTTTTGCCAATGTAGGCTTGTTAAAAACATCGGATAGTACTTTTGTAAAGGGTGCAATCTCTAATGAAAAAGGTGCATTCGTTATTCGAGGAGTAAAAGACGGGGATTATATTTTGAGAATCTCTTACATAGGATATAAACCTTTTGAAAAACTAATCACATACAAAGATAAATTAGATTTAGGCACTATTTTGCTTGAAAAATCGGTTGAAATCCTTGACGGAGTTGAGATTGTGGCACAGCGTCCTTTGTATTCTATGGACGGGGATAAGACTGTGTATAGCGTAGAGGACGACCCAAGTATTCAAACCGGTACGACAACCGATGCTCTTCAAAATGCACCGGGCGTACAAGTAGATGCAGAGGGAAATATCACTTTGCAAGGAGTTAGTTGCGTAGAGATATGGCTCAATGACAAGCCTTCAAAGATAAAAGAAGACGGTTTGAAAACATTTTTGGAAAACTTGCCAGCCAATGCCTTGCAAAAGATTGAAGTAATGACTAATCCTCCTGCGAAATATGCCAATACATCAGGTTGTGGTGTGATAAATATTGTAACAAATGCTAAGATTAAGAAAAACCATTTCATAAGTTTTGGTAGTGGAATAAACACACTTGGTAACATAAGTCCACATCTTTCTTACGTTTGGGCGAATGAAAAACTTAATATAGGCTTTTATTCAAGTTTTAACATAAGAAACTATCATTCTATAAACGATAGTTATGCTACTGCTTTCATTGATAATAGTGAGGGTGGAAAGGATACTCTTTATCACGAGGTAACTCATAGCGACGACGATTCAAAAAACTTTGGAGGTTGGCTTTCATTTAATGTGGATTATGAAATAGACTCTACAAGTTCGTTTGGTTTATGGTCGGGCTTAGGTCCTAATTATTTTAATTCAAATGTGGTTTCACAAAGAGAGCGTTCGGATTATAAAGAGGGGGAAATAATTAATACTTATTACAGAGAAGAGGGTCAAAATAAAACTTACGGTGCTTGGGGTTATTTGAGTGCTAACTATGATAAGAGGTTTGATGATAAAGGACATAGAATGAATTTGTCTTTGGACGGAAATTTTGATCCTGGTAAAGGATTGGATAGGGCTATTAGAGTGTATTCAGAGCAAAATCCGCTTTTTGGAAACTTAAACAAAGAGTATGAATCTTCTTCCGGAGCTTATAGATTTTCTTTAGACGGAAGGTATTCTCGTCCTTTTGAAAATGGTGGAGAATTGGGCTGTGGAATGGGATTGAGTCTGGATAATGATTATAATATCAAAGACGTTATGGCTTTTGATAGCGTAAGCGAGGTTTATTCTTTGGTGGATTCGTTGCGTTCTCACAACAAGCATAGTAATAACTATGATATGACTGCTTTTTTGGATTGGAGACAAAAATTAGGAGACTTTACTTTTTCTGTGGGCTTGAATACAGATTTGGAATATAGAGATTTCATTGCTGAGAATACTTATTTTGCAGATGATACTACAATGATGTTTTTCACTCTTCGACCAAACATTAGACTTTCTTATAGAACAAAATCTATGCACGATATTTCAGCCTCTTATAGTTTTTCTTCTTCAACACCTTCTACTAATAATTTGAGTACTTTCCGCGACTATGAGGAGGAAAGTTATAGTGTGGGAAATAGAAATCTTGAAAACGCCTATACTCACAGAATGGGATTGCGTTGGAGTAAGTTCTTTAAACAAGCAGGTTATGTTTCTGCAAGTTTTAGTTCCTCTTGGAGCAACAATTCTATTAATTCGGTTACGGATATGGTTTATGATGAGTATTTAGATAGATATATAAGTTTCTCAATGCCGTATAACCTTGGCTCTTCCAGCTCTCAAAGCCTTATGTTAATGGGAAATTTGCGTTTAGGTGCATTTACAAATCTTAATATCTATACTACCCTTTCTCATGATATGTATGCAATGGATTATATTGATGGAAATCATTACGAACAAGAAAACACAAGTTTGAGAGGTAATGTAAGACTTTGGTCAAGATTTTCAGAACAATTCCAAGTCTTTATTGGAGCTCATGCTTCTACACCTACAAAAAGCATTTTCTCAAAATCGGAATATTATTATAATTTAGATTTAGGAGCAACTGCAAACTTTTTTGATAAACGATTGAGTTTGTCTTTGAGAGTTCAAGACCCTTTTAATTGGAATAAGTCAGAAAATAGCAACTTTGCACCATATTTACATACTTATTCAACAGAAAAATATGATAGTCGTTTTATTTCATTTAGTATAACATTAAAATTTGGTAAATTAGAATTAGAAAATCATCAAGCTCCTGCAGAAGGTGGTGGCGGTGGTGAAATGTAATTTATAATTTTATAGAAAAAGAAAATGGATATTATAATTGCAGGCGATGGAGAAGTAGGTTTTCACCTTGCTCGTTCACTTTCTAAGATTAAACACAACATAACTGTGGTTGATCCTCACTCGGAATTGCTTAATATGCTACAAGCCGATTCGGACCTTTTGACTATTGCTGGCAATTCTACCTCTATTGAAACTCTTAAAGAGGCAGGGGTTTCTTCTTGCGATCTTTTGATTTCGGTTTTGCACGAAGAGAGTATCAATCTAATGACTTGCATTCTTGGAAAGCGACTTGGAGCTAAGCGTTGTATAGCAAGGGTTAGCACCTTGGAGTATTTGAACGAGGAAAACAAGAATATGTTTAAGGGATTGGGAGTTGATGAAATGGTGTGTCCTGAAAGAATTGCTGCAAAGGAGATTACCAACCTTCTTACACGAAATACTGCAACCGAGATATTTGATTTTAGTAATGGGCTTTTGCTTGTCTATATGATGCGTTTGGATAAGAACGCTCTTCTTTTGAATAAGACTATGGCGGAAATGGGACAGCTTTATCCCGACTTAGAGGCAAGAGCTATTTGCATAATCCGTAAGGGTAAGACTATCATTCCTGCTGGTAAGGATATGTATATGAAAGATGATTTGGTGTATTTGATTGCAAAGCCTGAGAGTATAGAAAAGATAAAGGAGCTTGGAGGTAAGAGAGATTATCAAATCAAAAACGCAATCATTCTTGGAGGAGGACGAATAGGCAAAAGAGCAGCCATAAACCTTCAAAACGATATGGATTTGAAACTAATTGAAATGAATAAAGAGCGTTGCTTTCAATTGGTTGATGATTTGAACAATACAATGATTATAAACGGAAACGGAAATGATATATCTCTTTTAATGGACGAGGGTTTGCAAGAAACAGATGCTTTTATTGCTTTAACAGATTCTTCGGAAACTAATATTCTTTCTTGTCTTCACGCTCACAAACATGGAGTAAAAAAGACTATTGCTTTGGTTGAGAATGTGAGCTACATAGATGTATCGCAAGAAATCGGTATTGATACAATCATAAATAAGAAACTAATCACAGCCTCTTACATTGCGAGATTTACTCTTGACGCTAATGTTACTTCAAGCAAGTGGCTATCGGGCATTGACGCAGAAGTAGTGGAGGTGTTGGTAAAAGAAGGAGCGCCAATTACGAAAAAACAAATTATGTATTTGGATTTGCCAAAGGGTGTAAACATTGGCGGTGTGATTAGAAACAATGTGGCTTATATTGCAAGAGGAAATGTACAAATTCAGCCAGGAGATAAGGTCGTAGCCTTTACTGTACCGGAGGCAGCTAATAAGTTGATGAAACTTTTCAATTGATTTTAAATCGCTATGCCCTTATCAAGAAATCTAAATAAGAAGATATTTTCCTATATTTTCGGAATGAACCTTTTATTCTTTTCCGTAATATTCTTTTTTTCGGGATTGTGTTCTTATTTCTTTAAGGATAATTATCTGCCTTTTCTCTTTTCATTTCTATTTACCTTTTCCATAGGATTTCTTCTTGCTTATAGAAATAGAAACTACACAGCTCTCATCTCAAAGAAAGATGGCAGACTTTTAATAGGCTTACTTTGGATTATGATGCCAATCTTTGGTGCAGTACCTTATATAATTCATGGATTTTCTTTTACAAATGCTTTGTTTGAGTCTTATTCTGGATTTACAACTACGGGAGCAAGCATAATAAAAGACGTATCTCTAATGCCAAAAGGCTTATTGCTTTATAGGAGTTTTACTCAATGGCTTGGAGGATTGGGATTTGCGGTGTTTATTATCATATTTTTAAAAACCCTTCGTAATGGTGCAAACAACCTTTTTAACGCTGAGTTTAACTCCATAGAGAAAGAAAAGGATTCTCCTCATATTAGAAATACGGTCTTTAAGATATTCTCTATTTATTCTTCACTTACCTTGCTTTGTTTTTTGCTTTTGTTTAGGGGAGATATGACTTGGTTTGAGGCTTTGTGTCATTCTCTTTCCACTATCTCAACAGGAGGTTTTTCCGTATCGAATGGAAACATCGGCTCTTACACTCCTTATAGTCAATGGGTGATTCTGATTTTTATGTTCCTTTCTGGAATTAGTTATTTCTTATTTCTTTTTGCGTTTAAGGGTAAATGGAAAAGAGTTTTAAAAGATGAGCAGTTAAGATTCTATGGTTTAATAATTATTGTCTTTGCTTTAATTTTCTTTTTTTATTTCTTTTTCAATAAAGACTTAGACTTGTTTTGCTCAATTAGAACTTCATTGTTTTATGTTGTGTCAATGGTTTCTTCCACAGGCTTTGACTTGCAGGTAAGTTCGCTTGGAATGTTGCCAACCATTGTTTTTATCTTCCTTATGTTTATTGGCGGTTGCTCGGCTTCCTCTTCTACGGGATTAAAGATAGTGAGAGTAATAGTTTTGTTTAGATACATACCTGTAAGTTTGAAAAGAATATTCCACCCAAGAGCAATAATTCCTGTTCGCTACAATGGAAAGGCTTTAAGAGATGAATCGGTGAGATTGATTTTTGGATTCTTCTTTTTGTTCTTGCTTATCTTTCTTGCAGGTGCCTTATTCCTTTCTTTAACAGGTCATGGATTTGTGGAAAGTTTGTCTTTGTCCGCAGCAGCCATTAGCAATTTAGGACCAATCATGGGTTCAATAGCAGAAGGCTTTTCTTACGTTGAGTTAAACGTGTTATCAAAATACGTATTGATAGTTTTGATGTTGATAGGACGTTTAGAAATATATGCTTTCTTTTCATTGTTTTCAAAAACAGTTTGGGGACGAAATTAGTTTGAAGTATGAGTGTAAAGAATAGTGAGCAAATTATTACAGGAGTAAGAGTTATAGGGCTTTTGTTAATATTGGAAGCATGCTTTATGTCATTGAGCTTGATACCTTCCTTTTATTACAAAGAGGGAGATTGGTTTGCACTATTGATTTCGTCTTTGATAACATTGGCTGTGGGTTTGCTTTGTAGGATTAAAAGAGTTGATAAACAATTAAGCATAGACAAACGATTAGGTATTTCAATTGTCGCATTGATTTGGCTTTTGATAGGATTTTTTGGTGCATTGCCATATCTGATTGGCGGATATATTCCAAATATTGCCGATGCGGTGTTTGAAACTACTTCGGGACTTACAACCACAGGCGCAACAATTCTTAGCGATGTGGAGAGTTTGCCAAAAGGAATATTGTTTTGGCGTAGCATGACGCACTGGATTGGTGGTGTGGGTATAGTTGTGATTGTCGTTTCTTTCGTTCCATTCATCGGGGGTGGAGGAATGGCTTTGTTCTCAGCAGAAAGTGCAGGCCCAAGCAAGACAAAAATCTCTCCTCACATAGCAACAACAGGTAAAATAATATGTGGAATTTACGCCATATTGACAGCGGTTTGTTGTTTGGTGTATTGGCTTTGCGGAATGGAGTTTTTCGATGCCATTTGCCACGCCTTCTCAACCCTTGCTTCGGGAGGATTCTCCACAAAGAACACTTCCGTTTCTGGCTTTTCGCCTTTGATTCAGTATATGATAATTCTCTTTATGATACCTGCGGGAATGAACTTCCTTCTTATATATAGATTTTTCAAAGGACAGCTCTCAATGCTCAAAAGAAGTGATGAGTTAAGAGCCTACGTCTTTGGAATTTTATTTGCTTGCATTGCGATATTCATTTTTACCTATAACACCTCTGCTGGCATAGAATTGACTTTTAGAAACGCCCTATTCCAAACCGTAAGCTTTATTACAAGCACAGGATTCGTTTCCACCGATTACACAAGCTGGACAATACCTGCAATATGGGTGCTTTTGATGCTTATGTTCTCAGGAGCAATGAGCGGAAGTACCACAGGAGGATTGAAACTCGTCAGAGTGCTTTTGCTATTTAAGAATGCAAGAAGTGTAATCAAAAGAGGAGTACACTCAAACGCCTTTATACCAATGAAAATGGACGGAAGAATAGTGCAAGAAAGCGTAATAAACAACGTAATGGCAATATTCTTGATGTTTATCTTGCTATTGATAATAGTAGCCTTTACCTTAGTTTGCATGGGCATAGGAATAGAAGAGGCAATAGGAGCAGGGATTAGTTGTGTCTTTAATATGGGACCGGGACTTAGAGAAAGCGGTGGATTTGGTTGCTTTGCACACTTTCCCGATGCAGCAAAACTTGTTCTATCCCTTGCAATGTATCTTGGTCGTTTAGAAATCGCAACAGTGATTGTATTGTTTATGCCTTCCTTCTGGAAGAAGTAAAAAAAATCCTAAGAAAAAAATAATTTTTTCAAAGAAATAATTTTTTAAAGCAAAGAAAAAAAAGAATATTCCTAAGACTTTTGGAATATTCTTTTTTGTTTTTAATTTTATTCCAAACCTTCCCAAAAACAAAGCACCGAAATAAATTTTTAAAACAAAGAGATTGAATTTCTTTTCAATAAAATTGGAATATTCTTTTTTTATATATATCTTTGTCGGCATAATTAAATACCTTTAAAGTTATGAAAAAAATCTTATTTTTTGCAATCTCCATTCTAATGTTTGGAATTGCGAGTTCGCAAGTCTTTATTGATAGTATAGATGTTACGCGTACTTCAAGTGTATCAGCAGGAGCAGACAGATTGTCTCCATACACACAAAAAGTTTTATATTGGAACAAAGATAGACATGTAATTTTATCTCAAAATGCAAGTGGAAGAGGTATTTTCACTTTAACAGAAAATGGTAATACAGAAACTGCTAAAAGCGCAACTTTAAGTAACTACTTTAATGTCAAAGACTTTGCTATTGAAGGAGATACTTTGTATTTCTGTGGCAGTGTAAATAACAATGGTTCAAATGTTGCATTTCTCGCATACATTAAAATAGAAACATTATTTGAAAATTATAATATAACACCTATGGATTCTGTAATAATACCAGATTCTTCTACACACATGTCGCCTATTATTTCATCTGGTATAAAGTACACTTTAATAAACAATGCTTATCAAGATAGTATTTTTTCAATAGATCGAATAGAAGTTTTCAAAGACTCTGCAAATAATACTACCATTGCAGGAATCGGCAAAATGTACTATGGAAAACCTCCTTATGAAGTATTGCACCCTCTTCCTAATCAAGACATAACTATTGAATTTAAAGATCCTTCTGAATATTACTTAGACTTCTTTATGCTTTACACTATAAAAGAAGATACTGCTATAAACAATTATTTTGATGTATTTTTTCAAGGAGATTCAGCAACTTATGGATTAGCAAATGATTTTGAAATGTTTTATATTCCTTCTGATACTATTGGAAGTTGCTATTATAATAAATTTGCAGATATAACAGAAACTGATAATCAAATATATCTAACATCTATAAATTATAGTTTCACAAATGTTTGGGATAGTTTGAATCATGCAGCATATATTGACATTTATTCTTTTGATAAAATAACTCGTCAACAACGTACAGGAAGATTAAATCTTCCTTATCCCGTTCATCAAGCGTATGGAGTAAAAACAACTCATACAATTAAAGATCATATTGCTATTGTTTACAATAATTGTTTTGATCAAATCAATCAATATACATGTGCTTTTGAAGTTATTCCTTATGGGAATAATAGTCTTATGACATCTATGGTTTCTATTTTTGATACACTTCAACAAGGATTTGCAATTTATGATTGTGAATATTTAGAGAAAGAAGAAGAGTTAGTGGTTTTGAAAAAAACTATTTTTGATAATCAAAAAGAAGATTTTGTTTTTCATTTAAAAATGAGCGACACTACATCTTATCCTTATAATTACATAAGATATAAAATTAGATATGAAGATAACATTGATTTATGTTATAGTGATTTAAATGTTTCTAATCATTCCGACTACACTGTTGCTGGATATATGCATGATAACCAAATGCTAATTTACGATACAAAAAATAATAGTTGTTTTTATAACTATCATTGTTATATATATGATAAATTTCAAGTTTCATCATTAAACCCAATTAGTGTAACTCCTATTCCAACATTAACTCAATGTAGATTCTACAAACCAGTCAAAAGCGTATCAGATAATCAGTTGACTATACTTCACCTTTCAAAATCAAAACTTCACGTGTTTATTAGATATAGTTTTATACCTTTAAAAACAAATTCAGACATAAAAATACATTGTTTAAAATAATATTGTTTAATTAAATACCTTTAAAGTTATGAAAAAGTCAGTCTTAATTTTATTACTTGCATTATTGTTTTCAAACTTAAACCTTAAAGCACAATATCATCATATTCCACCGCCAGATCCAAGTCAATACGATTTACTTTATATTTTTGACACCACATATTTTTCTAATTGTTTTTCTACAAGTGATACTCATAGAACACGTATACCGGGTGTTCAAGGAGCTTGTATGCCATATGCAGAAACTTTTAAAAAGTGGGATTGGTATGCTCCATACTATAATTTATGGTGCAATCCTTCTGCTCCTATTATTGAGGGGTATGTGATTGGAGCAAATTCTTATAATAATCAAATTTATGCAGAAGCATTTTCACAAGATTATTATTTAGATCAAACATCTATTCCTTATGATAATTACGTGATTGTTGGTGTTGCGATGAAGGTGGGTTATGAAGCTCTTGATACTTATAGAAATATTTGTATTTTAGATGATAACTTTGATACTATTTCTACTACAATATTCAATACTTTTAACGTAGGACCAAGTTTAGATGCTATTGTAAATTGGAACAGAGATGGTTGGAATACTTATTATTTTCCCGAAAGAGATTATGCAAATCTTACAAATTTAAATGGTTTTAAAATAGCATTTGATGTCCCTAAATATGCATCTCCTAGTTATTTTAGAATGCATCACACATGTAATGTTTATAGTCCTTGTTTAAGAGATTCTATTTTTGCTCACGGAGGACCGATTGAATGCGGACTTAATTATGATACAATTTATGCAGGAATGATTCCTTGGAATCAATTGTTTTATAATTTTAAAGATTCGATAACAGGACAATGGTATTCAGAAGATTTTCGCCCTGATCATTTTTGTATGTATGATGTAGTTGAAGATTATTTCGATTATATAAAATCTTTAGGTCCTGAGGATAACTTTCCTTTGTGTAGTTTCACTGATGAAAAACATCTAAGACGCAATGGAGAATGGGTGAGATTTGCAGACGATCCCGCTTATACTATTTGGCAAAATATTTATATAAATATGGTGCCTATTATTATGATTCCTTCAAATACTCAATCGCTTTCGGAAGTGGAATTAGAGAAAATGTGTTACCTAATGCCTAATCCTGCGAATAATTACTTTAAGGTAATGAGTCATTATACTATAAATAATATTCAAGTCTTTGATATGGTTGGGAAAATGTTAATAGAAAAAGACGTAAATTACTTTGAAAAGGAAATAGACATTAGCAATCTTTCGGCTGGTTCTTATGTCGTGAAGATAAATACCGCAAAGGGAAGTGTGAAAAAGAAATTGATTGTGGAATAGCTAAGAGTTAGAAAAATAAAGCTAAGGATTAGCAAAATAATCCCAAGAAAAAAAGAATATTCCTAATGCTTTTGGAATATTCTTTTTTGTTTTTCATCTTATTCGTGGTAATAAACCCTCTTTATTCTTTGAGATACCGATGTGAATATCTCATAACTTATAGTATTTAAGGCGTTTGCCATATTTTCTACGGGATTTTCTTCTCCAAAGATTACAACTTTATCGCCAACTTTTGCTTCTATATCGCTTAGCTCTATCATACACATATCCATACAAATGCTCCCTACGATAGGGGCAAACTTTCCGTTTATCCAAACTTGAAAGCCTTTTTCGGATAGGTGTCTGTTCAATCCGTCTGCATAGCCTATTGGAATTACTCCGATTTTACTTTTTTTCTCTGCAATAAATCGTCGCATATAACTAACGCTTTCGCCTTTTTCTATGGTGCGGATTTCGCTCAATCGGCTTTGTAGTTTGTGTACATAGCGGAGATGTTTTTGTGTTTGTGGGTTTGCACCTATTCCATACATGCCTATGCCTAAGCGTATCATATCATAGTGGGCTGAGGGAAAGCGTACGCTTGCTGCGGAGTTGCAAATGTGTCGTAGGATTGTGTAATCAAAGGCGGAGGTTATCTCTTGGCTTATTTGTTCAAAGCAATTGATTTGTTCTTGTGTGAAAGTGTCCAATTCCGTGCAGTCTGCACAGGCAAGGTGTGAGAAAATGGAGGCGATTTTTAGGTTTTTGTGTTCTTTTATAAAGGAAATGAGTTGTGATATGTCGTGTTTCTCAAAGCCTAAACGGTGCATTCCGCTGTCTATCTTTATGTGTATTTTCAAATTGTGGTCTTTTATCATATTGAGTGTTGAGAAATTATGCACAACTACTTCAATATCATATTTTATCATTTTCTCTAATGCTTCTTTTTCGGGTGTTACTACCACGATTGGGCTTTTGATTCCGTTTTTTCTTAGCAGTAGTGCTTCGTCTGCAAAGGCTACTGTGAAATAGTCGGCAAGGGAGAAGTGTTCTAAGTCTTTTGCTAATTCGTAGGCTCCACATCCGTAGCTTGAGGCTTTGACCATTGCCATTATTTTGGTGCTTGGTTTTAGTAAGCTCTTGAAATATTTTACGTTATCGTTTAATGCCGAAAGGTTTACTTCAAGTATGGTTTGGTGGGATTGTGATTCGAGTAAATTACTTATTCTTTCCATATTGAAAGTTCTTGCTCCTTTGATTAGAATGGCTTTGGAATAAAATTCTCCTATGGAAAAACTTTCAATAAATTCTTCAACGCTATTGTAAAAGTGTGTTTTCTTTATTGTGAATAGGTCTTTGTGTTTTAGGAAATCGTTGCCTATTGCATGAAATTCATCAACTGCTTTGTTGCAAAGTAAGGAATTGATTTGTTTTAGGCTTGTTTCTGTGTTTTGATTCTCTGCCATAGGGGAGAGAATGGCTACTTTGGTTAGTGATTTGTTGTGTTGGTTAAGGTAGTCTAATGCTGCTTCTAATGATGTTAGGTCAAAGCAATAGCTATCGTTTATTACTATGCCTTCTCCTAAGCCTTCTTTGAGTTGAAGTCGCATTTCAAGGTTGGAGAGTGTGTTTATTTGTTGTTTTAGTTTGTTTTCTTCAATGCCAATGTGTAAGGCGGTGATGTAGGCTAAGCAAGCGTTTTCTATACTTGCTTTGTCTTTGAATTTTATGTTTAATTCTTGGCTTAATTCTGCTGTTTTGAATGATATTAGTTCTTTGTTGTGGGTTTTACACCATTGTTTTATTATTTCAAATAGGTGATTGTCGTCTTGGGAGCAAATGAGTGTTTTGCAGTTTGTAAAGAGTTTTAGTTTTTCTTCTATTTTTTCTTCTAATGAGGTGAAGTTTGCTTGGTGTGCTGAGCCGATATTGGTAAAGATTCCTATGGTTGGTTGTATCATTTCTTGCAGATGATTCATTTCATTTGGTTTTGAAATGCCTGCTTCAAAGAGTCCTAAGTCAAAGTCCTTATTTAGTTGCCACAAAGATATGGCTACTCCTATTTGTGAGTTGTAACTGCGAGGGGAATAGCAGATTTTTCTTTCCTCAGAGGCTAATTGCACAATCCATTCTTTTACAATGGTTTTTCCGTTTGAGCCTGTGATTGCGATTACTTCTTTATTGAAGGATTCTCTTGCGAATTTTGCGAGTTGTTGTAAGGCTTTTAGGCTGTCTTTTACTTGTAAGAATGTGGCGTCTTTAAAGTTTTTTTCATCGGGAAGGTCTTGACAGATGAAAAATCTTACTCCTTTTTCGTAGAGCTCTTTTATGAATTTATGTCCATCGTTGTTTGGGGTTTTGAAGGCAAAGAAAATAGTGCCTTCTGTGAAGTTTAACCTTCTGGAATCAAATAGGAGATAGGAGATGTTGGTGTCTAAAACATCTTTATTGCCAATGGTAGCTTCTACATCGCATATTTTTATGAAATCCCTTAGAGTTAAAACCATAAATTCATTACTTTTTTGCAAAAGTAAAAAAAAAACTAATTTTGCACTTCGTATTATGAAGAAATATTTACTGATTATTGCAGGTATTATTAGTTTGAGTTTAGGCATTATGGGAATGTTTTTACCCGTATTGCCAACTACTCCTTTTTTGCTTTTAACCGCAACGTGTTTTCTTAGAAGTAGCAAACGTTTGTATGATTGGCTTTTGAATCATAGGCGTTTAGGAACGTATATTAAAGACTTTCTTCTGCATAAGGCTATAAGTAAAAAAATAAAAATAGTGAGTGTTTCTACGCTTTGGGTAACTATTTTGATTTCGGTTATGATTGTGAAAATTATTGCTATAAAAATCTTGCTAATCATCATAGCCATAGCAGTAACGGCTCACATTTTGCATTTTAAAACTAAGCAATAAAAAAATAAATTCAAGAAATATTTGCTTTATTCAAAGAATAATATCTAAATTTGCAACGAAAAGCAAAAGGCTTTTGAAATATTACAATATTAAAATAACAATAAACAAACGTTTAAAAAATAAAAAACTATGGACGTAAAAAAAATTTTAGCTGACGTAGAAGCAAAGAACCCTGGACAACCATTGTTCTTGCAAGCAGTAACAGAAGTATTAGAAACTATTGAAGAATATGTTGCTGCAAACCCAAAATACGATAATCACAAAATTATCGAAAGAATTGTAGAACCAGACAGAATATTCCAATTCAAAGTTGAATGGGTTGATGATAAAGGAGAAATCCACGTAAACAGAGGATTTAGAGTTCAATTCAATAACGCTATTGGACCTTACAAAGGAGGATTACGTTTCCACCCTGCTGTAACAATGGATACATTGAAATTCTTAGGATTTGAACAAACTTTCAAAAACTCTTTAACTACATTACCTATGGGTGGTGGTAAAGGAGGTTCAGATTTTGATCCAATGGGAAAATCTGATAACGAAATAATGAGATTCTGCCAAGCTTTCATGACAGAACTTTACAAATACATCGGACCTGACACAGACGTTCCTGCAGGAGACATAGGAGTAGGTGGAAGAGAAATCGGATACTTATACGGTATGTACAAAAAATTAGCTCGTGAAAACACAGGAGTATTAACAGGAAAAGGTGCTGGTTGGGGAGGTTCAATCCTTCGTCCAGAAGCAACTGGTTTCGGTGGAGTTTACTTCGTAAACAACATGTTACAAAAACACGGATTAGAATTAGCTGGTAAGAGAGTTGCTATTTCTGGTTTCGGTAACGTTGCTTGGGGTGCTGCAATGAAAGCTACTGAATTAGGAGCAAAAGTTGTTTGTATCTCTGGTCCTGATGGATATATCTTAGACGAAGAAGGAATGAATGACGAAAAAATAGCTTACATGTTAGAACTTAGATCTTCTAACAATGGAGTTGTTAAACCATTCGCAGATAAATTCCCTTCAGCTCAATTCATCGCTGGTAAAAAACCTTGGGAAGCAAAAGTTGATATCGCTATGCCATGTGCTATCCAAAACGAATTAAACGGAGAAGACGCAAAACAATTGATAGCTAACGGAGTTACTTTGGTTTGTGAAGTTTCTAATATGGGTTGTACAGCTGACGCTATCCACGAATTACAAAAAGCAAAAGTTATCTTCGCTCCTGGTAAAGCAGCTAACGCTGGTGGAGTAGGAGTATCTGGATTGGAAATGAGCCAAAACGCTGGACATATTGGTTGGACAGGTGCTGAAGTTGATGAAAGATTACACTTCATGATGGACTCAATCCACGATAACTGTGTAAAATACGGTACAGAAAAAGACGGATATATCAACTATGTTAAAGGTGCTAACATCGCAGGCTTTATCAAAGTTGCTGATTCAATGATAGAATTAGGAGTTTGCTAATTCCGTTTTTGAAATAAATAAAAGAGATGTGGTTCAAAAGAACTGCATCTCTTTTTTTTTGAAACCTAAAAAAAATGCTAAGAAATCGTAAAATATTGCTAAGAAAACAAAAAATATTGCTAAGAAATATTTTACTAAAGCTAAGACTTATTTTATTGAGATAGATTTTGTATATTTGCAGTTTTGAAAATATATTAAAAATATAAAATTTACCTTATGATATTGATAGCAGATGGAGGCTCAACAAAGACAGATTGGGCTTTGGTTGAAGGAAAAAGTATAAAAACTACCTTTTCAACAAGGGGAATGAACCCTTATAATGTCTCAGATTTAACGATGAAGAAAGAAATTGAAGAGAAAATTCTTCCAAATACAGATGTTAATAGTATTTATGAGATATATATTTATGCCTCTGGTTGTTCGGCAAAGGTAAAACAAGACGAGGTGATAGCGTGGTTTAAGCCTTATTTTCCATACGCAAAGATATGTGTTGAGGGGGATTTGCTTGGAGCCGCCAGAGCAACATGTGGAAGAAATGCAGCAATAGCAGCAATTCTTGGAACAGGCTCTAATTCTTGTCTTTACGATGGTGAGAATATAACTGAAAACGTTGCTTCATTGGGTTATGTGCTTTGTGATGAGGGAGCGGGAACAAATATTGGAAAACTAATTCTTAGAGATTATTTAAGAGGGAGAATGCCAGAGGAAATAGCGAAATTATTTTCGGAAATCCACCCAGGGGAAGAGTCGGACTTTTTAAATAAACTCTACAAAGAAGAGGGTCCAAATTATTATCTTGCTTCATTTGCACGCTTTGCCATAGAGAATAAATCACACCCATATTGCAAAGGTGTAATAATGCAAGCCTTTGATAATTTCTTTAAAGAACAAATAACTTATTACACCTCATATAATAAATACGTAATAAATGTCGTTGGAAGTATAGCTTGCTTGGCAGTAGAGGAGTTAAAAGAAGTTGCAAGCAAATACGACATGGTGATAAATAACGTTATAAAAGCACCATTAAAGGCACTTGTTGAATATCATATTCAATAAGATTATATAAAAAACGATTAAATTGTAGTATAATCAAGTTTTTTTGCGTACATTTGCATTTGATTTGTCATATTAAAAAATATATATCAAGATGAGTAAGATAGACGTGCTTCTCGGTTTACAATGGGGAGATGAAGGAAAGGGAAAAGTAGTAGATGTTTTAACGCCTAAATATGATATAGTAGCAAGATTTCAAGGAGGGCCAAATGCTGGTCATACCCTTGAATTTGACGGTTTGAAACACGTGTTACACATAATTCCTTCTGGAATTTGTCATAAAGAAAAAATAAATATAATAGGCAATGGTGTGCTTATAGAACCGTTGATTTTTGAAAAAGAAATAGCAACTTTGGAAAACATAGGTTTTCAACCAACACAAAATCTATATATTTCTAAAAAAGCACATTTAATATTGCCAAGCCATCGTCTTTTAGATGCAGCAAATGAGGCTTCTAAGGGAGAAAGAAAAATAGGCTCTACTCTAAAAGGTATAGGACCTGCTTACACAGACAAAGTAGCACGTACAGGACTTAGAGTAGGAGATGTATTGTCTAAAAACTTTGCTGCTAACTACGAAAAAACTAAACAAAGCCATTTAAGAACAATAAAATCATTGGGATTTGATGAAAACACATTCAAAATAGAAAATCAAACCCTTGCAGAGTATGAAGAAAAATGGATGGCTTCTCTTGAAAACTTAAAGAGATTTAACATTATCAATAGCGAATACTACATCAATCAAGCCTTAGACGAAGGAAAGAAAATCTTAGCCGAAGGTGCTCAAGGCTCTATGCTTGATATTGATTTTGGATCATATCCTTTCGTTACATCTTCCAACACCATTACAGCAGGTGTTTGTTCGGGACTTGGAATTGCACCATCGAGAATAGGCAATGTGTTTGGAATTTGTAAGGCATACTGCACAAGAGTTGGAAGTGGCCCATTCCCAACAGAATTGTTTGATGCAGACGGAGAAGAACTAAGACAAAAAGGAAGAGAATTTGGTTCTACAACAGGCCGTCCAAGACGTTGCGGTTGGTTTGATGTACCTGCTTTGAAATATGCTTGTATGTTAAACGGCGTTACACATCTAATGCTTATGAAGATAGATGTGATGAACGAATTTGAAACAATAAAATTATGTGAAGAATACATAATAGATGGCGAGCATACAATGGAACTTCCATTTGATATGGAACAAGAAATGGAACCTGTGTATTCATCTTACAAAGGTTGGCAACAAAGTGTGGAAGGCATAGACCAATATGAAAACTTGCCAGAAAATATGAAGCAATACATAAGCAAATTGGAAGAAAAAACAGGATTGCCAATTGTTTTAGTATCAACAAGTCCAAATCGTAAGGATACAATTATTAGAACAGAGATTTAAAAAAATAAAACAAATAATTTATGAGACGAATCATATTAGCAACATTATTATTGACTATTTCATTAGGAGTTAGTGCTCAAAAATTACGTAATTCCGACATACCACAAGAAGTAAGATTAGGATTAGAAAACACATATTCTGACTATAAACTTCAAGGTTGGTATTTTGAAACAGGACAATACGTTGCAGAAATAAGCATTGATGAACAAATAGGAAGAGTCTTTTTGACTGCAACAGGAAATTGGCAATTCACTATTTTCAACGTAGCAGAACAAGAATTACCAACATTGGTTGCAAACTATTTCCTTAATAATTATCCTGGATACCGCATAAAAAAATCAGAATACATAGAAGATTTTTCAGGAGATAACTATTATAGATTGATAATAGCTATGAAAGGTATTGGTCAAACTGAGTATGAAATGATTTTTGACCCAAGAGGAAAACTTACAAAGACCAATGCACCAGATCCAGACTTTGTAAAGAAGGACTATATCTCACGTCTAAATCCTGAAGCGATAGAATACCGCCAAAGAAAAATGGCTGAAAGAGCAGAAATGGACGGAAGCGGATTGGAAATCAGAATAGAAGATGATGTAAAGAGTGCAGGAAAAAAGAAATCTAAAGACGTAGAAATAGAAGCTCTTGAAGCATTAGACATAGCAGTAACACCAGAGGAAGTTTTAAAAGCTTTCAAAAAGAAATATCCAAGAGTAACAAATCCAGAATGGAAACAAGATGGAGAAAACTATGTTGCAACTTTTGAAAATCGTGAAATAAAAACAGAGGTTTGTTACAAACCAGATGGAATGTTGATGACTATAACAATTCTAATGCAAAAAGACCGTTATCCAAGAAAGATTCTTCAAGATTTGGAACAACGCTATCCTGATGCAAAGTTAGAACTTATCAAAAAAACAGATTACGATATGAAATATAGAAAGACTGTAACTGATAGAAAGTTGGATACATTTTTCTATGTTGAATTAACAGAAAAAATAAAAGGCAAAAAAGATAAAAAATACATAAAGCTAACCTATGATAA
>CALCUN010000101.1 GCA_937906975.1 uncultured Bacteroidales bacterium
CCGCCGTACACTACACGATGGGTGGTATCTGGGTTGACTACAACCTGATGACGACGATCCCGGGTCTGTACGCCATTGGTGAGGCCAACTTCTCGGATCACGGTGCCAACCGTCTGGGTGCTTCCGCTCTCATGCAGGGCCTCTCCGACGGCTACTTCGTGATTTCCGCCACTCTGCCGACCTACCTGACCACTCAGAAGCCCGGCAGCGTGACCACCGCTGCTCCCGAGTTCAAGGAAGCTGAGGACGCCGTGAAGGCTCGCATCAAGAAGATGATGGACGTGCAGGGCACCAAGAGCCCCGACGAAATCCACCGCGAGCTCGGTAAGCTCGTGTGGGAAGACGTGGGCATGGGCCGCACCAAGGAATCCCTCATGGACGCCATCGAGAAGATTCCCGCCATCCGCGAGGAATTCTGGACCAACGTGAAGGTGGTGGGCAGCGCCGAAGGTGTGAACCAGGAGCTCGAGAAGGCCTGGCGCGTGGCTGCATTCCTCGACTTTGCCGAGGTGCTCTGCTACGACGCTCTGAACCGCGAGGAATCCTGCGGCGCTCACTTCCGTCTTGAGCACCAGCTGGCCGACGGTGAAGCCAAGCGCGACGACGAGAACTTCTTCTACGTTGGTTGCTGGGAGTACCAGAACAACGACGAATCTGCTCCCGAGCTCATCAAGGAGCCTCTCCAGTACGAGATTATCAAGGTTCAGCAGCGTAACTATAAGAACTAATCCCCTTAATCCGAAAGATTATTATGGCAAAGAATATATCAGTAACTGTAAAGTTTTGGAAGCAGAATGGTCCCAAGGATAAGGGTCATTTTGAGAAGCACGAGATGAAGAACGTGCCCGACGATACTTCATTCCTCGAGATGCTCGACATGATGAACGAGGAACTCATTGCCGCTGGCAACGAACCCTTCGTATTCGATCATGACTGCCGTGAGGGTATCTGCGGCATGTGCTCACTCTATATCAACGGTACACCTCATGGTAAGACCGAGCGTGGTGCTACAACTTGTCAGCTCTACATGCGTAAGTTCAACGATGGCGACACCATCACTGTTGAACCATGGCGTTCAGCTGCATTCCCTGTAATCAAGGACTGTATGGTAGACCGTATGGCATTCGAGAAGATCATGCAGGCAGGTGGTTACACCAGCATCCGTACAGGTCAGGCTCAGGACGCTAACGCTATCCTCATCTCTAAGGACAATGCCGACGAGGCAATGGATTGCGCAAGCTGTATCGGTTGTGGTGCTTGTGTTGCTGCATGTAAGAACGGTTCTGCAATGCTCTTCGTTTCTTCAAAGGTAAGCCAGTTTGCTCTCCTTCCCCAGGGTCAGGTAGAGGCAGCTCGCCGTGCTAAGGCAATGGTTGCCAAGATGGACGAGTTGGGCTTCGGTAACTGTACCAACACCCGTGCTTGTGAGGCAGTATGTCCCAAGTGTGAGACCATCTCTAACATCGCACGTCTGAACCGTGAGTTCATCAAGGCAAAGCTTGCTGACTAATAACAAGTCTCCTTATATATAATTAAGGATATGTAAATAATCCCGGTGGCATTTGTGTCATCGGGATTTTTAATTGTATTATTAGTGTCAGGTAAATTGGAGTGAAAAGGTTGACTTGATGTGCTTTTGTGTTCAAGTGAGGGGAGTACCTCACTATGTGACGAGTGGATATTATTCCGACGAGCGAAGAGGGCTTTGGGAATCAGCAGGAAGTAAATTTATCTAACGGCAATAATTTATATTTCTTTGTCTTTTATATGTTGTAGAGAATAAAATACTATCTTTGCGCTATGAAAACAAACCAGAATCATTCACTATACCTTAATCAGGAACACATTTCCCGCTCTGCAGATGGTATAGAATATCATCCTCTGCACCCTTTTCTGCCTGAAGGATGCCGTGTGTTGTTCCTTGGTAGTTTTCCTCCGCAGAGGAAGCGTTGGTGCATGGATTTTTTCTATCCTAACTTTATTAACGACCACTGGCGAATCGAGGGACTTATCTTCTTTGGCGACAAGGATTATTTTGTTGACACAGAGGCAAAAACTTTCCGCCTTGATCGTATCATACCATTTCTTGAGCAAAAGGGTATAGGATTCTACGATACTGCCACGGCTGTGCGTCGTCTGAAGGACAATGCCTCGGACAAGTTCCTTGAAGTAGTTGAACCTACCGACATTCCCGCTCTGCTTGGTAGCATCCCGCAATGCCGTGTAATCGTTACCACAGGCGAGAAAGCTACCCAAACTATATGCCACACCCTTGGCATCCCCAATATGCCTTCGGTGGGCAAATATGAGGCCATTTCAGGAGTGCAGACGACCATATCTGCTGATAGAACATCCACAGAACGAGAAATCTTCCTCTATCGTCTTCCTTCATCTTCTCGTGCATACCCCATGTCATTGTCCAACAAGGCCGAGGCTTACCGCCAGATGTTTGATTTTTGTGGGGTGGAGTAGAAGGGTGAGAACAATTCTCGTTGTCGAAATCCTTATTTTTGTCATATATATATCTATTGCTGTTCTTTATCCCTCATCTATAGATAGTTTTACATCATCATAATTTTTTTTCTCATACTCATAACCTGCAAACTTATTCTTAAGAAATCTCTTTTGTTTTGCATCGTCAATTGCATCCAAAATTGTATCGATAATCAAACGAGGATGTTTCACATAAGTTTTAATGTAATCCAAAATTGTCATTTTCATAACTATTATTTTTTAATGGTTGTTTCTTTGATAAGTTTTAATTTTTTTCTTCAAATCTTTAATATGATTAGATAATCCATTAATTACCATACGATTCATAGCAATATGACCTCTTACCCATGTAATTTCTTCATCCAACTTATTAAAGTATTCTTCAGATATTTTATCTTCACTATAAAGACGGTGAAAATCTAATCTACCAAGTTCTTTAAATCTTTTTCGAAGTTTAGTTTGGTCTTCAATATATTCTTGATATAAACCAACTGCTTCCTTAAGATTGATCTGATATTCTTTAATCATAATTTATTTATTTTTACGATTATAATATAGAATAAATCTTAAAAAATTCAAATATTTATTTGGAAATTGTTATGTTTATATATTTTTCATATTCATTACAAACTTTACTAAAACTATTAGTTTCAAAAACAACTTTACAAGGTACCATACCTGTAACCAAACAAATAACAAAATTTGCTTTCATATTATTTCTTTTTTATAACAAATGCTCTTGATACTTTTTTATCTCCGCTATCCCAAGTATCGTAATATTCACCATTTTTAACAGTAACCATGTGTCCTCTTACACACAAAATATAAATACCATAAGGATGACTCATTGCAAACTGATTAACTGTAAGTCGTTCTCCTCTCTTTTTATTTTTATATTCCTCGTCAATTGAACCTCCATAATATTCAATAACCATATCCATAACTTTACCTTCGTTAGGAAGTTGCTTAAGTTGTTTTGCAAATTTTACAGCTGTATCGAATCCTTCATCCCAAGTAATGCCAAATGCCGCGCAATATGCTCTAAATGTACAATCTCTAACATTCTTATTAAGAGGGTTAGGATTATATTTCTTCCAGCGATGATTACCGTTCATAAGTTTAATGAACTTCAAACCAAGATCATTAACATATTCAAGCATTGCACTGTAATTAGAATCAAACTCCTTTTTGTCACCATTTTCAAAGTAAACAGTTATCTTCTTGTCAACAATAAGACACATCGCTTGATTTTCCATCTTATCATCTACAAGAGAAAAAGAATTGTTTTATTCTCTTTCTTTTCTTCTTATCCTTTTCTTTGTCTTGTTTTTCCTTGTTGTCTATCTTTCCTTTGCTTGAAGAGGCAACAGGTTGTTGTTTTTTAGGTTTGTTAAATTGAGATAAATCAACTTTTTCTCCAGTAAGAACCGGTCCTGTAAGTTTCACATACGAGGTTGATATAAATTCTGGAGCAGAGGCAACAGGTTTTTCTTTTTTTACTTCCTCTTGTTTTACCTCAACTGCAGGTTTTTCAACCTTTTGCTTTTCTGGTTTAGGAGTTTGCTTTACTGCAACTTCCTCTTTCTTATCTTTTGGTTTCTTATCCTTTTTCTCTTTTTTCTTTTTAGCAGGTTTTGTTTTTTGGTTTAAAGATTTCAAATCAATCTTTCCAAGAATATTCAACCCACCTATTGTTGTAGTGTCTGATTCTACTTCAACAACTTCCTCAACCTTTTCTTCTACCTCTACTTCTACTTTTTCTTCAACCTTTTCCTCTACTTTTTCTTCCTTTTCTTTTTGTTCTACAACCTCTTCTTTGTCAGCATTTTTTTGTTGAGGCATAACTTCTTCTTTTGGTTTTTCGATTTCGTTTCCTAATGTTACATCTCTTATAACTATTTCATTAGGAAGTTCCACCTCAACCCTTTCTTCTTTTTCTTTTTTAACAACCTCAGTAGCCTCCAACACTATTTCAACAGGTTTTACGCTCTTTTTAGTTGTTTTACTTGCCTCTTTTTGTTTCTTTTCTGAAACAAAAGCCTTTGACAACAAGTTATACATGTCCTCATCTATCTTTGTATTAGGACTTGGGTCTATTTTTTTTCCTTTTTTCGCCAAATACTCAACTATTGTATGTATCCCTACATTCAACTCTTTGGCAACCTTATTCAATCTTATAACCTTATTATTCTCTGCTGACATATTTTTTTATTTCTTTTTCAATAAACTTTGCTATACAGTATCCCAAATTTTTAGTTAGGACTTGTTTAGTCTTCAAATTCTGCTTTCAAAATAGAAAGCACGTGTTGTATTGTTTCTTCTTCTAAATCTGTTCTATCTTCCAATTCTTGAACTGAAAGTTCCAACACACTCTTTGCAGTATCACAACCAATGGATTTCAATTCCTCTATTATCCATTCGTCTATTTCATCGCTAAATTCGTTCAAATCCACATCTTCATAATCCATATCAGTGTCTCTGTACACCTCTATTTCATATCCTGTAAGTTTTCCTGCTAATCTGATGTTATATCCACCTTTTCCTATTGCCAAACTAACTTGGTCTGGTTGCATATAAACATCTGCTTTTTTATTCTCTTCATCTATCGTTACAGATATAACCTTTGCAGGTGATAATGCACGAGTGATGTATAATTCTGCGTTATTTGTGTAGTTGATTACGTCTATATTTTCGTTTCTCAACTCTCTGATGATGCTATGTATTCTACTACCCTTCACACCAACGCAACTTCCAACAGGATCTATTCTATCATCATAGCTTTCAACAGCAATCTTTGCTCTTTCTCCTGGTTGGCGAACTGCATCTTTTATCAAAATCAAGCCATCGTATATTTCTGGTACTTCTTGTTCAAACAATCTTTCCAAGAAGATAGGTGAAACTCTCGAAAGGATAATGCTTGGAATACCGTTTTTCATTTCCACCTTCAACACAATAGCCTTTACAGTATCTCCTTTGCGGAAATAATCTCCTGGTATTTGTTCGCTCTTTGGTAAAACTACCTCAACGCCTTCTTCATCTAAAAGCAAAACTTCTCTTTTCCAAGCTTGGTAAACCTCACATATTACTATCTCACCTACTTTCTCTTTATATTTTGTAAATATGCTTGCTCTCTCATACTCTTGTACCTTTCCAACAAGATTTTGTCTTATTGCAAGAATATCTCTACGACCGAAGTCTTTTAATTTTATTTCCTCAGAAAGTTCTTCTCCTATTTCAAAGTCAGGCTCTATCTTTACAGCTTCTGAATATGCCACTTGCGTGCTTTCATCTTCCAATTCCTCATCTGCTACTATGACTCTATTTCTCCAAATTTCCAAGTCTCCTTTCTCAACATTTACAATAATGTCTATATTCTCGTCAGAACCAAACTTCTTTGTAAGTACGCCTCTAAACACCTCCTCAACTATTCTCATTAGAGTTTCAGTTTCTATACTTTTAAACTCTTTAAACTCTGAAAATGTATCTACTAAACTTAAATTTTCCATAGTGAAAACTCTCTTTTATTTAAATGATATTACAACTTTTGCTGATTTAATTTCTGTATAATTATATGTTTTTTTATTTTCGCTTTCTGTAGCTTTTTTGCTTTTCTTTTTCAATTCGATAGTGAAGTTTTCTTCATTTGCCTCTACCAAAACTCCTGTAAAAGAACCCTCTTCATTTTCTACCTGCAAGCTTCTCCCAATATTTTTCACATATTGTCTTTGCATTTTCAAAGGCTCTTCCAATCCAAATGACATAACACTAAGTTCAAAATCCTCACTCTCTCTGTCTAAGCACGCTTCCAAAGCCTTGCTCAAATCTATACAATCTTGAATCTTTACTCCGTTATCGCCATCTATGAATACTTGAATATTATTGTTTTTAGATACTTTTACATCTACCAAAAACAATTCACCATCTCCAAGCAATTCTACTGTTTTTTCTTCTATAAATTTCTTATCTTTCATTTCTTTAATATACAAAAATAGGGAACATAGTCCCCTCTTCCCTCTTTTCAGCCTTTCACTCACAAAATCTCACCCCTCAATTCGTCTGCAAAGATACGTACTTTTATTTTATTGACAAAATTTATTGGTTCTTTTGTTCAAATTGACGTATTAAATCCATTTCGTCTTTCATCGTATCCATAATCAAAAGAGTTCTTGCTTGATTAGTCAAACTTGAATTAGGATATTTTTCAATAAACAAATTAAATGCTTCTGAGGCTTTTTCTTTATTAAGACAGGTTTGAGAGTAAACAACTCCTTTCAAAAAATATGCACTCTCCACATGTTTATCATTTGGATATTGTTTTATCAATCTATCGTAAGTATCAATAGATTCAATACATCTTTTCGTATTTGCATAAACATCTGCTGCTCTATAAAGATAGGTCGCACACAAACTATCTTCTGGATATTTTTTCACATATTCCAAATAAGAGTTTATCAAAGAATCAGCCTTTTCGTAACTAATCACTTTTGCATCTTCAAGAGTTGAAAGTTCCAATTCTTGTATTTTTTCTCTATCCTTTTGCTTTCCTTCACCAGTACAGGAATAACTCAAAAAGCATACCAAACACAAAAGAATAAAAACAAGCTTTTTCATACTATCTCTTTTTAGTAACATTCATTTTCATTCTATAGCTTGTGCGCACTTTGTTGTTTGCTATATCGCTTAGTCTTCTTTTTAAAAGTGTTTTTCTAATTGCACTTAGTCTATCTACAAAAACCTTTCCCTCCAAGTGATCATATTCGTGTTGAAACACTCTTGCTCTAATTCCTACAAACTCTTCTGTATGTTCTTGAAAGTTTTCATCATAGTATTTCACAACAATTTCGCTTGGACGTGCTACTTCTTCGTGTATTTCTGGCAAAGAAAGACAGCCTTCTTCAAAATCACTCCATATCTCTCCTTTATATTCCAATATTGTTGGATTTATAAATACTTTTTTAAAGCCTTCTGCCTCAGGATACACCTCTTTGAAAGGTTCTGCATTGATAACTACAAGTCTTATTGATAGATTCACTTGAGGAGCAGCCAAACCTACTCCGTTTGCTGCATACATTGTTTCAAACATATCCTCTATCAATTTTGGTAGTTCTGGATAATCTTTTGTAATTTCTTGTGCTTGTTTTTTTAATACAGGGTTTCCGTAACCTACTATTGGAAGTATCATTGTTTTTCTTTTAAATTTTGTTCATTTTCATAAAATCTTGCAAAATCAATACAGCCGCTATTGTATCAACAAGACCTTTTTCTTGGCGAGCCTTTTTGCTTTTGCCCGATTTTGCAATAGTTTGACTTGCAATCTTAGATGTAAAACGCTCATCTATCATATAAATATCAATATCTGGGAATTGCTGAGCTAATTCATCAACAAACAAATGAACGCTTTTCGCAGATTCTGATGGTGTGTTGTCCATTTGCTTTGGATCTCCAACAACTATTGCATCAACCTGCTCTCTACTCATGTAATCTTTAAGATATGGAAAAATATCAACCGTTGGAACTGTTGAAAGTTTCGTTGCAATCACCTGCATATTATCACTTACAGCCAATCCAACGCGTTTCAATCCATAATCTATTGCCATTAAACGTCCCACTTTCTAATTGTATTTTTGTTTCTATTTAAAGAACTGCAAATTTACAAAAGAAATTATAAAATCACAAATTTTAAATATTTTATTGCAAAATCTCAAAGCATAAATCTCTTAGCTTTAAAAAAATAATACCGAGAAATAATTTAATATCTCTCGGTATTATTTTTCGTTTATCGTAAGATTTTATCTCTTTCTTATTTGCTTATGAAATGATAGTGTGAACCATATCTTTCAAATGCTGCTCTGTCCAATTCTTCTCTGTGATCAGGGTGAGCAACTGAGATTAACAATCTTGCTCTTTCTTGAAGGCTTTTTCCATATAGATTAACAGCTCCAAATTCTGTTACAAACCAATGTATGTGATTACGAGTTGTAACAACACCTGCGCCAAGGCTTAATGTAGGTGCAATTTTAGAGATTCCGTTCTTTGTTACAGAAGGCATTGCTATGATAGACTTTCCACCTTTTGAACGAGAAGCTCCGTAAATGAAGTCTATTTGACCTCCAACTCCTGAGAAGAATTTAGTTCCCAAAGAGTCAGCACAAACTTGTCCTGTTATATCGATTTGCAATGCAGAGTTGATTGCAGTCATCTTTGGTTGTTGAGCAACAACGAATGGGTCGTTTGTATAAGCCACGTCCATCATTGCAACCATTGGGTTATTGTGAAGGAAATCGTAAACCTTTTGGCTTCCCATTAAGAATGTAGAAACCATTTTTCCTCTATCTAAGGCTTTATTTCTTCCGTTTATAACTCCTTTTTCAACCAATGGTAAAACACCATCAGCAAACATTTCTGTATGAATACCTAAATCTTTGTGGCCTCCAAGTTGTGCAAGTACTGCATTTGGAATTGCTCCAATACCCATTTGCATACAAGCTCCATCTTCTATCAAGGCTGCACAATGTTTACCAATTGCTATTTCTTGTTCGTTAGGTTCTGTGAAATGTCCTGGCATTAATGGAGTATCATCTTCAACGAAAATATCAATCATGCTCATTGGAATCAAAGCATCACCAAATGAACGAGGAACTTTTGGATTAACAACTGCTATAACTGTTTTTGCAGTTTCTATAGCTGCTAAGGTTGCATCAACACTTGTTCCCAAAGAAACATATCCGTGTTCGTCTGGAGGACAAACTTGAACCATTGCTACATCACAAGGAACATATCCTTCACGATATAGTTTTTGTGTTTCGCTCAAAAAGATTGGAATGTAATCTGCATAACCTGCTTGAACATCTTTACGAACGTTTGCTCCAACAAAGAAGGCATCGTGTTGGAATACGCCTTCAAATTCTGCACTTGCATAAGGTGCTTCTCCTTCTGTGTGAAGATGGTGAATGTAAACGTTTTTAAATTCTTTGTTTCTTCCTCTCTCACACATTGCATCTATAAGACACTTTGGAGCAGAAGCCACACTGCTTAAATGTATGTGGTCGCCACTTTTGATAACCTTTACTGCCTCTTGTGCAGACACTGCTTTGTATGTATTATTCATAGTGTTTAATTTATTTTTTTTTGATTTAATTTGCAAAATTAATAATTAATTTCAATAAAATGCGTTTTTTATAAGAAACATTAAACACAAATAAGATGAGAATTAGAAACATTTTTACAATTTTATGCTGTATTTTCGTAGGATTTACGGCTAATGCACAAGTCAAATTGGAGACTGCTGCATTGGAAACAATTTACAACAGAACAAGTATTCGTTCTTATTCATCAGAAAAGGTGGAAAAAGATGCAATCCTAACTCTATTAAGAGCAGGAATGTCAGCTCCAAGTGCTGTAAACAAACAACCTTGGGCGTTTATGGTCATTGACAATAGAGATTTAATGGAAAAAATTGGCGATGAGTTTAAAAATGCTGGTATGATAAAGAAAGCATCTTGTGCAATCATAGTTTGCGGAGATTTAAAACTTGCATTAGAAGGTGTAGCACAAGAATTTTGGGTTCAAGACTGCTCTGCTGCAACTCAAAACATTCTTTTAGCGGCACATTCTATGGGACTTGGTGCTGTTTGGTGTGGAGTATATCCTAATCCTGAAAGAGTAGAAGCATTAAAAGCCTTATTATCTTTGCCAGAACACATTGTTCCACTAAATATCATTCCAATTGGAGTTAGAGAAAAAGAACAAGAACCAAAAGACAAATGGAAAGAAGACAGAATCCACTGGAATAAATGGTAAACTATTTCATACGCACTCTTGGGTCTAAGAGTGCGTATATTATATCTGTCAATATATTTATCAAAATAAGTATTACACAAATCACAATTAAGGCTCCCATCAATACAGGAAAGTCATATTTTTCTAAGCTATCCACAATTACAACCCCAACGCCTTTCCAATCAAATATATATTCAACAAAAACAGCTCCTGCTATCAAAGAAGCAAACCAACCACTAATTGAACTCACAATAGGATTGAGAGTATTTCTTAAAGCATGAGAATAGATTATTTTTAAATTGCTTAATCCTTTTGCCCTTGCAGTTCTGATATAGTCTTGTTCTAAAACTTCTTTCATTGTGCTTTTTGTCAATTCTGTTATCACAGCCAAAGGACGTATTCCTAAGGTAACGGCTGGCAAGATAATGTTTTTCAAACTCAAATACTCGCCTTCTCCAAAATCATCTACGCTATATAGACTTCCAAACATAGAAAGCCCTGTGTAATCTGCCAAAAGGAAGGCAAAAACCCATGCAATCAAAATAGCAGCAAAAAAAGAAGGCAAACTCATTCCAAGAGATGTGATAAGAAGAACAATTTTTTCCAACCAACTATCTTTGTAAACTGCTGCCAAAGAGCCAAGACTCACTCCCAAAACAAAGGCTATTGCAATACTAAGCAAAGCCAAATAAATAGTATTTGGGAAAGCCTCTTTCAAAATATCGACAACAGGTTTACCACTCTGATAAGAACGCCTTAAATCAAAATGACTAAGGTCGTAAATGTATTTACAATATTGATGATGTAGAGGTTTATCTAACCCTAATTCGTTATGGATAATTTCTATACTTTTTTCATCGGCTCTTTGTCCGAGCATCATTCTTGCAGGATCGCCAGGTAAAATGTTGAATAACACAAATACAAGTGTTATCACACCAAACATTACCAAAAAGCCGTATGCTATTTTTTTAAGTATATACTTTATCATTCAATTTCAGGCAAACTTCTCCACGACCACTTGTTTTCCACCTTTCCTTTTGAGATTTTAATCAATCCAGGATTGGAACGCAAAATGGTTTTTATTGATTTATCATCAGAAGAATAGATTAAGAAATTTTGAGCCATAGGATATTGTTCCAAAAACTTAGAACAACTTTCACTATTAGATGCTGTAACAATCAAAACTCTATTACCTTTTTCTAATATCTCTTTAGAATATTTTAATATTTCTTTGATTCCTTTTTCGTTTGCTTTGAGAAGATTATAAGAAGTAATCATATACAAATCAGAAGTAGTATCAGAAAGAATATCTATCGTTTCATCTTCCTCTCCCATATCTAATAAAGTTAATGAAAAGCCATCTGCTGCAACAGTATTGGTGTTTTCCACTCTTGAATCAAGGAATGTCCATTGTTTTCCAAAGTCTGGATTCATCTTATACTCTTCCATAAGCTTTTCAACCGTAAATTCCTTAATTGCTCCTGTTTCATTGTTTTTATATTTTGCATAACTAACAGGAGGAGTTACATCATCTCCAACAGGAACCATTTGATTACCCACTTTCCAAGCTCTAAAATCAATCACAGGTTCGTAAACAGAACTATAAATAGAAAAGAAAATAATAAATACTCCAAATATAGAAGTAAGCAGTTTAGAAGTTACTTTTCCTACCTCTAAACTCATTTTTCTTTCCAAAAGAATTATTCCAACAAGAACTACATCTAAGACTATATTTTTCCAAAATGTTTCCCAATTTGTTAGTTTGATTGCATCGCCAAAGCAACCACAATCATCAACCTTATTAGTCAAAGCATCAATAAAGGTAAGAACGGTGAAAAATGCCATAAGAATAGCGGCTGCATACTTGGATAGTTTTGAGAAAAAGCCAAAGAATATCAACACCCCTATCATAAACTCTATTGAACTCATAAGAATAGAAATCACTATCGAAACCCATGGCATTGCATCTGTAAGCCAATTCATTCCAAACACAGCAATATATTCCTCTATCTTATATGCCGTTCCCCAAGGATCAACTGCTTTTACAAATCCAGAGAAAATAAATACTCCTCCAAAGATTACTCTTAATAAAATTGCTATTGCTTTCATTATAATCCTAATTTAATACTTGCAAATACAGAATAATTAACAATATCTTGATAATTAGCATCAACACCTTCGCTAACCTTAGTCTTTCCTTGATTATCCTCAATTTGTTTCAAACGAAGGATTTTCATCAATATTAAATCTGTAATAGAACTCACTCTCATATCTCTCCAAGCCTCAGAATAATCGTGATTTTTCTTTAACATTAGATTTTTAGTCAAATTAGCATACTTATCATACAAAGCAAGAGTTTTATCAACAGGCAAATCCATTTCATTATTATCCTTCAACTCTATTTGAATTAAAGCAATAATGCCATAATTTATCATTCCAATAAATTCAGACAACACACCCTCTTCAATCATCTGCTCACCCGATTCTTGAATACTTCTAATACGAGAAGCCTTTATAAATATCTGATCTGTAAGCGATGAAAGCCTTAAAATTCTCCAAGATGTGCCATAGTCTGAAAGCTTTGCCTCAAACAATTCTCGGCATTTTTTTATAACATTATCGTATTCTATGTTAGTATTATTCATATTTTTACTATCTTTGCTCAATAAAAAACTTAAAAATGTTTTGCGAGGGTAAAATTACAACATTTTTTAGAAAGCCAAGTATAAATTGTCAAAAAAAAGTTTTCGACCTTGATTCTCCAAAACTAATGGGGATTCTAAACATAACGGAAGATTCTTTTTTTGATGGTGGAAAACACTCACAATTATCTCAAGCCATACAAAAAGCACAAAGCCTTATAGAAGAAGGAGTAGATATTCTTGATATAGGAGCGTGTTCTACTCGTCCTGGAGCAAAACTTGTAGAAGCCAAAGAAGAGATAGAAAAAATAATTCCTCTTTTAAACTCTCTTAGAAAAGAGTTTCCCCAAATCATAATCTCAATTGACACCGTTTGGAGCGAAGTTTCAAGAGCCGTTATTGACAATGGAGCAGACATAATCAATGACATATCGGGAGGAAACTTTGACAGCCAAATGCTAAGAACCATAGGAGAATTACAAGTTCCATACGTACTAACACATTGCAAACAAACTCCCGATAAAATGCAAGAGAATCCAAACTACGACAACCACATAATAGAAATAAGTCAATACTTTTCTCAACGCATAGACACACTATACAACTATGGAGCAAAAGATATAATTTTAGATTTAGGATTTGGATTTGGCAAAAGCATAGAAGACAACTATCTATTACTTGCAAGACAAAAAGAATTTCAAGTTTTCAATCTCCCAATCCTAACAGGCATATCACGCAAAAGCATGATTTACAAACCACTTGACACGACTGCCGAGCAAGCCCTTAATGGCACAAGTTTCCTACACGCCTTTGCACTAGAAAACGGAGCAGACATACTAAGAGTTCACGATGTAAAACAAGCAAAAGAATGTATTAAATTATATAACCTTTATAAAAAACACATAAAACCATGATAGCAAACATTATTCAAGGATTACCTTCATTTCAAATAATAGACTTTATAGACATAGCCTTAGTAGCAGTACTTTTCTACTACCTTTACAAACTATTAAAAGGCACAAACGCCCTAAATATCTTAATAGGCTTTATTTTAATCTACATAACAAGCAAAGTAGTCAAGTTTCTTGATATGAAATTGCTAACAGAAATATTAGACAAATTCATTTCCGTTGGAGCGATTGCATTGATTGTCATTTTCCAAAGCGAGATAAGACGATTCCTTATCCTACTTGGCTCAAATGGATTTTTAGATAAATGGAAAAAAATCATCTTTTGGAAAAACGACAAAGTTGCTAAAAACAATTTAGACTCATCTGCCATTGTTTTAGCCTGCAACCACCTTTCTCAATCCTACACAGGAGCATTGATTGTTATATGTAAAACCAATCCTTTGGAACAAATAATCCAAACAGGCGATGTATTCTCCTCTGAAATCAACTCTCAACTATTGGAAACCATATTCTTTAAAAACACACCTTTACATGACGGAGCGGTAATCATAAATGAAAATAAAATTCAAGCAGCAAGATGTATCCTTCCTGTAAGTAAGAACAACAATATCCCTGCTTCCATGGGATTAAGACACCGTTCTGCAATAGGCATCACAGAACAAACCGATGCAATCTCGGTAATAGTAAGTGAACAAACAGGAAAAATATCAGTAGTAAAACAAGGCGTTGTAAAACACGCAGTAAGCATTGACGAATTACAAACCTACCTTGACAAAGAATTTAACTCATAAAAAATATCCGACAATCTATCACAATTAGTCTTCCAACTATACTGATTATACACATACTCTTTTCCAGCATTTGCTATTTTTCTTGAAAGACTTTCATCATCTAAAAGTCTTAAAACACAGTCTGCATACTGCTCAGCATTGTTTGCAATCAATATTTCTTCACCATCCTTTGCCTTCAAGGCTTGATTTGCAAGCGGACTTGTAATACAAGGCACATTCATCGCCATTGCTTCAAGCAATTTATTTTGAAGACCTGTCCCAATCTGCATTGGAGCAATAAAAATCTTTGTTTGACAATAATACTCCTTCATATCATCAACCCACCCCGGCATTATAATTCTATCATTAGAGAGTTTCTCCAACCAAGCAGGCACTCCACCTCCTGCAATAGCAATTCTCACCTGAGGTTTTTGCTTCCAAACAAGAGGCATCACCTCTTTTATCAAATAATGTGCAGCATCAATATTAGGAGCATAACTCATAGCCCCTGAAAACAACAAATCAAAAGGCTTTTCACTTGGTTGAGGATAATTAAAATAAGACTCCGCCACACCATTTGGAATAATATGAACCTCGTTCTTTCTTTCGCTTTGCAACAAAGCCCTATCCGATTCTGTGATTATGGTAAGAGCATCAAAACAATCAAACATCTTACTCTCATATCTTGTCAAACGCCTTGCCTCCATACTAAACAACACCCTTTCCAAAAAGCCCGATTTATCGGCTCGGCGTTTCATATTCACAGACAAAGTATCCTGAAAATCCAACACCTTCTTCCTCTCTATCCCCTTTGCATAAGGAGCCAATCTCACAAATTGGAAATAACACAAATCAATCTTATTCTTTTCAACAAAAGCCTTAAAAGCCTTTTTTGCCTTTTTAGAATTGTAATACGCTGTTTGAAATGGTAGTTTTGAAAAGATTGAAAATCCCACTCTCAGCAAACTTGCAAAAAGATTTAATCTCTCAATATGCACTACTTTACAATACTTTGCAAGTTCTTCACTTGCCTTTAGCTCTTCGTCCTTATAGTTAAGACAAAAAAGATAAACCTCGTGCTTTTTAGCAAGCTCCTTTATTTGATAATAGGCTCTGAGTTTATCGCCTTTCATCAAAGGGAATGGAATCCGTGTTAAAACTACCGCTACTTTCATAATATTTGTTGATATAGTGCTAACAATTGTCTAACCACCTCATCATTGCTATACCTCTCTGCAATCAGTTTATAAGCCTCCTGCCCAATCTCCTTACACTTGTCTGGATTTTCCACACAATACTTTATCGCCTCAGCAAACTCCTCCGCAGTATTTGCAATCAATATATTCTTACCATTTTCATACATTATACCTTCGGCAGCTATCGTTGTAGCAATCACAGTCTTTCCAATGCTCATCGCCTCTATTATCTTAATTCTTATTCCACTTCCCGAAAGCAAAGGAACAACCATAATCTGTTTACTTGTCATAAAACGAATGCTATCTGCCACCTCTCCCACAATATGCACCCCGTCCACATCAGTATTTTTCAACCAATTAGGCATATATCTTCCTGCAAAATAAGCCTCAACCTTAGGAGTTGATTTCCTAACCTTATCCCAACACTCCTCTAAAAACCATTTTATACCCTGTTCATTAGGGTGCCAATTCATTGACCCTATATGAAAAATAGTATTTGGCTCTTCCAACACATCAGAAACTATTTCCGAAGGATTCATTCCAAAAGGAATACCCTTACAAAGCTTTCTCAGTCCAGCGGCTCTAAAAAACTCCGCATCAACCTCCGTTACAGGGCTCACAGCATCGTAATCATTTATATGATTCAACTCATAATACTTCAAAGTCATTGCCAAATGCTTTATATACCCACGCTTAAAAGGAGTCTTTGTAGCCTTGTAAACCCTTTCCCAAATCTTATGCTCAATATTAGGAGCTCTAAGCACTATCTTAGCCTTACTCAATTTACGCATTATAGGCAGATAAGGCGTAAGAAATACACTCTCCACTTGAATTATGTCAAAATCTTGCTCCTTTAAGATTTGAGCAAGTTTTTTCTTCATATCCTCGTTTATGAAACGCTTTACATGATAGCTCTCTCCACAAAGCCAACAAACCAACGCACCAAGTATTTTCACATCTAAATCAACAAACACAGTTTCAAACTGAGTTTTCTCCACATACTCCGCAGGCAGTTTATCCACCCTACAAGGATGCTTCTTTGAGTGAAAAGACAACACCTTCACCTGATGTCCTGCGTTAATCAACCCCTCTGTTATATAGTGCATTCCCATAGAACCTCCATCTAATGCAGGAAATGGTGGTTTGTAGCAAAATTGCAGTATTCTCATTTTTTCTTTTTATATATTTTTTTTATTCTTTCTAAAATCTTATTCATTACCTTAGTCCAACTTTCTGCACTCATAATGCCTGCATCAGTTGTAGCCTTTGTGGTTAAAAACAATCCTATCGGCAAGAATATCAAAGTCGAAAGCCACATACCTAACCAAATAGGCATCTCTCCCTCTCTTGCAGCATTCTCACCCATTGTCCCAACGATGTAGTAGATAATAAAAGCCAAAGAAGAAACAACTATCGGCATTCCTAAACCGCCCTTTCTTATGATAGCACCCAAAGGAGCTCCAATAAAGAAAAGAATCAAACACGCCACCGACAAAGTAAACTTCCTATGCAACTCTATTTGATGACGCCTAATCATATCCTCATCACTCTCCAATCGCAAAAGATTAGCATTCATCTCATTGTAAACAAACTCCAACTTATTTGCAGCCACATTCTCCACCATCTGCCTTTTATCCACATCAAGAGTAGAAAACTGAGAATAAAAATCCTTCTGTAAACAAGGCTCACCAGAGCTTAAAGTAATATTCTGCTTTGCTAGGCGAGAAATATTTTCCAACGACTCTCTCTGCTTAGCGTGCAAGGTATCTAAATTCCTATTCAAAGCCTTTAAGTCCAACATCTTGTAATGCCCCTCATATCTATCCTCATCAGCCTCTTGAAAACCAAAATTAGAAATATCAAATCTTATAATCTGCTCCTTAAAATTCAATCGCATCAAAGGACGCAAAACAATGTTTTCACCCTCAATGTTCTCATCAAAGGTGTAACCCGAAAACAAACGAAATATCAAAGTATTACCATCTGGCGTTGCATACATCTGACCACTATCTGCCAAGGTTACACTCACATTTCCCAAATCCTTTGAATGGTCATAAACAATTATATCCTTCATATTCTTGCCTTCCTTGTCCTTTGAGCCTATCCTAATGGTATAATTATCAATTTCAGAATAGAACTGATTAGGCTTTATATTCAAGGTAGGCTTTTTTGTTTTCACCTCATACATAATGGTTTTCAACTTCATATTTGCCACAGGGATAACCTTATTTGAGAAGAAGAAAGCCATAACCGACAACAAACAAGACAAAATAATAAGCGGACGCAACACCCTCCAAAGAGAAACCCCCGCAGCCTTCATTGCAACAAGCTCATACTTTTCTCCAAAGCTACCCATTGTCATAATGCTAGCAAGCAAAATAGCCAAAGGCAAAGCCATTGGGACCAATGTTGCACAAGCGTATGAAACGAGTTCCAAAATAACCTCCCCACCTAATCCTTTCCCTATTATTTGTTCTATTTGCTTCCAAAGAAATTGCAAAAGAAAAACAAATAACGACAAGGAGAATGTCATCAACAAAGGTCCTAAATAAGACTTTAAAATTAATTTATCGAGTTTTTTCACAATAATGCAAAGATACTAAAACTTTGCATTACAAAAAAAATTCTTTGATTTAAAATTTTAAACCTAAGAAAAAAATAATTTTTCCTAAGAAAAAAAATTCCGCCATTGGAACAGTAGTGTTCGCCATAGGGACGAAAGTGTTCCAATGATGAACACAAGTGTTCCACAGTGGAACGCATATAATAAATAATAATAAAATATAATAAATATATACTAAAGAAAAAAAATAAAAATAAAAAGTTAATAAATTACACATATCAATTTTATTTTATCTTTTTCGTTAAACAAAAACGGGCCGTCGGTCACGTAGCACCCGGGCTTGTTGCGCAGCTCGGTCACGTCAGGATTATCCGAAGCCTTGAACAGATAAAAGGGCTCGCCTGCAGGCGCAGACAGATCTGCCTTCAGGGGCACAGCCCAGATCTCACCGTCCCCTACCTGCACCCATTCATGGCAAAACACCATGTAGGGCACGCCGTTCTCTACCCAAAACGTTCCGTCAAGGCATTCCCAGTCGGGGGGTGTAATGGGCTCCTTTGAAACAGGCTGAAAACGGCCGTCGGGGGTGTCGCACACCAAAATTTGAGTGGCACGGTGCCGAGTCGCGCTCTTAAAGCTGACAAACAGATAGTATTTGCCGTTGTACTTATGCATTTCGGGCGCCCAATAGTCGCGGTCAGCCCAAAATCCGATCTCCTCACCGCTGAAGATCACCTTTCCTTCACTGAAATGCTCCAGATCCTCGGTCCTGTATACCGTCAGCGAGGGCGCGGTCGAAAGACTTCCCTCCTTGCACGCGGTAGTACCGTACATATAATAGCATCCGTTCTCGGTATCCGTCAAAATGAACGGATCTCGAATACGGATATCTTCTCTTTTAAGCATATCGTCACCTCGTTGGTTTTTTATAATTATATCATATTTTTGAGATTTTTCAAGTAGAAAAGCGGCAAAACCGAAGATTTTGCCGCCGTATATTCACATTACCCACTCCATCGAGTCGGCGCGGACATAGTCGCTCTTCTTCAGA
>CALCUN010000102.1 GCA_937906975.1 uncultured Bacteroidales bacterium
GATAACCAAATAAATCATACCTTTGCAAAGTCTTTTACACAGAAACACCTGTCTAAAAGACTGATTTAATTTCTACTATTGTAGATTCAATTTCCAAGAAATTAGCAATTTCGTAGTCTAAAAGACTGATTTAATTTCTACTATTGTAGATCTACACACGACAATGAGTGGACTAATTTGTCTAAAAGACTGATTTAATTTCTACTATTGTAGATAGAAACTGATTGAGATAAAGGAAGGGCGTCTAAAAGACTGATTTAATTTCTACTATTGTAGATAACACAGTGCTTGGTTCTGTTGGTGCAGTCTAAAAGACTGATTTAATTTCTACTATTGTAATTTTATGGATACTCTTATTTTGATTTCAAATCTTAATGACTTCATCTTCTGTCCTTATTCTATATATCTTCACAACATATATATGAATACGGACGAGGAGATTTATCATGCTACGCCTCAAACCAAAGGAAAACTCGCTCACACAACGATAGACGAAAAGAAAGCAAGTAATAAGAAAGATGAATTGCAGTCTTTGCCTGTGATTTCTTTGAGGCTTGGCATTATGGGTAATATTGACATTTATCGTACAAAAGAAAAAATGCTTATAGAACGGAAATATAACCTTAAACATATATCGAGGGCAACTCTATCAACTTTGGGCACAATATTTCTGTATGAAAGAAATGGGATATGAGGTAGAAAAATTGGCATTCTATGAAATCTCTACAAATAAAACAACACCCTTGGCAAAAAAAGACAACCGAGAGTAAAGAATGATGCAATAAATTCAACGCTTGATATAGATGCTTACAAAGAACGGTGCTATTCGTTTGCAATACTCGGTTTATGAGGTTAATAACACAAAAAGAGTTATGGAAAACCTGAAATTAAAGATTGATTCTTTTGCAAAAGAGTTTACGGGAGGGGATAGCGTAATTGTTTTTGATGTTGCAAACGTTAATCTGCAAAAATATGGTAACGCAATCCATAGAGATGCAGATATTTTCTATTTTTAGAAAAAAATGTTTTGTGTGATTTTTTTTGTAAATTCATCACCTACATTTTACAGATAAATTATAATTTAATTATCTTCTTTTTTGTTTTGCAGATAAAGGGTATAGTATTTTTCAGCCCCTTTAATTGTAAGGTAAGTTAAAAATAAAAGAGGGAATAGGCCAAAGAAGAAAATAAGAATAGTGCCATCAGAATTATAAAAATCACGTATTCGTTCTGGGATTACTTCACCAGGGCCTTCTACTTCTGCATTCCATTTTTTTGTTATCCAACCTCCATTATTACCACCTTGCGAGAGGAATGATTTTCCATCAGAGCTGTATTTTACTTTTGTTTGCCAATAGTAAAAATCCTTGTAAGTTTTTAGAGCAAGCCCTGTTTCTATATTCCAAATCACAATCATACCTTCCCAGTCCACAGAAACCAAGTGCTTATTATTAGGACTAAAATCCATAGACAAAACTCCATCAACATGCCCTTTTAAAGTCTGAATACACTTACCGCTATTTACGTCCCAAATGTTGATGTCACAACCTGAATAAGGAGTAGCCAAATATTTACCATTAGGACTAAATGCAATAGGAGCACTTCCACATAAACTTTCATAACCTTTAATTGTTTGAATACACTTTCCGCTATTTATATCCCAAATTCTAATACTGCCATCAGAAGAAGAGGAAGCCAATCTTTTTCCATCAGCATTATATTCTATATAATTAACCTTTTTTGTATGTCCTTCCAAGGTTTGAATACACTTTTCGCTATTTATATTCCAAATCTTAATCGTATTATCATCAGAGGCAGAAGCCAAATGCTCACAATCAGAAGAAAAATCAACATCATTTATTTTAGCTGAATGCCCTTTTAATTTTTTAATACAATTAGTTGTTGTAGAATCACAAATATATACAATACTATCATCTTTAAAACGAGAGACAAATTGCTTGTCAGGACTATGAGGATAGAAGTCCCAAAAATATTTTCCTGCATAAGTTTTTTCGGAACCATTACATGAGAGAAATAATAATTGGATAGCAAAAATAAGAGCAATACCAAATGAGACTATTGCACATATTATCAAAGATTTCATCTCTTTTTTAGGGTTTACTTCTTCTGTCTTTTTCATAATGCGTAAGGTGTTGATTTATTAAATAACGACATAGAAAGTGATTTTCTTGTGTAGGGATTTCTTATGCAAAAAAGAAAAAAATCAAATTATAAATCAATAGTAAAAAAACAAGAAATAGCCTTTTAAATTACTTAATTCAAATAAAATTTCTAAATTTGACGGAAATTTAACATCTATTTCTTATGGCAAATTTTGAGGATTTTACAAACCTTTATTCAATTTCAAAAACGCTTCGTTTTGAATTGCGACCTATTGGAAAGACAAAAGACAATATAGAAAAGCATGGCTTGTTGGAAGAGGACAAACATCGTGCGGATTCTTACAAAAAAGTTAAGAAAATAATAGATGAATATCATAAACACTTTATTGAAGAAAGGCTTTCGGGCTGTGAATTGAACTATGCAAGCAATGGCAAAAAGGATTCATTGACCGAATATTACGAACTATATAAAAAGAAAGACAAAACCGAGTCTGAGAAAAAAACATTTGCCACTATTGAGGAGAAATTAAGGAAACAAATTGCAGAAACATTCAAAGAAGAAGATGGGTTAAAGAATTTGTTTTCAGAAAAGTTAATAAAGGAATATCTACCGAAGTTTATAGAAAACCAAAGCGACAAAGCCCTAGTGGAAGAGTTTAAATCCTTTACTACATACTTTACAGGCTTTCACGAAAATCGTAAGAATATGTATTCAAGTGAAGAAAAATCTACTGCAATAGCCTATCGCTTGATACACGAAAACCTACCAAAATTTTTAGACAATATATCCGTTTTTGAAAAACTGAAAAACACAGATGTAGAAGAAGATCTCAAAACACTAAGTAAAGAATTAAAAGACCTATTAAACAAAAGAGAACTTTCATTCTTTTTCCAATTAGAAAACTACCCTAAACTGCTTACACAATCTCAAATAAGCGTTTATAATTACCTAATAGGCGGACAATCAACAGAAGGAAAAACAAAGCTAAAAGGCATAAACGAATATATAAACCTTTACAATCAAAAACAAAAAGACAGAAATGCTCGCTTGCCTAAACTAAAACCATTATTTAAACAAATACTTAGCGATAGAGGAAGTTTGTCTTGGTTGCCAGAAACCTTCACAAGCGACAATGACTTATTAGAAAAAATAGAAGATTTCCACAGACAATTTACAGAAAGCGAACAAGGAAGTATCTTAAAACGTATAGAAAACTTGCTGACTTCGCTTGATGAATACAATGCAGAAAAAATTTATCTTCGCAATGACACTCAAATAACCGAAGTTTCGCAAAAAGCATTTGACAGTTACAAAATCATACACTCAGGATTGATTGAACGATTAAAAGAAGACTGCCCACAAAAGAAAAAAGAAAACTCCGAAGACTATGAAGAAAGATTGAGAGAGATAGTAAAATCACTTGATAGCATAGCAATAAGCAGTATAAACGAAGGGGTGTTGAAACTAAACTCGGAAAAACAAACCACACTTGCACAATACTTTAAGCAAAACACCAAAGAGGTAATAGAAAACATAGAAAGCCAATATTCAAACGTTAAAGAATTGCTAAATACCGACTATCCAAAAGAGCAAAATCTTAAACAAGACAAAGCAAACATAGAAAGAATTAAAAATTATTTAGACTCTCTAAAAGCCTTGCAAAACTTAATGAAACCTTTGTGCGGAAAAGGAAACGAAGCCGACAAAGACGAAATGTTTTATGGCGAATTTACTACCCTATGGGACGAGTTTGGAAAAATAACTCAACTCTATAATATGACAAGAAACTATCTTACACAAAAGCCTTACTCAGAAGAAAAATTCAAACTTAACTTTCAAAATTCTACTCTTTTGAATGGTTGGGACTTAAACAAAGAAAGAGACAACACAAGTGTGCTTTTAAGAAAAGATGGTCTTTATTACCTTGCTATAATGAATAAAGAGCATAATGCAGTCTTTGATATTAAAAAAATAGGAGCAAAAAACAGCGGAGAATGTTATGAAAAAATAGAATACAAACTCTTGCCCGGACCAAACAAAATGTTGCCAAAGGTTTTTTTATCTACAAAAGGAATTGCAGAATTTAATCCAAGTAATGAATTATTACAAAATTACCAAAACGAAACACATAAAAAAGGCGATAAATTTAAGATTGAAGATTGTCATGCTTTGATAGATTTCTTTAAAACCTCAATAGAAAATCACAAAGATTGGAAACACTTTAACTTTGTTTTCTCCGACACAAATACATACGAAGATTTAAGCGGATTTTATAGAGAAATTGAAAGACAAGGTTACAAAATCAATTTTAGAAATCTATCGGTTGATTATGTTAATTCTTTGGTTGAGGAAGGTAAAATCTATCTTTTCCAAATCTACAACAAAGACTTTTCACCACATAGCAAGGGTACACCAAACCTACACACGCTTTATTGGAAAACACTCTTTGAAAAAGAAAATCTTTCTAATGTAGTATATAAACTAAACGGAGAAGCAGAGGTGTTTTTCCGTAAAAAGAGTTTGAAATACGATAAACCAACTCACCCAGCCAATGAACCAATAGAACATAAAAATAAATTAAGCGGAGATTACAAGAGTTTGTTCCCTTACGACTTGATAAAAGACAAACGCTACACCATGGATAAGTTTCAATTCCACGTTCCAATAACAATAAACTTTAAAAACAAGGGATTAAACTACATAAACGAAAAAGCAAATCAATACATAAAAACCTCAAAAGACCTACATATAATAGGCATTGATAGAGGAGAAAGACATTTGCTTTACCTTAGCGTTATAGATATGCAAGGCAATATCAAGGAACAAAAGAGTTTGAATATTATAAACAATTATAATTATAAAGAAAAGCTGACAGAGAAAGAGGAGTTGAGGGACAAAGAACGCAAAAGTTGGCAAACGATAGAGGGAATTAAAGACTTGAAAGAAGGATATTTAAGTCAAGCAATTCACGAAATAAGTAATCTTATCTTGAAATACAACGCCATTGTAGTGCTTGAAGATTTGAATTTTGGATTTATGAGAGGTAGGCAAAAATTTGAGCATTCGGTTTATCAAAAGTTTGAGAAAATGTTAATTGATAAACTGAATTATTTGGCGGATAAGAAGAAAAACCCTCAAGAAATTGGCGGTTTGTTAAAGGCTTATCAGCTAACAAATCAGTTTGAATCGTTCCAAAAATTAGGTAAACAAAGTGGCTTTTTGTTCTATACGCAGGCTTGGAATACAAGTAAAATAGACCCTGTAACGGGATTTGTAAATCTTTTTGATACTCGTTATTCTAACATAGCGAATGCAAGAAAATTCTTTTCAAATTTTGAGGATATTCGCTTCAATAAAAAGAAGAATTATTTTGAATTTGAGTTTGATTACACAAAGTTTACAAACAAAGCTGAGGGAACAAAGACAAAATGGACTGTTTGCACATTTGGTAATCGTATAGAAACGTTTCGCAATACGGGAAAGAACTCTCAATGGGATAATAGAGTGATTGACCTAACGCAAGAAATGAAAAATCTATTTGCAGAAAAGGGATTGGATTTAGCAAACTTGAAAGCAGAGATTGTAAAGCAAGAGAGCAAAGAGTTTTTTGAAAAGTTATTTAAACTTTTCCGCCTTACATTGCAAATGCGTAATAGTATAAGCAATACAGATGTGGATTACATAATTTCTCCGATTGCAGATGAGAAAGGAAACTTCTATTTAAGTTCTAAATGTGATGATTCCTTGCCACAAGACGCTGATGCAAACGGAGCATATAACATTGCAAGAAAAGGAATTATGATAGTAGAGAGAATAAAAGCAAGTAAGAAAGGAGAGAAACTTGATTTGGCTATTTCAAACAAAGATTGGCTGAAATTCGCACAAGATAAACCTTATAGAAAGTAAGAAAGTTGGACGATCTTATTTTGATTTTCAAAGGTTAAAGCAAAGAAATATGCTGATTTATTTGCTTGATAACCAAATAAATCATACCTTTGCAAAGTCTTTTACACAGAAACACCTGTCTATAAGACGCATTTAATTTCTACTATTGTAGATGCGAGGGGTAGAGTGCATTACTATCTTGTCTAAAAGACGCATTTAATTTCTACTATTAAAGGGAGAGTTTAGTGATTAGGGAGAAAGTCTAATCACTTTTTTTGTTTAGAAATAGGGTGTAAAGGATTTTGAAATTTAATCCTTTGCTTTTTGAAATTTTTTCTTTGGTTTAGAAAATTATTCCAAAGAAATAAAAAATTAAATCAAAGGATTATTTTGTGCTTTGCAAGTGCTTGGAAATGAAAATAAAGACTTGCTATGAGAAGTGTTGTAGAAAATAAATTGCGTTTGGATGTTGTTGATGCGTTGAGGGGTTTTGCTGTTGTGGTTATTTTGCTTGTGCATAATATTGAGCATTTTATTTTCCTTGTTTACCCAATGGATTTGCCAGCTTGGTTAAGTGTTCTTGATAATGGCGTTGGGAGTGTTGTTTTTGTTTTATTTGCGGGTAGGGCTTATGCAATTTTTGCTTTGTTGCAAAGAAAAAGCCCGAAAGAATAGTCTTTCGGGCTGAAATCATGAAAAATGTATTTTTGCGTAATGTGTTATTTTCTTGCTTCTAAAAGAAGTTCTAACATCTTAGTTGCACTTTCAGAGATGATTGAGCCTGGTCCGAAGATTGCTGCTGCACCTGCTTGGTATAAGAAGTCGTAATCTTGTGGTGGGATAACTCCTCCGACAACTACCATTATGTCTTCTCTTCCAAGTTTCTTAAGCTCTTCTATGATTTGTGGAACTAATGTTTTGTGTCCTGCTGCAAGTGAAGAAACTCCAACGATGTGTACGTCGTTTTCTACTGCTTGTTTTGCACTTTCTGCAGGAGTTTGGAACAATGGTCCCATATCTACGTCAAAGCCTAAGTCAGCATATCCTGTTGCTACTACTTTTGCTCCTCTATCGTGTCCGTCTTGTCCCATTTTTGCGATCATGATACGAGGTCTTCTACCTTCTTGTTTTGCAAACTCATCACATAATTCTTGTGCTTTCTTGAAGCTTGCATTGTCTTTTGCATCTGCTGAATACACGCCTGATATAAGATTTATTTTTGCTTTGTAACGTCCGAAATGTTTTTCTAATGCGTAAGATATTTCACCTAATGAAGCACGTTTTCTTGCTGCATCAACTGAGTATTCTAATAAGTTGCCTTCGCCTGTTGCAGCTACGTTTGATAATGCTTCTAATGCTGATTGTACGTCTGCTTCGTTTCTGTTTGCTCTAAGCTCTGCTAAACGTTTGATTTGTTGTTCTCTTACAGCAGTGTTGTCAATTTCTAATGTGTCTATTTGATCTTCTTTTGCAAGACGATATTTGTTCACTCCAAGGATAGTATCTTTTTGTGAGTCTATTCTTGCTTGTTTTCTTGCTGAAGCCTCTTCGATTCTCATCTTTGGAATACCGCTTTCGATTGCAGCTGCCATACCACCAAGCTTTTCAACTTCTTGGATATGTCCCCAAGCTTTGTGAGCTATTTCGTGAGTTAGGCTTTCAACATAGTAACTTCCTGCCCATGGGTCAACGCTTCTGCAAATGTTTGTTTCTTCTTGAAGATAGATTTGTGTGTTACGCGCAATACGAGCTGAGAAGTCTGTTGGAAGTGCAATAGCTTCGTCTAATGCGTTTGTATGAAGTGATTGTGTGTGTCCTAATGCTGCACCTAATGCTTCGATACATGTTCTTCCTACGTTGTTGAATGGATCTTGTTCTGTTAATGACCAACCTGATGTTTGGCTGTGTGTACGTAAAGCAAGAGATTTTGGATTTTTTGGGTTGAATTGGTTTACTAATTTAGCCCAAAGCATTCTTGCTGCACGCATTTTTGCTATTTCCATGAAGTGATTCATTCCTATCGCCCAGAAGAATGATAGTCTTGGTGCGAATTGGTCTACGCTCATTCCTGCATTGATACCTGCTCTTAGGTATTCCAAACCGTCTGCAAGAGTGTATGCCATTTCTATGTCGCATGTTGCTCCTGCTTCTTGCATGTGGTATCCTGAAATAGAGATAGAGTTGAATTTTGGCATGTTCTTTGAAGTAAATTCAAAGATGTCTGCGATTATCTTCATTGATGGTTTTGGTGGATAAATGTATGTGTTACGCACCATAAACTCTTTTAAAATGTCGTTTTGGATTGTTCCTGATAATTTATCCATTGAAACTCCTTGTTCTTCTGCTGCAATGATGTAGAACGAAAGAATTGGAAGTACTGCTCCGTTCATTGTCATTGAAACTGACATCTTGTCTAATGGGATTTGATCAAAAAGGATTTTCATATCCTCTATAGAACATATACTAACGCCCGCTTTTCCTACGTCTCCGACTACTCTTTCGTGGTCTGCGTCATATCCTCTGTGTGTAGCAAGGTCAAAAGCACATGAAAGTCCTTTTTGTCCTGCTGCAATGTTACGGCGATAGAAAGCGTTACTTTCTTCTGCTGTTGAGAAACCTGCGTATTGACGTACTGTCCAAGGTCTCATTACATACATTGTTGAGTATGGTCCACGTAAGTTTGGTGCTATACCAGCTGCGTAATTTAAGTGTTCCATGCCTTCTAAGTCTGATTTTCCATAGACAGGCTTTACTCCAATTTGTTCAGTAGTAATCCAATTCTTTGCATTACCAACTTCTTTTTCCCATGCTCCAAAATCAGTTGCAGGTGCAAATGATTTGAAATCGATGTTTGTGAAATTCGGTCTCATTATACTTATTTTTTTATTTTACTTCAATATTACTTTTAGCGTGCAAAGTTACTTGTTTATTTTGAACTTTCCAATAAAATTACTGCTTTTTCTAAGAAATATTTGTTTTTGTTTGACTAAATATATACTTTTGCCAGCCGTTTAACCTATTAGGAATGTTTTTATGAATCAAAAATTCTCTATTTCGATTGTTTCTAATGACAGTGTTTACAATGATAGAATTGTTCGTAGATTGAGTACGAATCAGTCTTGGAATTGTGATGTAATTAAGGACGTTAAAAGTTTTTTACTGGCTCAAAACAAAACAAATCGTGCAGATGCTTTGGTTTTGTATTACAATTTTTCATCAACTTTTTCTACTGATGAATTGATTCTTTTGCTTAGAAAGAATTTTAAAGATACAAAAATTATATGTATCGTGCCTGAGGATTTTATTTTAAACTCAAAAGACATATTATATGAACCTAATGTGGTAGATTTAATAAGAGTTTCTCCTATTATGATAGATATGATATGGAATCACATGATAAATATTCATAATGAGAGTAAACTGAAAAAGAAACTTGTATCTATTGAAGATAGAATTTGTTTTGTAACAAATTCTCCTAAGATGGAACAAGTGAATTATTTGATTGATAAAGCAGCACAAACAGATATAAATGTATGTATTTACGGAGAGACAGGAACAGGGAAAGATGTTGTAGCAAAACGCATACATCGTCTTTCAAAACGTTCAGCCTATCCGTTTGTAGCAATAAATGTGGCAGCTATTCCTGAGGAATTGGCAGAAAGTATGTTTTTTGGACACGAAAAAGGTACATTTACAGGAGCAGTATCAAAGAAGATAGGATTTTTTGAAGAGGCAAATAACGGAACTCTCTTTTTAGATGAAATAGGGGATATGAGTTTGAAAATGCAGGTAAAGCTTTTGAGAGTTTTACAAGAGGGTTGCATTACAAGACTTGGAGGAAATGGCGAGATACCTATAAATGTAAGAGTGATTATCGCAACACACGTTGATATGGAATCGCTAATAGAAAAGGGATTGTTTAGAGAAGATTTGTATTACCGATTGATGGGACTTACAATCAACGTTCCGCGACTTAGAGAAAGAGGAAGTGATATTATTCTATTGGCTGAAACATTTATAAACGACTTTTGTTCAAAGAATAAAAAGCCTATTTGTAAATTATCCGATTCTGCAAAAACTGCCTTAATGGAATATGAGTTTCCGGGTAATGTTAGAGAATTGAAATCCATAATAGAATTAGCCGTAGTATTGTGTAGTGAAAATACAATAAGGTTTGAAGACCTTTCTTTAATGGTTAGAAATGTCAGAAAACGAGACTTTTTAGAAGTTGAGCGTACTATGGAGGATTATGAAAACATTATCATAAAACATTTCTTAGAAAAATATGATAATAAAGTTAGAATAGTTGCCGATAAATTAGGAATTAGCAAAACAAAGATTTATAAATTAATTCAAGACGATAAATTATAAGACGATATGCGAAAAGTAGTGTGCCCACGTTGCGGAAAGGAATTTGAATGCAAACACAACGCAGAATGTTTTTGTACAAAATATTATCTAAGTGAAGAAAAAAGAAAAGACATTCAATCCAAATGGAGTGAATGTCTTTGTGAAGATTGTTTATCTCTTTACGCTCAACCTATTGAGCTAAAATCTGAATCTCGTTATTAGAAAGTTCTACTAAACCGCTGTTTATTTCAAAGGTTTTTTGCTCGCCAGATGTTTCTTCTATCTTGATTTCTCCTTTGTCAAGAGCAGAAATCAAAGGAGCGTGATTGTTTAATACTTGGAATTTACCATCAATTCCTTGCATCTTTACCGATTTTACTTCCCCTTCGTAAAGAGTTTCTTCTGGACTTACTATAGTTAGTTTCATATCTTTGCTTTTTATTTAGCGGCTGCCATCAATTTCTTTCCTTTTTCTATGGCTTCTTCAATTGTTCCAACCATCATGAAGGCTGCTTCTGGATATTCGTCTACTTCTCCGTCCATAATCATGTTGAAACCTTTGATTGTATCTTCTATTGAAACGAATGCGCCAGGTATACCTGTGAATTGTTCTGCAACGTGGAAAGGTTGAGACAAGAATCTTTGAACACGTCTTGCTCTTGCTACAGTTAATCTGTCTTCTTCTGACAATTCTTCCATACCTAAGATGGCAATAATATCTTGAAGTTCAGAATATCTTTGTAGAATCATTTTTACTCTTTGTGCAGTTTGATAATGTAAATCTCCAACTACTTCTGGAGTTAAGATTCTTGAACTTGATTCCAATGGATCCACAGCAGGATAAATACCTAACTCACTAATTTTTCTTGATAACACGGTTTGAGCATCTAAGTGTGCGAAAGTAGTTGCTGGAGCAGGGTCTGTTAAGTCGTCCGCTGGCACATACACCGCTTGCACTGAAGTAATAGAACCTCTGTTAGTAGATGTGATACGCTCTTGCATGATACCCATTTCAGAAGCTAAGGTTGGTTGATAACCTACCGCTGAAGGCATACGTCCTAACAAGGCTGACACCTCACTACCTGCTTGAGTGAAACGGAATATATTGTCAATAAATAATAGAATGTCTTTTCCTCCTGTTGTTTCATCACCATCACGATAGTATTCTGCAACAGTCAAACCTGCAAGCGCAACTCTCGCTCTTGCTCCTGGAGGTTCGTTCATTTGTCCAAAGACAAGAGTACATTTACTATTCTTTAAAGCTTCTTTATCTACCTTTGACAAATCCCAACCGCCTTTTAACATATCTTCTTTAAACTCTTCTCCGTAAGAAATAACACCACTCTCAATCATTTCTCTAAGTAGGTCATTTCCTTCACGAGTTCTTTCTCCAACTCCTGCGAAAACAGATTGTCCAGAGTATTTTTTAGCGATGTTGTTAATCATTTCTTGAATGAAAACTGTCTTTCCAACACCGGCTCCTCCGAATAGACCGATTTTACCTCCCTTTGCGTAAGGCTCAATCAAGTCAATAACTTTAATACCTGTATATAAAACTTCTGTTGAAGTAGAAAGATTTTCAAATTTTGGAGGAGTTCTGTGTATAGGATAAGATTTTTCTTTTTTAACGGGGTCAATTCCGTCAATAGTTTGACCAATTACGTTGAAAAGTCTTCCATTTATATCCTCACCCACAGGCATAGAAATAGGTTCTCCAAGGTTTTCTACAACCAAACCACGTTGTAAACCGTCTGTTGAGTCCATTGCGATGGTTCTAACTGTGTTTTCTCCTATGTCTTGTTGGCATTCTAAAATTAGTTCTCCACCATCTTGTTTAATAACGCGTAAAGCGTCATAAATATTAGGAAGTGCTTCGCCTGCTGGAAAGTTTACGTCTATCACAGCACCGATTATTTGAGATATTTTACCTCTACTTACTACACTACTCATAGTTCTATTTATTATTCGTTAAATTCAGTTTGCGAATATACACTTTTTAATTGAATAAAATCGCTTTTTCTTATAATTTTTTCTTAACAATGATTTCTATGCTACGAATAATCAATGATTTAACTTTAAAATAAATTTCATAAATACCTAAGAAATAATCCTTAATCTTAGTTTTAGATTTATCTTTGCAAAAAAAATAAAATTAAAGTAATGAAAATTTATATGAAATCTAAAAACACACTTTCTATCTTATGCTTTGCAATCTTTTCGCTTTTATTTTTCTCTCTTAATGCACAATGTCCTTTTGGAGAAAAGTACAATTGTCAAGGCGAATGCGGAAGGTTTATTGACGAAAACCAAGATTCTTATTGCGACAACGGATTAATTCAACTTCAAGAGCAGGCTACGGAAACTCCTTCTGTGGTTGTAGAAGAGAAAGTAGAAGAAAAACAAGAAGTTACACCTAAAAAAACTCCTCCTGCTAAAGAAGAAAAAATCGTAGAAAAGAGCGAAGAAAAAATCTCTAAGGAAAATAAAATTTTTCCTAAGGAAAATAAAAATATTCCTAAGGAAAAAATTTCTAAAGCTAAGGAAAAAAAATCAAAGAAACCATACCGTATAATTACAATAAGTTTTGTGGTTTTAATTGCTTATCTTACAACATTTATTTTAGTCAAAACAGGCAAGATGAAAAAGCTTTCTCATAGAAAACTATGGAATGTGATTTTGCTTTTAACATTTTTGGTTTCTTGCATATTGGGATTTGTTTTGGCATTGCAGATAAACTATGGTTTTTGCATGGAATGGTTTAGAGATTTCTTGCAATGGCATGTGGAATTTGGAATTGCAATGACAATCATCGCCCTTATACATATTATATGGCATTATAAATATTACACCTCTTTGCTTTCAAAAAAGAAATAATGAATAAGCAAATCCTACGCTTAGCAATACCGAATATAATCACAAACATAACCGTTCCTTTATTAGGAATGGTAGATACAGCCATTGTAGGACATTTAGACAATGGCGATGGAATAGATTATATTGGAGCAATAGCGGTAGGAACGATGATTTTCAATATCATTTATTGGAATTTTGGATTTCTAAGAATGGGAACAAGCGGATTTACCGCACAAGCATACGGAGCAAACGACAAAAAAGAACAAGCAAACATACTTATCAGAGCCTGCTTCATAGCAATCGTAGCCGCTTTCTTGCTAATAGTCTTTCAAAAGCCTATTGGCAAACTCTCTCTTATGTTGATAGAGGATAAAAATTCGGTAGGAGCATTGGCACTTAGCTATTTCTCAATCAGAATTTGGGCAGCACCAGCCACACTCGGCATGTACGCTTTGAAAGGCTGGTTTATAGGAATGCAAGACTCTAAAAACCCAATGTGGATTTCCATAATCATAAACCTACTCAATATAGTATTTAGTTTTGTATTGGTTTTCTATTTTGATATGTCGATAAAAGGAGTGGCATTAGGCACAGTAATTGCACAATATGGAGGATTAATTACAACGCTTTTAATATGGAGAAAAAAATACGGCGAAATAACAAAATATTTCAATCTTAAACAAGCCCTATCCTTAGACAAGATGAAACTATTCTTTAAGGTAAATTCCGATATTTTTCTTCGTACGCTTTGTTTGATAATAGTAACAAGTTATTTCACTATTGCTTCAACAAAAATGCCGTATCCAACCCTTGCAATGAATACACTTTTGATGCAGTTCTTTACCTTGTTTTCCTATTTTATGGACGGCTTTGCCTACGCTGCAGAATCTCTATGCGGAAAAGCCAAGGGAGAAAACAATTACAAACTATTACAAAACTATGTTAAACGCTTCCTTTTGTGGGGCGGTGTAATCTCTGTCTTATTCATTATTATATATGCACTATTTGGTGAAAACATTCTTGGAATCTTTACCGACAATCAAGATGTTATAGCCTTTGCGGAAAATTATTTATTTTGGATACTTTTTATTCCGCTCACAGGATTTGTAGCCTTTCTTTACGATGGCATTCTCATAGGTCTAACAGAGTCTGTCATAATGAGAAACGCTATTTTTGTTTCAACCGCTGCATTTTTTCTAATATATTATTTTCTTTCTCCAAGCCTTGGCAACAATGCTCTTTGGCTTGCCTTTCTAACCTACTTATTAGGAAGAAGTTTATTAATGATGTTAATGAGTAGAAAAAAGATTTTTGTACAATAACAAAAAATAAACCGTATAAAATTCTTTTATAAATCTTTTTTTTACTACCTTTGCGACTTTGTTTTTCAAATTAAAAAATAGGATTTTTATAATAAAAAACGATAAATAACAATGGACAAAAAAACGATTATTGGATTAGTGTTGATTTTCGCTGTTATGACTGCATGGATGTATATGGTGCAACCCTCAGACGAAGAAAAAGCAGAAATAAAGCGTAAACAAGATTCTGTTTTAGCAGTTCAAAAAAGAGCAAGTGAAAAGGCAGAAAAAGCAACAACTAATACACTTACAAAAGCCGAAGAATTAAAACAAACAATAGCAGAGGCAAAATCGGAAGATTCAACTGCTGTTGAGGCTCAAAGAGAATTAGAAAATTATTTTGGAGTTTTCTCACAAGCAGCCTTAAATCCAGAAAAACATTTATTTGTAGAAAACGACCTATTACGCATAGAGTTTAACACACTTGGAGGAAAAATACAACAAGTCTATCTTTCAGAATACAAAACCTATCAACAAGATAGCGTAAGATTCTTTATAAAAGATGGAAACAACTACGGATTAAATCTTTCTTTAGGTCAAAGAGTTTTACAAACAAAAGATTTGAATTTTGAACTACTTGTTAATAACAGAATTTATAGCGATTCTACTCCAATCAAAGTAAAGAATGAAGACACTCTTGTTGTAAGCATGCGTATTTACACAAACAAAGTGGATTCTCTTTCAAAAGACGCTTCATATCTTGAATATCGTTACACAATCAAAGGAAACGATTACAGAGTTGGCTTTGATATTGTAGCACACAACCTAAATAATGTAATAACTGATAGAAATACATTAGAATTTGTTTGGGATTCAAAATTGAGAATAAAGGAAAAAGATGGTGTTGTAGAGAATAAAAGTTCTTCTATCTATTATTTGTTGAAAGATGAGGTGGAATATTTAAAGGAAAACGGAGTTGATGATAAGAAAGAAGAGAATGGTATTCCTATTAAATGGATTTCATACAAGCAACAATTCTTTTCTACTGCCTTAATCGCAAATACAGGTGAGGGATTCATATCTGGCAATATGCAAACTCAGACAGAAAAAGGCGAAAAGGATAATTATCTTCGTACAATGTCATCTAACATAAGTATTCCTTTTGATGAAGAAAAGAATCATTACGAATATGATATGGAGTTCTTCTTTGGACCAAACAAATACGCAGTTATAAGCGACTATGATTTACAAATGGAAGAAATAATACCACTTGGTTGGGGCTTTTTCTTACTTCAATGGATAAATCGTTTTGTAATTATTCCTGTTTTCGACTTTTTGCAAAGTTTTGGTTGGAGTATGGGAATTATTATTTTGATTCTTACAATTCTTGTAAAGATTGTCTTATTCCCTCTTGCGTATAAACAATTTGCCTCTACTGCAAAAATGAAGGTTATCGCACCTGAGGTTCAAAAGATAAACGAAAAATATCCAAAACAAGAACAAGCAATGCAAAAACAACAAGCAGTGATGAATCTCTACAAGAGAGCAGGTATTAAACCTATGGCTGGTTGTTTGCCAATGTTAATTCAATTCCCTATTTTGATTGCTATGTTCCGTTTCTTCCCTGCTTCAATTGAGTTAAGACAACAATCCTTCCTTTGGGCAGATGACTTATCAACATACGACTCAATAATAAATCTACCATTCAATATTCCATTCTATGGAAATCACGTTTCGTTGTTCTGTTTATTGATGACCGTAGCACAATTAGTGTACACACATATTTCAATGAAACAACAAGCGCAAACACAAACGATGCCAGGAATGAAATTCATGATGTACTTTATGCCAATTATGATGTTGTTTATTTTTAACAGCTTCTCAGCAGCCTTAAACTACTATTACTTCATTTCATTGTGCTTTACATTCTTGCAAATGTTTATTATCAGAAAAACAATTGACGATAAAAAAGTGTTAGCAAGGTTAGAAGCAAACGCAAAGAAGCCAATAAAAAAATCAAAATGGCAACAAAGAATAGAAAACCTTGAAAAACAAAATCAAGCTATTTTAGAAGAAAGAAAGAAACAACAACAACGCAGAAGATAAACTAAGTAAAAATAAATTTAATTATTAACTAAAACTTAAATATTATGTATTTTGGTTTAATGATCGCTATCTTTGTCATAGGATATGCCATGATAGCATTGGAACACCCGTTAAAAATTAACAAATCTGCAACAGCTGTTTTATTAGCCGCTGTTATTTGGGCTGTTTTCGCCCTTTTTGGACCAGGATTGAAAGAAGGCGGATTGATTCATCACTTAGGAGAAACCGCAGAAATTCTATTCTTCCTTTTAGGTGCGATGACAATTGTTGAAATCATAGACAAGCACGATGGTTTCTCAATTATAACAGACAAAATCACTACTACAAACAAAAGAAAGTTGCTTTGGATTATCTCAATCTTGACATTCTTTATGTCGGCTGTGTTAGATAATTTAACAACTTCAATAGTTATGTGTGCATTGCTTAGAAAACTCGTAGGGGATAAAAACACACGTTGGTTCTTTGCGGGTATGGTTATCTTGGCAGCAAACGCTGGTGGAGCATGGTCGCCAATTGGAGACGTAACTACCATTATGCTTTGGATAAAAGGTAACATTACAGCAGGCAACGTTATATTACAAACATTCGTTCCTTCATTGGTGTCTTTACTTGTGCCAGTTGCAATCATAGGCTTTACAATGAAAGGAAAACTTGAAAGACCTGAAAAAGTAGAATCAGAAGAAAGTTCAAGCGTAACAAGAAAACAATCTCTACTTATCTTAATTATGGGTGTTGCTTTATTGTTATTCGTTCCTGTATTTAAGACAATAACTCACCTTCCTCCATATTTAGGAATTTTATTCGGATTAGGAATCTTGTGGATTACAACAGAAATTATGCACAAAAACAATCCAACAAATTATTCTCGTCTTAACGTAACTACAATCATACAAAAAGTTGACGTTCCTTCAGTTTTATTCTTCCTTGGTATATTAATGGCAGTTAGTTGCTTGAACGAAGCAGGTCATTTGGCACTTTTGGCAGAAAGTCTTAACGAATTAGGAAACGTTTACGTTATAAACGTAGTTATAGGTGTGCTTTCATCAATTATAGACAACGTTCCGTTGGTTGCAGCCGCAATGGGAATGTATCCAATCGAAGCAATAGGAGCATTTGCACAAGATGGAGCATTCTGGGAAGGCCTTGCATACTGCGCAGGTACAGGAGGAAGTTTGTTAATCATAGGTTCAGCAGCAGGTGTTGCAGTTATGGGAATGGAAAAAATAGACTTCATTTGGTATTTGAAAAAAATAACTTTGTGGGCTTTGATAGGATACCTTGCAGGTGCAGGAACATTCTATTTAATGAGCAATTTCATTTTCCACGCAGCATAGTTTAGAAACTATATCATAAATTCAATATCTCTTAGCTTTATTTTATTTGAAAAAAGCTAAGAGATATTTTTTTAATCCTAAGAGATAATTTTATAATCCTAAGAAATATTTTTCTAATCCTAAGAAAACGAAATTAATTTCTTACCTTTGCAAATATGAAAAGGATATTTGCGATTTTTTTTATAAGTTTTATTGTATTTTCTTGTGCAAAAATAGTAACTCCAAGCGGGGGAGAGAAAGATGTAACGCCTCCTGAGTTTGTGAAAAGCACACCTTATCAAAATAGTGTAAACTTTAATGGTAATCAGATAAAGATTGAGTTTGATGAATATATTGTTTTGGAAAATCCAATCAATAAAGTCTTGATTTCTCCTCAAATAAAACCAACTCCAGAAATAACTTCTGATCTTAAAACCATAAGTATTAAAGGGTTAGATTCGTTAAAAGAAAATACAACCTATATAATAGATTTTGCCGATGCGATAAAGGATTACAATGAAGGCAATCGCTTAAATGGATTTTCATTTGCTTTTTCTACAGGCAGTCATATTGATACGCTATGGTACGAGGGTGAAATTTTAGATGCCTTTGAACTCAAACCAATTGCGAATAAGTATGTGTTATTGTATTCAAATTTTGACACAACTTACATAAAAACAACGCCTTCTGACTATTTGACAAGGACAGATAGCAATGGTGTTTTCCGATTTCATAACCTTGCAGAAAAGAATTATAAGTTGATAATATTAGATGATAAGAATCAAAACAAAATATATGATTTGCCAAATGAAGGCATTGGATTCTCTAACGAAATTCTAATTCCTTATGTTTCTGATTCTACATCTAAGATGAGATTGCTTAAAAATAAATTTTATTACAGCGATTTTGTGGAAGAAAAAACTGATTCTTCGCAAAATATTTCTCAGAGAATAATAAAAGATTCTTTATTTAGCATTAATAAATATGAGAAAGATACTGTTGCTTTCTTTGAAGGAGGATATGATATTGTGTTTAAAGACACTTTGACAAAGGAGGAATTTTCGGCGTTTTTGATTGAAAATACCGATACTTTGCAGGTGAATTTTTTGAAAAAGAATGATACGCTTTATTCTTTGGATAAGGATTTGAAAATGGCAACTAAATATGAAATTATTATAGAAAAAAACTCAATATCAAATATTTATAATCAAACAAATGGAGAGTTTAAACATAATTTCTATTATTCCTCTCAGCAAGATTATGGCTCGCTAACTTTAAACTTTGTGGACAGTGTTTCAAACAATGCTTGCTATATATTTTACCTATATAATATGGCAGGAAAAGTGGTTTTGGAAGAGTATGCCTTGGAAAATGCAAAGTCTGTTAGTTTTAAAAATCTAAAAGAAGGCAATTACAAAATAAAAATTGCGATAGATAGAAATTGCAATAAGAAGTGGGATAGAGCAAACTTTGAATTGCAAGAAGAAAGCGAAAAAGTATTGATTTATAATAAAAATATTTTTATTAAAAAAGGTTGGACAACAGAAGAAGAGTGGATTATTTCGGAATAAATTTGTGTAAACGAAATAAAATGACTAATTTTGCAACCTCAAATTTTAAAAACATAAAAATAAAATGGCAGTAAAAATTAGATTACAACGTCACGGTAAAAAAGGTGCACCTTTTTATCATATCGTTGTTGCGGATGCTCGTGCAGCACGTGATGGAAAAT
>CALCUN010000103.1 GCA_937906975.1 uncultured Bacteroidales bacterium
AGATATTTTGTTTTTTCTTTGTTTTATTTTTAGAAGTTAAAGAGTTTGTAACTTACGTTAAGGTTAAAGTTTAGAAAATGTGGAGAAAAGAGATCTATTACATAATCAAACTCACAACTTGCTCCAAGTCCTAAACGGTAATTGGTGCTTGGCAAAAAGTATTGATAAGAGAGTTCTGCTCCTAATTGAAAATGCCAAGAATTTGCTTGGAAGAAATTATCATAATTCTCTCCTTTACCATCAACATATACGCCTCCTAAAACTGCACCTGCTTTTAATCTATGAGCCTTTGAATTATTTAGCAAATTATATCCTAAAACGACAGAAGACGAGTAAGTAATTTGTTCAAAAATGTAGGTATTCTTTTTATTATTACTTGGCAAGTATTTGAAACAACCATCATAAACTTCAAGAATACTCTTTTCGGCTCTTAATACATTAAATCTAAGACGTGCAGAATATTTATTATCATAATCCAATTCAAAAGATGGTATATAATTCAGAAAAACAGAATTGTTAAGATAATCTGATTCACGATAATCTTCGTCAGTTAGGTGCATTATATCAGAAGATGATAACAGATTTTCTTGAATGCTAAGTGTAAATTTCTTTTCTTTTTCTTGCGAAACTGCAACGCCACACATAAATAGTGCGATTGCTAATAATAATACTCTTTTCATAATCTATTTATTTAGAAATTACTAATTTGCTAACGCTGTTTTTTGTCTTTATATTATAAACTCCATTTGGCAAATCACTAACATTTACATTATTTACACCAGCAGATAATTCTAAGGCTTTAACTACTTTGCCATTTATGTCTATTATTTCCACTAAACTATCTTCTTGCAATTCTATATTTACAAAATCACGTGTTGGATTTGGATAAATGCTACTTGTTTCACTATTTTTTGTTTCCATTTTTATTGTAGGTTTTAGCCAAGGCATAATATGGTAAGCATTTTTACAATAACCATTTGAATTTAGTGGTGAAACGCCTACTTCATACCAAGCGTCAACAACTGCTTTATGTTCATCTGAACATTTTCCAAAGAATAACTGAGATAAAAATATACTTATATTTTTAGAATCTCTGTATTTAGATGTTGGATTTAAACATCTTTCAGTCCATTGTACTAATGTTCTTGCGTCATTTAATCCTATTTCATCATAAATCAGTTGAAACCATTTGCTTTGTACTCCTGAATTTGTGTGAACTCCTTCATCTGTTGCATAATTAGGAGTTATCCAATTTTGTCCTCCATAATAGCTACATTCTGGATTAGATAAATCTCTTACTACAACTCCTAAATCTTCTCCTAGTTTCCAATCATTTCTTCCTAATATGGATCTTTCTGCTAAGTTTGCAAAAATATCAGCGAAAGATTCATTTAATGCTCCTGATTCTCCTCTATAAACTAATTTAGAACTATAATAAGAAATTAAACAATGTGCATATTCATGAGCAACTATATCAACTGTAGAACAATAATTACCATTTATCTTGCCTATTTTAATAAAATTAAATGGTTTCGTGCCAAATAAAGTATTGTATTCTGCTTCTCCAAAAGCTGAATTATAATAACCATCCATCTCAACATATACTTGTAAGGCATCTTTTATATTAAGATCAAAGGCATTTTTGAAATAATTTTGTGCTTTACATATAGCCCAGTGTGCAGTAGTAGTTGGTCGTTCTTCAACAGAAGTCCATACGTTGTCTGAATCTGTTAATGATGTTTTTGCAATATAAGGATCATTAGGCATTCTATATTTTGAGTATATTTTATCACAATTTCTTAGTTTATACGTCCACGGAGCGACCCATTTGGTTTCCATATCATATTTACGACCATAATATAAAGTGATTACTTCTCCTTCGTCATTGCAATTATCAATTAAATTATTTTGTTTTATGAGTTTATCTACTACTTGTGCGTTATATTTGTCCACATATATAAATACTGTTTGTAATCCATTTATTGTATCGTATGTTGTTATGCCCCATTCGTCTAATAGGTAAGGGATACCATTTATTTTTCTTATTTTTTGGTTTGAAAATGATGGATAGAATGTTGCAGTACTGTCTTCTGTTAATTCTTTTATGTAATTTTCTAAATTTGTATCCTGCCATGCAAAGTTACCTCCAACATAATTTAATGCGGATTCTTGGGATGTGGTTTTGGATATTGTTGTTGAGCTTACATCTATGTAGTTTGCAATGTTATCAAAAACTTCTCCGTATGCAAATTGTACATTTCCTGCTTTGGAAAACACAATCATTTGAGAGTTTTCTACTTCTATGTTATTAAAGTAGTGTTTTAATTTATAGACTGCTATGTTTGAATCTATTAATTGTTTGTCTAAATCCATTGTGTCTATAACAAATGAATCATATACTGATAATGAAAATGAATTTTTATAGAAATCTATAAAGCTATTTAATGAATACTTTGAGTCTTCTGGTAATACGTACCAATTTTCATCGTGTTCATAATCTTTTATACTTACTTGTCCTATTGCACTTATATTGCATAATAGAAATACTGCTAATAGAATTTTTCTAATTCTTGCCATAATTTTTTTCTTTTACGTTATTAAATATTTTTTGTTTTTTTCTGCTTGTTTTCATCGTTGTTTCTTTTTGTTTTTTCTAACGTTAGAATTGCGTTGCTATAGTGTTTGCAAAAATATACAAAAAAAACCGAAAAACCTTTGGCAATTTCAGGGAAGTTTTTGGCTGTTTTGAATAATTTTTGGCATAATAAAATAAACTTTTGGCATATTTAAATATTTGTGTTTTTTAATTCATATTTATATGTATTTTTGCGAAAAAATAAATACAAATTATGGCTTATGCTCAACAAGATTAAATCTATAGATTTTAAAGAAATATTTGACAACATTGAAGATAGTTGTAAGATAGATTACAATGCTATGTATTCAAGCGATATAAATCTGCTAAAAATCATATCTAATGGAAACAACAACAGCTATTTTGTTAGTATTTTTTTTGAAAAAGGAGAGTTTATTTTTGATGTTGATTTAATTAAATATACAATTAAAAGTCCTGCAATATTATTTATTCCTTTTAACTCTATGTTTAAAGTTATCAATTATCAAAAAAATGCTTCCTTGACCTTTTTACTAAGTTCTATTGCTTTAAGAGAAAATTTATTAGACAATTTTTCAAGTGAGATTAGTGTTAATACAAAGATTAAAATCAATCCTTTATCTATTTTAAATAAAGAAGGTGAATTCTTTCTATTGCATCATGTTAATGATATTAAAAGAATTTTTTCTTATACTCATAATCCTTACAGATTAGAGGCTTTAAAACATTTATTAACCTCTGCTTTTTATCAATATTTCTATCAATTATACTCTTATGATAAGGTAAATGATTTTGGTATTTGTGAAGAATTTTTTAAATTATTAGATAAACATTATCTTGATTGGAAACATAGTGAATCTTATGCTAAAAATTTAGGTGTAGATAGTAAAAAACTACTTGAAGTTGCTAAAGAAAATGGTATTGAGGCGAAAAGCCATTTAAGTTCTATTACAAAAGAGGAAAGTAAAGTGTTAGAGAAATTATTAAAAGGAGATTAATTGGTATGCAACATCATAATTTTATAGAGCGAAAGCAATATATGCAACAGCTTCGTGATTTGAAAGACCAGAACATTATAAAAGTAATATCTGGAGTTCGTCGCTGTGGCAAATCAACATTATTGATGATGTTTTCTGAAGAACTTATTAGAAATGGCGTTGATGCCAAGCAAATCCAATTTTATAATTTTGAAGACATTCTTTTATTTGTTTTATAAGTGGTGGGACATTTTCATACCCTCTATAACCTGGATGATAGTTACCATCTTCATCAGTACAGGCTTCAATATATTTATCTTTAGTACCCCCTTCATTTAAATAATTCTCTATAATTAATAGCTTTCATGAAATATAGTGCTTGTGTAGTATCAGTAACAGGGCAATCAACTTTGCCTTGTTTTTTAATACTTCCATCTTCATTAAATTCTTTATATTTATATGTAAGTGTTTTTTTGTTTTCTCC
>CALCUN010000104.1 GCA_937906975.1 uncultured Bacteroidales bacterium
TGTATTGGACATTAGAATTAGCCTCAAAATTGGAAGACGCTCCATGGCCAGCAACGAAAGAGGAGTTGATAGATTACGCTTTAAGAAGTGGAGCACCGGCAGAAGTAGTAGAAAATCTATCAGAAATAGAAGACGAAGGCGACATTTATGATTCTATTGAAGACATTTGGATTGACTATCCTACAAAAGAAGACTTCTTCTTCCACGAAGACGAATATTAGTCAAATCCTTAGAAATAAAAAGCAAAGAAAAAATTTTAGATTTCTTTGCTTTTTTTATTTTTTTCTTTGAAAAATAAAAATAAATCAAAGAAATATTTTTCACTTCCTTTGTCTTAGGATTTCAAATAATTCATTATCTTTGCTCGTTAAAATAATAAATGATGGAAATTGAAGAATTAAAGGAAATGAAGCCTGCAAAATTTGGCTTTTACTATGGAACAATATGTGGAGGCATTAGCTTTGCCTTTCATCTCTTGTCGCAATGGTTGGGATTTACAACCAACTTTTTCTATGGCTTAATTTACTCGTTTTTTGTCTTGTTTTCACTTATGTGGGTTTATAAGAAATATCTTACTTTGCAAGAAAAAGAAAACGGAGTTGAGTTTTCAGCCTTTATGACTATAGGTGCAATATTTTCTTTGACTATTTCTTTTTTCTATTTGATGTTTACCTTTGCAAGAATAGAGTTTTTAGACCCTAATTTCTTAAATCTCATTGCTGAAATGTCCCAAGAAATGATGCAACAATCGGGAATGGGCGAATTGAATCTTAGAGAGGGATTTACTAATATCCTTTATGTTACTGTGCTTGTAACAAGCTTTTTAGGGGATTTCTTAGGTAATATGTTTTATGCTTTTTTACTTGCATTAATTCTTAAAAACAGAAAATTTTAAACTATGGATATATCAATTGTAGTACCATTATATAATGAAGAAGAATCGCTTCCACACTTGATTGAGTGGATTGAAAGAGTGATGAATGAGAATAATTTTTCATACGAAGTGCTTTTGATTGACGATGGAAGCAAAGACAACTCTTGGAGCGTTATTGAACAACTTTCAGCAAATAATCCTAATGTAAAAGGAGTTAAATTCAGAAGAAATTATGGTAAATCGGCAGCCTTAAACGTAGGATTTGAAAGAGTGGAAGGCGATGTTGTAATCACAATGGACGCAGATTTACAAGACAGTCCCGATGAAATTCCAGAATTATATAAGATGATTAAAACAGAAGGTTATGATTTAGTTTCGGGTTGGAAGAAAAAACGCTACGATTCAAAACTTATGAAAAATCTTCCTTCAAAACTCTACAACGCAACTACACGTTGGTTTTCTGGAATAAAGCTTCACGATTTCAACTGTGGACTTAAAGCATATAGAAAGGCAGTTGTGAAATCAATAGAGGTATATGGAGAAATGCACCGTTATATTCCAATTATTGCAAAATGGGCTGGCTTTTCTAAAATAGGAGAAAAGGTTGTACAACATAGAAAAAGAGAATTTGGAGAAAGCAAATTTGGAATGAATCGTTTTGTAAACGGATATTTAGACTTGATGTCTATTATGTTTGTTTCAAAATTTGGTAAGAAACCTATGCACTTCTTTGGACTTTTAGGTAGTGTGATGTTCCTTTTAGGTATTATCTCTGCTGGTGTTTTAGGAGTGCAAAAACTTATAGCGGTTTATCACAATGAAGCAATGAGACTTGTTACCGATAGCCCATATTTCTATTTAGCATTAGTAACAATGATAATTGGTTGTCAGCTATTCTTGACAGGATTCGTTGCAGAAATGATTGGAAGAAACTCTCCAAACAGAAATTCTTACCTAATAGAAAAAGATATAGAGAAATGATGATAAGAAACATTATAAAAGAATCAATAAACGTTAAAGAAGCTATCTTAGCAGACGAAAGATTGATTTCAAACATTGAAAAAGCCTCAGAAATCATAATAGAGACTTATCGCAATGGCGGAAAGGTTTTGTTTTGTGGCAATGGCGGAAGTGCCGCTGACGCACAACATCTTGCCGCTGAGCTATCGGGTAGATTCTATTACGATAGACCAGCCTTAGAATCGGAAGCCCTTCATGTGAATACGTCTTATCTTACAGCCGTTGGCAATGATTATAGTTTCGATTTAATATATTCAAGAATATTAAGCGCATCGGGTAAAGCGGGAGACGTACTTGTTGGAATATCTACCTCGGGTAATTCTAAAAATGTTTTGGAAGCACAAAAGGTAGCAAAAGAAAAAGGAATGAAAGTCATATCTTTAACAGGCGAGGGCGGAGGAAAAATGAAAGAAATGTCAGATTGCTTAATTGATGTGCCAAGTAAACTTACTCCACGCATACAAGAGAGTCATATAATGATAGGACATATAATTTGTCAAATAGTTGAACAAACTCTTTTCCCAAAACAATAATTCAAGATATGAGATTGATAAAAAATGCCAAATATCTATTTTTGGATAGAGATGGAGTAATTAACGTAAGGTTGATTGCCGATTACGTAAAGCGTAAGGAAGAATTTGAATTTATAGATGGAGTATTGGAGGCGTTTGAAATATTTAATAGGCATTTTGAAAAAATTGTTATTGTTACCAATCAACAAGGAATAGGCAAAGGATTGATGAGTGAAGAGGATTTAAAAGAAATTCACTCTTTTATGAAAAGCCAAGTAGAGCAAAGAGGTGGTAGAATAGATCAAGTGTATCATTGTCCAAGTCTTGCAAAAGAAAACTCTATTGATAGAAAACCCTCTATTGGAATGGGACTTAAAGCAAGAAAACAATACAAAGAAATAAGATTTAAAGACTCCATAATGGTGGGTGATTCACTTAGCGATTTGGTATTTGGAAAACGCTTGAAAATGCACTGTGTTCATATTTCTTCCTCTCCAAAGACAGCGAGAAAACACCCAAAACGAATAGATAAAGTATTTAATAATTTATTAGAATTTGCAAAATATATAGATAATGAAAAGAATAGTTAAACAAAGTGTAGCACTATTTTTAAGTGCTTTAGTATTGGTGCCTTGTTTGCTTAATGCACAAAACGTAACCGACAAAAACGGACTAAAACAAGGTAAATGGTCAAAGAATTATCCTAATGGACAGGTGAAATACAAAGGAGAGTTTAAAGATGACAAAGAAGTAGGAACATTTTCTTACTATGGACAAAACGGCGTTCTTACTCAAACCATAGATTATTCACAAGAAGGGAAAATAGGACAAGCAAAAGTATTCTATCCAAATGGAAAGATAATGAGTGAAGGAAAGTATGTTGATAAAAAGAAAGATGGCATTTGGATTTGTTACGATGAAAAAGGAAGAAAACTAAGAGAAGAAAATTTTGTTAAAGGAAAGAAAGAAGGAAAGGAAACAAATTGGGATAGAAATGGCAAGGTGAATGTTACAACTATGTATAAAAATGGAGTGAAAGAGGGAGAAGAATGGAAAACTTTCTATGCTGATGGATATTCTATTGTAAATTACACTAACGGAAAGTTAAACGGAAAAATTACTCATTATTTCGCTTCCAATAAACCATTCTATCAAGGAGAGTATTCAGAGGATAAGAAAGTGGGAGAATGGAAATTTATGAACGAAAACGGAGATATTGTTAAGATTCAAAGATGGAAAGATGACGAGTTGGAATATGACGCTGTTAAAATCAATGCTCGTTCAGGCGAATTGGAAATAGAATTTAAGGATATAGCATATTTATACCCAATGGGAAAACAAACTTGTGTTGTATTGAAAAATGGCAAAAAGTTAAACGCATTTAATCAATATGAACAAATAGTTAATCTATCAGATGGCAACACTTTCTTGCTTTTAAACAAGACAAACAAAGTCTATGCCAACTACTCTGCAATCAAAGGCACACAAGATGATGGCAAAGAAGAGCTTTTGATAATTCTTGAACCAAAGGCAGATGTTGAAATACGCACAGATGAAGATAGCCGTAAGGCATTAGAATCTTTGTTCGCAAAATAAAATGCAAAATAGGGTTTTAGTAGGACTTAGTTTAGGAGTAGATAGCCTTGCAACAGCACTTCTACTTAAAACTAAGTCCTTTTTTGTTGTAGGAGTTTACTTTCATTTGCATCAAGAAGCAAAAGATTTAGAGAAAGTAAAGAAAATATGTGAGCAAAACCAAATAGAATTTCACTATGTAGATTTGCGAGAAGAATTTTATAAAGAAGTAATGATTCCTTTTGCAGACTACTATCTCAAAGGCTTAACGCCAAATATTTGTACCCATTGCAACGCAGAGTTTAAGATTAAAAACCTACTACATTACGCCGATTTATTCTCCTGTGATAAGATAGCGACAGGACATTATGCACGAATAGAAAACTCCCAACTCCAAATAGCAAAAGACAGTTGGAAGGACCAGAGCTTTATGCTTTATCGCCTTACTAAAAAACAAAAAGAAAGATTGATTCTACCCCTTGGCGAAATGATGAAAGATGAGGTTAAAGACTTTGTAAGGCAAAGAGGATATAGCGAAATAGCAAATAAGAGAGAGAGTTTTGGACTTTGCTTTACCAATGGCAAGCATTATTCCGAATACCTTTTGAATCAATACCCCCAATTAAAAAACCTTGAAAACGGAAAGGTAATTAACGAAAACAATCAACCCATAGGCTCTCACAAAGGCTTTCCTTTCTATACTATTGGTCAATATAAAGGAATGCAAATCAAAGAAAAGCTCTATATAAATAAGATAATAGCAGAAGAAAATACCCTTGTAGTAGGCGAAAAATCACACTGTTATTTCTCAACCCTAAGGCTTAATTCCCTTGTGTTTTCACAAGAAATAGAAAATATCAAAATAGAAACCCCATACCTAACAAAGATTAGAGGAAAGGACGAGGGGAATTTTGCAAGTCTAAGAGAAATCTCACCCAATCACGCAACCATTGAATTTTCTCAAAGCGTTTTCGCACCAATGCAAGGACAAGACGTAGTCCTATATGATGAGAATAACTTTATCCTTTTTGGAGGAAGAATAGAATCGTTTAATTAAAAAAGATTGTTATACTTCGTCATTAAGAAGTAAATCAAGTTGTGCTTGCAATTCTTCTTTTTTCGGTAGATATAATTGATATTTTGCAGTAAATAATTGGTTTGTTATTCCTTGTAGAGCATATTCCATTAAAAGTTCGTCTTTTCTTGCCCCAAGAACAATACCAATAGGAGGATTGTCATCTGCTTGACATACTTCTGTTTGAAAATAATTAAGATAAAGATTCATTTGACCAATATCGCTATGCTTTATTTCAGCACGTTTTAGATCTATGAGTACATAACATTTAAGAATACAATGATAAAAGACTAAATCAACTTTGAATAAACGACTTCCTATGTGAATTTGATATTGGCGACCTATAAAAGCAAAACCTCGTCCAAGTTCCAATAAGAAATGTTCCATATTAGTCTTTAAAGCAGATTCTAATTCGCTTTCTTTGTATCTTTTCTTTTGAGGAAGTCCTGTAAACTCTAATATAAATGGATCTCGGATTATATCTTGTGGCTTTATTACCTGATGTCCTTCATTAGCCAAGGTCAATACACCTTCTTTATCAGTGCTTAACGCAAGTCTTTGAAATAAACAACTTTTCATTTGCCTTTTTAATTCCCGTACGGTCCACTTATCGTTAATGCATTGTTTTATATAAAATTGCATTTCCAAAGGTTCATCGCATTTAAGTATTTCATAATAATGACTCCATGTTAATTTGTGGGACAGTGTCCCACTTTTTGGAAATGCTAAATAAAGTTTTCGCATATAAGTTAAGTTTGAACGATTAAATCCTTTGCCATTTAATCGTGTCAAGTCTTTTGAAAGATTTATAAGTAATTGTTTGCCATATTCTGCTCTCGCTTTTCCGCCTTGCTCAAACTCTACTATATATTTACCAGTCTGCCAATTCGCTTCAAGTAACTCTGTATTTATTGCACTGACTGCTTTTTCTTTTGCATTAGTCCAAAGAGTAGATATGTTATCAATTAATATATTGTAATCATCTGTAAATGATAAAGAATTATTTTTGATTATATCTTTATTCATATTATTAGTTAATTTTATTTTGTAAAATATTATTTTTATTTAACAAATGTTTAACAACAACTTTTCCACTCTATTTTTATTCCTTTTTCTTACTTATTGCCAACAACCCTAAGAAAGTAAGAAGTCCGTTTAAGACTAATAGTTCAAAGTCAAAGCTATAATTGAACCATTGTTGTGAGTTGTTGCTTAGAATGAAACAAATCACAGGCGAAAGTATGCAAACGATTGGCACAAGCTTGTCTATGACTTGTCGTTTTGTTATAATACCAAATACAAACAAGCCTAAAAGAGGTCCGTATGTGATAGAGGCAATTTGATACAAAATATCAATTAAGTGAGGGTCGCGATGATTTCCGTAAAAGATGATTACGCCTACAAAAATCAATGCAAAACAAATGTGAACTAAATGACGAATTTTGATTTTCTTTTTTTCGTTCCAATCTTTTCTTTGTTCAATGTTTAAAAAGTCTATGCTAAACGATGTAGTCAAAGAAGTTAAAGCTCCATCTGCCGAAGGGAAAAGTGCAGATATAAGTCCGATTATGAAAATCACTGCTGCAAAAGGACTAAGTGCGTTTAAAGCAACGTAAGGGAAAAGGTCATCGCCTTTAACCTCTATTCCTTGATTGTGAGCAAAGATATAAAGAGCGGCACCTAAACAAAGAAACAAGAAATTGACAAAAAACAAAGTCAAAGAGAATGTAAGCATATTTTTTTGTGCCGATTTAATGTTCTTACAACTAAGATTTTTTTGCATCATTTCTTGATCTAATCCTGTCATACTAATAGTTATAAACATACCTCCAAGAATTTGTTTCCACCAACAAAGACGTGAAGAAGAGTCTGTTTCAATAAAGGTAAAATAATCGCTTTTCGTAACATTAGTCAGCATTTCGGAGAATGAAAAATTCATCTTATCGCCTATCAAAATAAAAGAAATAACCAAGGCAGCTAACATACAAGTTGTTTGAAGGGTGTCTGTCCAAACAATAGTTTTGATTCCTCCCTTGAATGTAAACAAAAGAATAAGGGCAAGAAAGAGAAAAACGGTTGCTTCAAACGGAATATTCCATGCACTAAAAACAAATTCGTATAAAACATAGATTACAATAAACATTCTAAGACTTGCACCGAGAGTTCTTGAAAGAAGGAAAAAGAAAGAGCCTGTTTTATGAGAGAATTTACCAAAACGACTCTCTAAGTATTTGTAAATAGAAATCAAATTAAGCTTATAGTAAATCGGCATAAGGACAAATGAAATTACAAGATAGCCTAAGAAATATCCGAAAACGGTTAGCATATATGTAAAGCCTCTATCTTCCACCCAACCAGGCACTGACATAAATGTAACGCCACTTAAACTTGCTCCAATCATACCATAGGCTACGATAAACCAAGGAGATTTTTTGTTTCCAGAGAAAAACGAAGCACTATCAGCCTTTCGAGCTGTGATAAAGGTGATAGAGAATAATAAAATCGTATATGCGATGAAAACACCAAGTAAAATATTTGCCATAGTATTTGATTTTTTTGTAATTTTGCTCTTATTTGACTGCAAATTTAACAAATATATATGGAATATACCTCTTTAATATTGGAAAATGCTGTGAACGAACTAGCAAAACTACCAGGCGTAGGACAACGCACAGCCTTACGTTTCGCATTACACCTTTTAAAACAAAACGAAGACAATACATTGCAATTAGCCAAAAGTTTAGTGGATTTAGTTAATGAAATAAAGCATTGTAAGCGTTGTAATAATCTTTCGGATAATGATTTGTGTTCTATTTGTGCAAATCCTCAACGTCAAAACGATACAATATGTGTTGTAGAGAATATAAGAGAGGTTATGGCCATTGAATCAACAAATCAATACAAAGGATTGTATCACGTTTTGGGAGGTGTGATTTCTCCAATAGAAGGAATAGGGGTAGGAGATATAGCAATAGAACATCTAATCAAACGCGTAGAACAAGAAAACGTGAAAGAAATAATCTTAGCCTTACCAACAACAATGGAAGGCGACACAACAAGTTTTTATATCAACAAGTTGTTAGAACCTTATAATATAAAAATATCCGCAATAGCAAGAGGAGTAGCAATAGGCGATAAAATAGAATACGCAGACGAACAAACCCTCGCTCGTTCCATACTCAATAGAAGAGACTTTTCAGATATATATAAATAGAAAAAGGGAGAGTAGCTTTACTCTCCCTTTTTTATTGATTACGCACCTTCTTTATACATCAAACTTTTAATGTCTTTTGGATGTAACATTACGCCTTTCTTATCTTTTGTCCAAATTATCTCCGATTTGCCATTTTCGTAATCTTTTACCAATATTTTTTTGCTTTCATCTTTTCTTAAATTAGATATGTATTCCTCGCCCATTCTTCTTAACTCCCTTTCACTTTCAAGAAAACTCTCCATAGCCTCTTTGCCATAAATATCCACGCTACATTCGCAATCTAAGCCCTCCTCCTTATAAACTTCTTTTAATACGTCTTTTACTATGTCTATGCTACAATTTGCGTTTGTAGGCGTATCTAAAACAACAATAGCATCATGTATTGAAACAACCTCAAAACCCATTTCAAACAATCTTGTCAAAGCCTTTCTAAATAACTTACTTTCCAATGACATTAACTTGTGAGCAAGCACAGTTCTTTCTTCTTTTACAATATATTCTTTGTAGCTCATAATATGCGAAAATACATTTGGAAATTCTTCCTTGAATTGTTTAGCATATTTATACTCTTTGTAGTTTTCGTCTTTCTCATGTTGTTTACTATAAAAAACCTGTGCAAATCTTGTTATTTTCGCGTCTTGTCTTGTTATATAATATTCTCCTATTTTACCATTATCTTCTTCCAAAGTCTTATCCCAAAATAGACCATTAGATGTTAGATAAATGTATTTTAACACATCAAGAGGAATTTTCTTTACTTTTTCAATTTCAAAAGGGGTTAAATTATTATCTTTCAATGTATTATAAACATTAAGTTGATTATAATAATTATTGTATTTAATATTATTTATATTAT
>CALCUN010000105.1 GCA_937906975.1 uncultured Bacteroidales bacterium
AGCCGTTAGTTTGAAATTAGGCAAAATGATAACAGAGCATCTTAAAGATATTGAGGTTTATTATACTAGAGTAATTGATAAAGATGTTGAATTATATAAAAGAAGTCAGATAGCCAATAAGATAGGGGCAGATTTATTTATTTCAATTCACTGTAATAGCTCTGCAAATAAAGCCCCAAAAGGAAGCGAAACTTTTGCTTTAGGGGTAACTAAGGCAGCTCAAAACCTTGAGGTGGCAAAGAAAGAAAATAAAGATATTCTTTTAGAAGCTAATTATGGCGAGAATTACGATGGCTTTGACCCAAATTCTCCTGAGAATGATATTTTATTTTCTTTATTTCAAAATGCTTACATGGAAGGAAGTCTTTGGTTTGCAGACAAAATTCAAAAGCATTTAACATCAAATACTCCTGTTATCAATAGAGGAGTTAAACAAGCTAATTTTGTTGTTTTATTAAAATCTGCAATGCCTTCTGTTTTAGTTGAAATAGGTTTTATTTCAAATGCAGAAGAGGAAAAGTATTTAATGTCAGAAATAGGACAATATGAGATTGCTGCTTCTATATTTCAAGCGATTTGTGAGTACAAAAATCATAAAGACAATAAAAAAAGTCCTATTCTAACTGTTGAACAATTAATTCCAAGCAATGTATTAGATAAAGATAAACAACTAAAAGACGCACAATTATTAGCAAAGCAAAAAGAAGAAGAAAGACTCAAACAAGAAAAACAAAAAGAACAACAAGCACAGCAAAAACGTAGAGAAGAGAATGAAAAGGGTACTGGTATAGACATAGTTTATAGAGTCCAATTCGCTTCAATGAAAAATCAAGTTTCAACAAAAGACAAAACCTTTGAGGGATTAGAAGATGTTTGGTCTTATGAGTTTGATGGCTATTGGAAATATTGTGCAGGATTGTTCGCAACTCAAAAAGAGGCTTCTAATTATGTGCAAAAAGTAAGGTCTTTAGGACATAAAGATGCCTTTGTTGTAGTTTTTCAAAATGGTAAACGTATAACATTTGAGCAGGTTAGAGCGTTAGAGAAAGGAAAAAGTTAAAACTTAAACAATGAAAACTGAATTTAAAGTAGGCTTATTTGGGCTAATAGTCTTAGTTATCTTATTTTTTGGTATTAAATTCCTAAAAGGAAGCGACATTTTTCAAAAAGAAAACACTTATTACGCAGTTTATGATAATGTAAGCGGAATGTTAGTTAGCAGTAATGTGTTTGTAAATGGCTTAAGAGTAGGTTATGTAAAAGAAATAGAAGCTACAAACGATAGAGCAGATAATTTCCTTGTGACATTCATTGTTAGAAGCGATATAAAAATTCCAGAAGATAGTAAGATACTATTATTTAGTTCGGACTTATTAGGTTCAAAAGCCTTGAAGCTTGAATTAGGTTCATCGTCAAAAATTATTTCAGACGGAGATACTCTATCAAGTGGAAGAGAATTAGGAATGCTTGATAATTTAGGAGAAAGCATTAGTCCTATGATGAATAATTTAGATAGTATTCTTTCAAGTCTAAATAAGATTCTTAATACACAAAGTCAAAATTCTTTAAAAAATACTATAGCAAATTTAGAAACAACAACTAACAAGTTGAGCAGTATTAGCACAAACTTGGATAATCTTATGATTGAAGAGAAAGTAAAACTTGCAAAAATCATAGAAAACACAGAAAGCATTACAACAAACTTCCAAAACAATAACGAAAAACTTACAAACATAATCGCAAATGTTGATAATATTGTAGATTCTGCTGCAAAGGCAAACATAGGTTCAACATTAATAGAAACAGGAAAAAGTATAGAAAGACTTAATACTGTTCTTGGAGTGATAGAAAAAGGAAAAGGCAATATAGGTTTATTGATAAATGATGAAGAACTCTACAAAAGTTTAGACAATAGTGCTAAAAATCTAAACAAATTGATAGAAGACATCAAAGAAAACCCTAAAAAATACATTAACGTATCAGTATTTTAAAAATTTGAGAGAGATATGCTATTTGAAGAGATAATATTTGGACCAATAAAATCAAGACGTTTAGGAGTATCATTAGGAGTTAATGTACTACCAACAGAGAAGAAATATTGTAGTTTTAATTGTATTTATTGTGAATGTGGTTGGAATAAAATAGATACAAGCATAAAAGTACCTTTAAATAAGAGAGAAGATATAAAGGCTGCACTTTACAAAAAATTATCAGAAAGTACAGCTGAATTTAATTCAACTATAAATAGTATTACTTTTAGTGGCAATGGTGAACCAACCCTTCACCCGGAAATACTTGGTATTGTTGAAGATGTTATAGAATTAAGAAATCAATATTGCCCACAAGCTAAAATTACAATACTTTCTAACTCAACTAATCTTGTAAGAGAAGACGTGTTTAAAGCATTGCAATTAATAGATAATCCAATACTAAAAATAGATGCAGGAACGGAGAGAATGTATAAATTAATCAACGAACCTGTAGATTGTGGTTTTGAACAAATAAAACAAAAACTAATAGAATTTGGTAGTAAGTGTATAGTTCAAACACTTCTTTTAAGAGGAACTCACAATGGGGAAACTATAGACAATACATCTGAGGAAGAATTTTCTGCATGGCTAGAAATAGTAAAGCAAATCAATCCAAAATCTGTTATGCTTTACTCTATAGATAGAGAAACTCCTGAGAAGAATCTTGAAAAACTATTGATACCAGAACTTGAACAATATGCTCAAAGAGTAAGAAATCTTGGTATTGAAACCAACACTTATTAAAATTTTTATCAATGACCCAACACCAAACTGAAAAATTAGATAAACTACTCCTGCATCCCGTATTGGGATATCTTATATTCTTTTTGATTTTAGGGCTAACATTTTTCTTTACCTTTTCTATAGGAAACTATCCTATGGAATTGATGGAGAGAGGTGTTAATTATATTGCGAACTTATTACAAGAAACAATACCACAAGGCTTTTTCAATGATTTAGTTGTACAAGGTATTATAGGAGGAGTAGGAGGAGTTATCGTCTTTCTTCCTAATATCTTGATATTGTTTTTATGTATTTCATTAATGGAAGAAAGCGGTTATATGTCTCGAGCTTCTCAATTAATGGATAAGTTTATGCACGCAATAGGTTTGCATGGTAAGAGTTTTGCACCGCTAATTATGGGATTTGGTTGCAATGTGCCAGCCATAATGTCAACAAAATTCATTGAAGATAAAAGAGATAGATTAGTAACTATGCTAATTATTCCTTTTATGTCTTGTTCTGCACGATTACCTGTTTATATTATAATAGCAGGAACTTTCTTCCCTAAATATTCTACCTTAGTTATGCTTTGCTTATATGTATTAGGAGTGATTTTAGCAATATTATTTGCATTGTTATTTAAAAAGACATTCAATAAAAGCAATCACATTCCGTATACGTTGACTTTGCAAGAGTATAGCGTGCCAAAAGCAAAAGCCGTATTAAAAACTATATGTGTTAATGCTAGCGAATATCTAAAGAAAATGGCAGGTATTGTTCTTATTGCTTCGGTTGCACTTTGGCTATTAATGTATTTCCCACAAAAAGATACAAACAATATTGAGGAAAGTTACATTGCACACGCAGGAAAAGTTATTGAACCTGTTATGAAACCTATAGGTTTTGATTGGAAACTTTCCGTATCACTTATAACAGGAGTTGCAGCAAAAGAAATCATAATTTCTACACTTGGAGTTTTGTATTCTGATAATCCCGATACAAGTTCTGATGTTTTAGAAGAAAAACTAAAAGCAGCTACTCATCCTATTGATGAAACGGGTATAACAGAAAAGGTTTTTACTCCACCTGTGGCATTGAGTTTTCTTGTCTTTACTTTGGTGTATTTTCCTTGTACAGGAGTGTTTGCAGCAGTTAAGAAAGAAGCAAGAACAAAGTGGGCAATATTTGTTGTAACCTATACTACAGTAGTTGCTTGGATATTGGCGTTTGCAACCTA
>CALCUN010000106.1 GCA_937906975.1 uncultured Bacteroidales bacterium
TCCTACACCAAGAGTGCCTTGTGAAATAACAGATTCTACGGTTTCATCAATATTAAGATTTTCAGAACCATTCCACATACCAGACATCAACAATGGGAATTGCTTCTTTAAAGCAGTCTTCTGAAAATCATACCTTTCTTTAAGCTGTTTAATAGATAGGTTTACATAGTAACCTAACTTATACCAAAACGATTTTAAATCTTTGTTTTCTAAAGCAATCTTAACAAGATTGATTGTAGTAAATGAAAGATTACCACGCCCAATAGATGTTTTAGAGCCATTAAGGTTTTCATAAACCCTTGTACGACAACCCATTGTAGCTACTTCATGTTCATATCTCTTAGGATCATTTGCATCCCAAGCTTCATCAACATTATAACTAGCATCAAGATTTAAATAATTAGGAAATATATTAGAATTATAAATAAAAATAGTATTTGGTTTTATCTTTTTTAGCTTTAATATTAACTTGTTTAATAAAATCAGTTCCAATATTTTTAATAGCTCTAAATTTAGAAGATTTTATATAATCACCCTCATAAGCCATAATCATAGATTCTAAGTATCCTTTGTAATGATCAACTTGAGTTAATACACGTAGTGGGTTTATACAAGTTTTACAATATTTTTCATAAAATTCTATTTGCTAATTATGATATGCCTGAGAGTCATTAGGATTAGTTAAATAGCTTCGAATAAATTGTCTAAAATCAAAAGGTGATATGTCTTCAGGTAAATCTTGTTTAATACCTAAACGTTGATTAGTCTTTTTAATTAAAGTTAATCTTTCAACTATAAGATTTTCTATATTTTCCACAAACGCAATAAATTCATCAGGTTTAGTTTTAATTTCTTGATTTAATCTTAAAAACTATCCTAATCTTTTAAATTCATCATACATAATTTTACTAATAGCTAAAGTTAAATCTTTTTCAACAATTCCATTACCAACAGCACCGCCATCGCTACCACCATGTCCCGCATCTATCACTATACCTCTTAAATTATTATTAGAGAAATCTCCATCGTAAGAAAACTATATATTAATATTAGTATTTGGATTAGCATATAAATCAGCTACAGATGAAGAATGGACAGTTGCAGATGGAAATATAACAGATTTAACTTATACTTTATCAGGTCTTGAATCGCTTGTTGAGTATGAGGTAAAAGTTTATACTGTATGTAGCGAATCCAATTCAACTGAAATATCAACAGTATTTACAACACTTCCAAGCGAAGATAATTTCATTACTCTACCTTTTGAAGAAGGCTTTGATGATTTAGACAACCTTACTTTATGGACAATAACAAATCCTAATACAAATAAATGGTATATTGGACCACTTGGTCAAAACACTACAAATGCAGAAGCAGGAAATGGATTATATATAAGTAACGATGAAGGAGTTTCAAATGCTTATACAAACGATGCAACCTCTGTTGCTCACGCATCTGTTCTTATAACTATAGAAGAAAATACTTTCTATGCAGTATCTTTTGATTACAAATCAGTAGGGGAAGAAACTTGTTGTGATTATGTAGGAGTTCGTTTAGTTCCTTTTGGTCAAGATTTAGGAACATCTAACACTCTTTCTCACATGATAGGTAGATCACCATACGGAACAAACAATGAATGGCAAAGAGTTAATATAGAAGTGCCTACCTCTACTGTACCGGGTTCTTATAATTTAGTATTCTCTTGGAGAAATGATAGTTATGGTGGAGAAAATCCTCCTGCAGCAATAGATAATGTTTCTATTTACACTATGCCTTGCTCATCTACTGCAATAAATTCTTCATTAGAATTTGTAGATACAGAAGATGGTCCTTCTATTTCAGTTGCTTTGGTAGATACAATGAATACAGAAGGAACTTATACATTAAGATATAAAGCCGCTGCAAGTGAAACTTGGACAGAAATAACAGATTTAACAATAGAAGATTTCCCTTACTCTATTTCAGAAGGAGTAACTTATCAAACAACTTACAATGTTCAAGTTGGAATTATATGTGAAAGTTTAGAAGAAGTTTCTTATGTAGATCAAATGAATATTACAACTCCTTGTGGAGCGTTGGAAACTCCTTGGACAGAAACTTTCAGTGTAAATCCATTTGAAAGCGACATCAGTTGTTGGAATAGATATACAGGACAAATACCTGCAAGCGGACAAATAGCAACATCTTCATTAAATGTTTCATCATCAAATTGGAATTATACTACTGGAGTTTCTATTGGAGGACAATCATATTCGGCAATGTATTGTAATCCATATTATACAGATCAATACTTCTGGCTTGTTACTCCTTCTATTGATTTAGGAGATGGAGATGTAGCAAAACAACTTGCATTTAATGTTGGATTAAGAGAATGGAATAATGATGCACCACCAGCTTCTGCACCAGATGATAAATTCATTGCAATGGTTTCTCTTGACAATGGCGCAACTTGGGATATAGCAAATGGTTTAGTATTCTTTGATGGAGATGAAAATACAAATTTAAACTTTTCTTCTTTAACCAATCAAATGGTAAGATATTCTTATCCTCTTATAAACGAAGATGGAGAACCATTAACAGGAACAGTGCGTTTTGCATTTTATGCTGAAAGTACAATAAATAATGGAGATAATAGATTATGTGTTGATGATATAGCAGTAGAAGATATGGTTGATTGTCCAGCTCCTTATTCAGCAACAGTAGATGCGACTTCTGTAACTGCTACATCAGCTACAGCATCGTTCACTTATTATGGAGCTTCAACAGCTTGGGAATATGTTATAGTAGAAGGTGAAGGCGAAGAAGCTGATCCTGATTCAGGAAGTGCAGAAGAAATTTCTTCAACAGACCCAATAGAATTAACAGACTTAACACCTGCAACAACATATACATTTGCAGTAAGAGCAATTTGTGAAGATGGAGAATCAACTTGGACAACAACAACATTTACTACACTTGAAGAAGCAGAACTTGTTCCTTACGAAACAACATTTGATGAAGGAACATGGTTTGTAAATGCAGGTTCAACCTCACCTAATGCTTGGGTTGTAGGAGAAGGAACAGGAAACGAAGCACCAGCAGCTTATATTTCAAACGATGGTTCAGCTTATGCAGCATCAACAACTACTTCTGCAACTATTTCTCACCTTTGGAAAGATTTTGACTTTGGTCAAACAGAAGAAAACTTTGAACTTTCATTTGATTGGAAAGTAACAGGACATCAAGAAGGCACAAGCGTTTCAGGAGGTGTGGCAGCATATCTTGTAGATCGTCAACCTCTTCCTGCAAGTGGACTATTAAATTCTGATAACATAGTTGCTATTTTAGTAGGTTCAGACCAATGGCAAACAGAAAGAATATTCCTTGGAAATGTTACAGGAGAAAAACGTTTAGTGTTTACAGCTCTTGGCTATATCAACCAAGAAGAATTAGTTGCTCCTGCTGCTATTGACAACGTTTCATTATCTATATCACCTTGTGCACAAGTTCAAGAAATAGATCTTGTAAATCCAACAACTACAACACTTGATGTAACTTGGACATTAACAGAAGCAGATAGTTATACAATTTCTTATAGAGCAGCAGGCTCAGAAGAAATCCTAACAGAAACAGCAACAGAATCACCATTTACACTTACAGATCTTGAACCAGAAACACAATACTATGTATCAGTAACAGCAGTATGTGGATCAAATGAAGCAATTCCTTCTCCAACTGTTGTAGCTTATACACTTCAAGATGCAGTTGCAATTCCTTACACTTGCGACTTTGAAGAAGAAAATCATGGTTGGATATTAAAGAATGCTTCTTTTGCAAACCAATGGTATGTAGGAACTCCTGCTGATTCAACAAATGGAAAATTATATATTTCAAATAATAATGGAACATCAGCAAATTACAATACAGACGCATTATCATGTGTAGTAGCAGAAAAATTATTCCAATTAGGAGCAACAGACTCTATAAGAATTAGTTTTGACTTAACAATTCAAGGAGAGTTTGAAGACTATTTCGGTTGGTTATATTATGCTTACGATTATTTGAAAGTATTCTTTGTTGATCCAGAAGTACAAATAGAACCAACTGCAAATATCAATACAGGTTATCCTTATTATGAAGATGGAACAGGTGTTTTGGTAGGTTATAACTCAGATGTACATTCTTTAGCTATGTTAAACGGAACACAAAATATATCTGTAACAATAGAAAATACTCCAAATGCCTTAAAGAAACTTGTCTTTATGTGGGTAAATGATGCTACAAGCGGAAATCAACCACCAGCAATAATAGATAATGTAATGGTAGAGCCTGTGGGAATAGAAACTTCTTGTGCAAGACCTGTTGCTACTTCAGTTGTTGCATCAAATGAAACAACAACATCTGCAACTATTTCTTGGACAGATAACGATGAATCACACACAGCTTGGAATGTATATTATAAATTATCATCAGAAGAAGAATATTCTATGGTTGCAGCAACAGAAACAACAATAGAATTAACAGATCTTTTACCTTCTTCAACATACTCAGTTTATGTAACAACAGATTGTGGAGATGAAGAATCTAACCCAACAGCAACAATCACATTCAATACACTTTGTGATGCTATCTCTGACTTCCCTTACTTCCAAGGTTTTGAAGGCGGAGCTAATTGTTGGACTTCAGAAGCAGTTGTTGCAGGTTCACAATTATGGGCTTTAACAGAAGAAGTTTATTTATATGGAGATTCAGCTCCTGTAATAGAAGGAACACAAGCAGCTTGGCATACTTATAATGTTGGAGAGTCTTCAAGATTGATAACACCAACATTTGATTTGACTTCATTAACTAATCCTTATATAAGCTTCTATTATGCACTTGGTTCTTACTTAGGAGCAGCAGAAAGCTTAACAGTTCAATATAGAGCAAGTGTAGAAGATACTTGGACAGACTTAGTAACATTCACAACTCCACTTGACCAATGGGTGTTAGATTCAATAGCATTACCTAACCCAAGTGCAACATATCAAATAGCATTTTCATCATTAGGTATAGACGGATACGGAGTAGGACTTGATGCAATAACAGTTTATGATGCAGAAGAAGGACAAGGCGGAACAGACCCTGAAGAACCTCAGCCATGTGATGCACCAACAGCCCTTTCTGCAAGCAACATAACACAAACCTCAGCAGAAATCACATGGAATGGCACAGCCTCAACATACGAACTAAAAGTAAACGGAGGACAAGCAGAAACCCTTACAA
>CALCUN010000107.1 GCA_937906975.1 uncultured Bacteroidales bacterium
TGGGTAGCGAAGAAAGTGGAGTAGGTCCAACAATGTTGAAAATGTCTGATGAATTAATAAAAATACCAATGAAAGGCGAGATAGAAAGTCTTAACGTTTCAGCAGCGGCTTCCGTACTTTTGTTTGAGGTGGTAAGACAACGTTTAGGAATCTAAGCACTACAAAAAACGCCTAACTTATATAAATTAAAAATAAAAAGACTTGGATTTTTTTTGGCAAGAAGGCTTAATAGAAGTCTTCTTGTCATTTTAAAGAAAAAGGCATATAATCCCACCAAATGTAGCCTTTCAAGTTTGTTGTAAGTGCTTACAATTTTAAGTCTAAGAAAAAATTTTTTTTCTCTTTGATTTATTTTTTTTTCTCTTTGACTTATTAAAATATTTCTTAGGTTTTTTACAGCGTTCTCATTGGAGGAAATAAAGTCTTTAAAATCTTTTAATCCTAAGTGCTCAACAGGATTGTCTATGTTTAAAAAAGAGAAATTATTTTTGTCAAAATCAAGTTTAAATAAGGTGTCTTCGTGTCCGTAACCCTTGATTTCTTCTCTGAATTTAAGGGTAGAAAAAACCGATTTGCGAACACAAAAGTTGTTTGTTGTAAACATATCTTTGTTTTTCAATCCAATGTTTGCTTCAACCCTTGTGCCATATTTCCAATGTAGCTCATAACCCTTTGGACAACGTTCTTTTTCGCAATAAACTGTGCCACCTCTTACCAAATCCTTTGTTTCAATCTCTTGTAAATAGCGTTTTAGAAAATTATCTCTAACAATTTTGCTATCCCCATCAAGAAATATTAAAATATCTCCCTTAGCCTCTTTTGCCAAAAGGTTTCTTATTCGAGAACGTCCAAGGTTTTCTTCTAATTCTCTGTATTCTACATTGGCAAATTGTGTGATTGATTTGTTTTCTTCACACTTTCTTGGAGAGCAATCGTCAAAAACCAATATTTCCCACTTGCAACCTAAGTCTTTTGCTTGATTTTGTAGGTCGTTTACTAAGTTTACGCAATTTTCTTGATAGATTGGAATAAGAATTGAAAGCATTAGTTCTTTTCTAATTGTTTAAGGGTTTCAAAAATCATAGTTTCCTCTTTTTCCCAACAAAATTCTTTTGCTGCTTTTCTGCAATTTTCTGCAATTAAATCAAGCTTTGAATTGTCTTTTAAAAGGCTATCTATTTGTTTGGCTAAGTCTTGCGGATTGTATGAGGAGATAAAAATCCCTGTTTCGTATTTTTCTACAACGAATTTTATCTCTTGTAAAGCTGAAACTAAGACAGGAACTGAGCAGGCAATGTATTCAAATATTTTGTTTGGTAAACTGATTGCGTAATTGCCATTTGTTGGTTTGTCAATTGAGATTGCAAGTTTTGCAGTCTTTGTTTTTTCTATCATTTTCTCAAAAGGCAATCTTCCAAGGAAATGGATTTTTTCTTCAAGTCTTAGTTCTCTTACTTTTTTTTCTAAGTCTGATTTTATATCTCCTTCACCCATTATTAAAAGTTTGGCATCAATCCACTGCATTGCTTGACAGAGTTCTTCTAATCCTCTTTCTATGTTTACAGCTCCTTGCCATACGATTATATTTTCTTTGTTTTCGGAAGGGATTTTTTCTTCGTTTACAAATATTCTTGAAGGTATGTTTCTAACTACGCGACTTTCTTTGTTGTATTCTTCTTTAAAATAATTTTTTATTGGGTTGCAAACAGTGAAAACTGCATCGCAACCTTTAATGCAATGTTTTTCTATTGCTTTCCATATCTTTCTTGCAAAGGGATTGTCTTTTAATTCTGGAACTTGTGTAAAGTGTTCGTGAGAATCAAAGATTAAGGGTTTTCTTTTTAGCTTTGCAACCAAGTAATTGGCAAGAAGTGTGTCTAAATCGTTTGCCCAAAGAAAATCTTGCTTTGAAAAAAGAAGGTAAAAGAATAATCTAAGGTTTAATTCTGCGTAATAAATGGCGTTTTTTCTGAAAATAATTGGCAAACGCTTACATTCATAAGAGCGAGATGATAGTTTGGGAGAATGTTTAAAAGCCCTGCCGATTAGTTTTACGCTCAAACCATAATCGACAAGGCTTTTACAGGTTTTATTTACCCTATTATCACAAATTAAATCGTTACTTACACTTACATTTATGCGTTTCATAAATCAGAGTTTATGAAACAATTTTTCCATCTTCGCAGGCAATGATTTTTGCACGATATTTGTCAAGCACAATATAGTCATGCGTTGCCATAAGTACGGTTGTGCCGTGTTTTTTGTTTATTTCCATAAGGAGCTGTACGATTTCCTCGCTTGTTATTGGGTCAAGGTTTCCGGTAGGCTCGTCTGCCAAAATCAATTCTGGTTGATTGACAATCGCTCTTGCGATGGAAACTCTTTGCATTTCGCCCTCGCTCAAATCACAAGCCTGCTCGTTTGCTTTCATCAATAATCCAACATCGTCTAAGGCTTGAAGAATACGCTCGTTCATTGTTTTTTTGTCCTTACAGCCCGTAGCCTTTAACACAAATGCTAAGTTGTCGTAAACAGAACGGTCTTTTAGCAGTTGAAAGTCTTGGAATATTATTCCTAATTTACGTCTTAGTAAATGAATTTTTGATTTTTTGAGCTTGTTTAGTGTAAATCCACAAACGTATGCAGAGCCTATTTCAACAGGTATGTCGGCGTAGATTGATTTTAAAAGAGAACTTTTTCCAGAGCCTGTTTTTCCTATGAGATATACAAATTCGCCTTTCTTTATATCAAGGTTTATGCCCGATAATATAGTTTTTTCAAATTCTATATCTACACCACTGTATTTGATTACCGATTCGTTGTTTTCCATTTTTTTAATTTTGTTTTAGTTTTGCAATTTTTCTTTGCACGGTAAAACGAAGTACAAAAACATACACAAACCACATTGCAATAATGTAAAGAATGTAGAATAAATCACTAATTAGGAATGCAACAACTACTGAGATTAGTGATACTATTAATTGAATTGTGAATGTTGTTATTGTAGTTTTTTGATGCGAATAGCCTGTTCTTAAAAGGAAGTGATGAATGTGTGTTTTGTCTGCCGAGAATGGCGATTTTCCTTTTCGTATTCTTGCTAAGAAAACACGCAATGTGTCTGCAAATGGCAAGAAGAAAAACATTGGGAAGACTAAAATTTTTGTTTTTATTTCAAATTCTCCTGCTAAGATAGGGCTTGCTCCATTGTAATTCATAGACATTATTATTGAAAGCGCTATTAGTGTTCCGATAAACAAGCTTCCTGTATCTCCCATAAAGATTCGGGCTGGTTGCCAATTGAAAATCAAAAATCCTATCAAACTTCCTATTATCGAAACAAAGACTATCATCCAAAAATTTGTGTTTCCAAAGAATGAGTCTAAGTTTAGAATTCCTTTTGTATAGACTATTGGTAATAAAAAGCCTGCAAGAAAAATAAATACTGCTAAAGCTTGTGTGCCTGCTTGACCATCTATTCCGTCTATAAGGTTATAGGCGTTGCAAACAACTATTATGAATGCAATGGTAATGATATATGAAATCCAAATAGGCAATTCATATACTCCAAACAAGCCATAAAGACTATAAAGTCTTATGTCTAAATAGCAAAATAGGAATCCTATTATGGTTTCGCACATTAGTTTTACCATAGGTGAAAGAGAGTTCATGTCATCTCTAACGCCTAAAACTACAACGAATGATAATAGAATTAAAAATGCTAATAATTGCAAGATGTCTATGTCGTTTATCATTTGTAAAACGCAGGAACAGGTTGCGATAGCGAAGGCTACGAATATTACTACTCCTCCCATGTGAGCGGTATAGCCTTTGTGAATTTTTCTTCCACCAGATGAGTCTAAAATTTTATATTTTTCCATCAGTCTGATAAAGATCGGCATTAAAAGATAGACTAAAATGAATGCCGAAACAAAGCATGCAATCCAAATCATAACTAATTAAATTAAAATTTGCTCTGCAAAGGTAATATTTTTCTTTAGAAAAAAACCCTTTTTTCTAAGAATTATCTTTTTTTCTCTAAGGATTATCGTTTTTTTTCTTTGAATTAATTTTTTTTTGTAATTTTGAAAATTATTTAATACGATGGATATTTTTTATAAACTTAAAAACATATAAAGTAATGCAAACTATAATAATATTAGATCACGGTTCGCAATACACACAGTTGATTGCAAGAAAGGTAAGAGAATTAAAAGTTTACTGCGAGATACACCCTTTTAATAATCCTCCTAAATTCTCAGATGATGTTAAGGGAGTAATTCTTAGTGGTAGCCCTTGCAGTGTGAGAGATAAAGATGCTCCAAATCCAGACTTGTGGTTTAAAGGAAAAATGCCGGTTTTAGGCGTTTGTTATGGTGCTCAATATATGGTACAAGCCTTTGGCGGAAATGTTGTTGCAAGTAAAATTAGAGAATATGGTAGAGCACACCTTAATTATATAGATAAGGAATCGGTTTTATTTAAGGGAGTAAGTGAAAATACGCAAGTGTGGATGTCGCATGGTGATACAATTGAGTCAATGCCTGAAAACTATAAGGTAATCTGCTCAACAGAAAGCGTAAAGAATGCAGGATATAAAATTGAAGGCGAAGAAACTTACGCTATTCAGTTCCACCCAGAGGTTTATCACTCAACAGAGGGATTAACTATGTTGAAAAATTTCGTCGTTGATGTTTGTGGTTGTGAGCAAAGCTGGACAGAGGATTCTTTCATAGATACAACTATCAATAACTTAAAAGAACAATTAAAAGACGATAAGGTAGTCTTAGGATTAAGCGGTGGAGTGGATTCTTCTGTTGCTGCTCTTTTATTACATAAAGCAATAGGACAAAATCTTAATTGTATCTTTGTGGATAATGGTCTTTTACGTAAAGATGAGTTTGAAGATGTTTTGGCCTCTTATAAGGGAATGGGCTTAAACGTGATTGGAGTAGATGCAAAGAAAGAATTTTATTCTGCTTTGGAGGGTTTGACAGATCCTGAAAAGAAAAGAAAAGCTATTGGTAAGACTTTCATAGATGTTTTTGATGCTGAGGCTGCAAAAATAGAAGATGTAAAATGGTTGGCTCAAGGTACAATTTACCCTGACGTAATTGAGAGTTGCAGTGTAAAGGGTCCTAGCGTTACAATAAAGTCTCATCATAATGTTGGTGGACTTCCTGATTATATGAAATTGAAAATAGTTGAGCCTTTACGTTCTTTGTTTAAAGATGAGGTGAGAAGGGTTGGAAAAGCATTGGGATTGAAAGATGAACTTTTGGGACGTCATCCTTTCCCTGGTCCTGGCTTGGCAATAAGAATACTTGGAGAGGTTACTGCTGAGAAAGTGGCAATTCTTCAAGAGGTTGATGCTATTTTTATCAATAATTTGAAAAAAGATGGCTTGTATAATAAGGTTTGGCAAGCAGGTGCTGTTTTGCTTCCTATACAATCGGTAGGTGTTATGGGCGATGAAAGAACTTATGAAAGAGTTGTCGCTCTTAGAGCTGTGGAATCGGTTGATGGAATGACTGCTGACTGGTCTTATTTGCCATACGAATTTTTAGCAAAGGTCTCTAATGAGATTATAAACAAGGTTCGCGGAGTAAATAGAGTATGTTATGATATTAGCTCTAAACCTCCTGCAACTATTGAATGGGAATAATTTATTGTTTTAAAATATACCGTTATGAGAAGCTTTTTTAAATTGATTTGTTGTTTATTGTTTTTGATGTTTTCTCAATTTTCATTTTCTCAAACTGATTTAGGAAGAGGTGATGATTTGGTAGGAATACATAAAGTGGAGAAAGGGGAAACTTTGTATAGGATTTCAAGAAATTTTTTCTTGACTGAAAAGGATATTATAGAGGTTAATCCTGGTTTAACTGCTGAAAACTTAAAAGCAGGTCAAACTATAAAGATTCCCATAACGGTAAGAAATCAACATGTGTTTAAAAACGAGAAGACAGAGCCGATAAAGGTGTCTTCTAATGCGTTGTATCCAAAATCAAGTGCGAGAAAGAAAGCTGATAAATCAAAAAAAATAAATATGGCTGTTTTTATGCCGTTGAATTATGAGTTTGTTGATCAGCTAACTTTTACAAAATTCAATATAGATGAAAAGAAACGTCAAAGGTATAAATGTTTTGACTATATTTATTTCTATGAGGGAATAAGAATTGCTCTTAATAATTTGGAAAAGGCAGGCTTTAAGGTGGATTGTTATGTTTATGATGTTGGGGATAACGATGTGGCAAAGGTGCAAGAGGCTTTGAACTCTGAAACTATGAAAGAAATGGATATAATCGTTCCATTGGTTTTTAAACAGTCGTTTTCTTTGATTGCAAATTATGCAAAACAAGAGCAAATACCTGTGGTTAATCCAATGAGTGAGGATTTGTCTATATTGGATAATAATTATGTTTTCAAAATTCAGCCCTCTGCTGCTGCAGAAGTGGAAACTATCATTAGATATATAAGAAAAAATTATGAAGATGCTAATGTTGTTGTTGTCCATGACGGTAGGGCAGAGTTAAAATCGGTTTTGGATTATTATCAACAACTACTTACAAAGGGTAAAAACGCATGGACAATATTGGATTACAATAAAAATTCTACAAAACTTGTTTCAAAATTAAAGAGTGGTGGAAAAAATATAGTGATAAACCTATATGATAAAGGTAATAGCCGAGATAATGAAAATTATGCAAAGCGTTTACTTTCTAACTTAAATGCTAAGTCTGATACAGAGGTGATTTTATTTGCAGATTATTCGTGGATAGAATTTCCTCACTTAGATTACTCTTTGTTAGAGAAGAATAAATATCATTTTACTTTAAGTCATTTCAATGATTACACCAATGCGAATTTCGTAAACTTTGTAAAAGATTTTAGAGAGCACTTTAAAACAGAGCCAGATAGGATTTATGCTGCCTTAGGTTATGATATTACAATGTTTTTTGTGAATAGTCTTGTAACAAATGGGGAAGATTTTATGCAAAATCCTAATCTCAATAGAGTAAATGATATTATTAGTGATTTTTATTTTGAGAGAAAAGATGAGAACTTTGGCTTCCAAAATAAGAAAACTACAATTTACAAAATGGAAGACTATAAAATAAGAGCAGTACAAGAATAGGTATGAATATAAGAAAGACAACATTATTAGGATTCTTTTTATTGGTTTTTAGTTTTACACTTTATTCTCAGAAAACAGAGAAAATTCATTTTTTGCGTGAGTCTTCTTTTATTCTTTCTAATTTTGATAAAGAAAAACACGTAAAAGGAAATTCTCCTATTTATTATGAAGAAGAGAATAAAAAACTTCAATCTGGTAGAATTATATTAAATTTATCAACTCTCTCACAAGAGAGAATTACTTTGTCATGGAAATCTTTTAATCTTAAATCTTCAAGAGCAAATTGGACAGCAACTCTTCAATATAGGCTATCTGAAAATGATAATTGGAAAGATGTATTAGATGAAAATGGGAAAAATTATAATTTTTACACAAGAAGAAATCCCTCAACAAAGAATTTTTCTGATGTAGTCTTACCATTGGAATGCGAAAACAAAGAGCATATTCAGATTGCTTGGAAAATAAATAAGGTTAAGGGAAAAGGTTCAAACCCCTCTATACAAATTAAAGATATTTTTATAGAATCGAAAAACGATCCTTATAATGGGGCTACTGCTGTATTGTTTGTGGAAGGTGCATACGATGAAAATAAGAAAAATTACTTAAAAGAAATTGCTTTTAACCACATACCAATTCCGTGTATTTACCCTGAAACTATTCGTTTATTGCTTTCAGGAAATTATATTAGAGATGATGTAAATTTAGAAATAAGAGGAAAAGATAAAAACTGCTTTAACATTTCTTCAAAGTCGTTAGACATAAGAGAAAGTTCGCAAATTTTTACAGTTTCCTATTTTCCAAAAAAAGAAGGTGTACACACAGCCGAATTAGTTTTAACTACAAGCAAACAACCTACGCCTTTGGTAATACCATTGAATGCTTCTTGTGCAAATGCTTCGGATATAGATTTTTTTAGCAATAAAATACAAGGAGTAAACTTACCTTCTATAGACTATGAGTTTAATTTTACGTTTCCTGTTTTTTCAAAAAGAGAATACCAATTTAGTTTAAAATTAACAGATGAGGAATTATCTCTTTATCAACTTAACGAAAAACAATACACAGGCGTACATGTATCATATAAATGGTACAAAAAAAACAAGGTTCTTTGTGAAATAGAAGATGAGGTAGTTAATTTGAACTACTGTGTGCCATTAGAATCTCCAGCGACAGCAGATAAATTAGAAATAACCATACATAATACTGAGCATGTAGAGATACATGACTTGTATTTCGGATTTCCAAAAATAAAACGCTTAGTAACCTCTGGTGAGTGGAGCAATCCTGATGTTTGGGAGCCCAAAGGAGAACCAATAATGGAAGATTTTGTTTACATAAACAGCGGTTGTAGTGTCAAAGTCGATTGTGATGCTATGTGTTCAATGTTATTTTTGGGCGATAGTGTTAATGTAGAGATTGAAGCCGACAGAATGTTTTATGTTTCAGGCGATATAATATATGGTAATATGTCATACTTTACTGTACACCAAAATTTGGATAGTGAAAAGTGGAATTATCTAACAAGTCCTACCAACAAAACATTGGCAGCCTTATTCTCCATGGAACGAAACAACAATGACACATGGTTAATGCAATATAACACAGGTCAAAAAAGTAAACACGGAGACTTTTGGAGTGAATATTTAACAGATCCTAACTTTGTTTTGTTGCCAGGTAAAGGATATGCAGTCTATACACAATCACCATTAGATGTAAAGTACGAAGGAATATTATGTAATAGTAACACAGTATTCAAACTTGTTGAAAAAAATTATGATAAGAAGAATTTAGTAGGCAATCCCTTTACAGCACCACTAAGTTCCAAAAAGTTATTTGAAGAAATAGATGGAAAAATACAAGGAAATGCCATATTCTTATTAGATAAAGAAAACAAAGTCTATAATCCTATTATAGTTGATCCAAACGAAGAGGTATTAATACCATCTCTTGAAGCGTTTTTTGTTGAAACTATTTCAGATAATATAGAAATAATATTTAAAAGACAACACCAATACATACCAAAATCTGGCGAACAGTCATTTGTCAATAATAATTACTTAACTCTTTCTGCTGTTGTAAACGGACAAAATCAGTACGCTTTAATAGGAATGATGGACGATTCAAAATATGAATTTGACAAACACGATGCGCATAAAATATTCGGAACAAGCGAAGAACTTGCAGAGATTTATTTTATAATAGAAGGAGAAGAATTATCAGTAAATACGTTTCCAGATTATCCAGCTTCGTTTGACGTAGGAATTTTCATAGGACAAGGCAACGATGTTGAATTACAACTAAACAATATCTCTGTTTTACCAAAAAATGTTTTAGTATTGTTGGAAGACAAACATTCGCAAACTTTTTACAACCTATGCGATAGCTCATCAGTGACAGCAAAATTTGAAAGCGGAACAACAAACAGCAGATACAGACTACACTTTGTCAAAGCAAAAGGCATAGATGACTTGCATCCTGACTATTCTGGAATTTACATTTGGGAAGATGACGAAAGAATATTAGTTTATGGCGATGGCATTCACAACCTACAACAAGTAAGAATATGGGATAAGAATCATTTACACGTAGGAGAACAAAAATACAATTCAGAAATTTTAATTTTTGAAGATAATATTATTCCAGGACGTTACAGTGTAGATTTGAAAATAGAAGAACAATGGATAGAACACTATCCGATAGAAGTACAATAACAAAATAATTAACAGATGAACTTTAAGAGATTAATTTTACTTCTCATTATCATACTAACTACCCCAACAATTATTTTTGCTCAAAAAAATTCTGTAATAAAATTGTTGAATAAAGGGGAGTTTCAACAAGCTTATGAAAAAATACAAACCTCTTATCAAGATACGAACAACATTGACAGAATAGAGGTTTTGACTCTTTACTACAAAGATGTAAACAATCCAGAAAAAGACGCTTGTTTAGCCTATTACTATGCTAATAAATTAAATCAACTACAAGGAAGAGAAATTATTTCCACAGAAGAAATTTGCAAACAAGAACTATCCGTTGTCTATAACACAAAAGACATAGAATCATTAGAAGCCTTCATAGAATGTTTTCAAGAAGAAACAAAATATGCCAAAGAAGCAGAACGACTATTAGAACAAATATCATTTGAAAGAACACAACTATTAAACACAATAGAAGACTACGAAAAATACATTGAAAGACACCCTAATGCCATTCAAGCAAACTTGGCACGACAAGCCATAGACGAAATGGTATCCATACAAATTCTTGAAAGCGAAGACTTAGAAAAATTAGAAAACTTCGTAAAACAAACCACAAATGAAAAATATAAACAACAAGCCAACCAAGAAATAGAAAGAATTGTATTTCAAATAGCATTAGAAGAAAACACTGCAAAAAAATATGAAGACTACATCAAACGTTTTCCAAGTGGTGTTTACATAAAATTAGCAAAAGAAAAACTAAATGACGTTCTCTATAACGAAGTAATAGTCTCTTCCACTCTGACTTCTATGATTAGTTTCATAAAAAACAACACAGAGCACCCAAGACGTCAGCAAATATTAGAACGCCTCAAAGAAAAATCCTTAAAACAACTATCAATAGAAGGAATAAAAACCGTTTTAGAAATAGAAAACGACACATTATTAATAAACAAATTCATAAAAGACTACCTTACAGACCCAACAAAAGAAAATATAGCTTTGATAGAAGAAGCCTTTCCTGAACAAAAAAGTTCAAAAGCTCTGCAAACAGCAAAGACCTTAAACGAAGACTATAATTTCCTAATAAGAAAAACAAGCATAAACAATAATGATTTAAAAAATCACAGAGGATTATTTTTCAAAAAGAACAATATAGGCAAAGCCAAAAAGAATAGAAAATATTGCTGTAAAAGCAATTGGTGACGATGGAAGAAAGGAAAACTTAACCATCATTGAATACAAAATGGACAAGAAAAAATACATACTATTAATAGCTCTATTGCTATTGCCTTTCATCGCAATGGCAGAGGTGGTCGTATTACGTTCAGGACAGAGCGTAAGGGGAGAGATTGTGCTGCAAAACGAAGATGTCGTAATCACCCGAAGCAACAACGGAATGCGCTATCAATACCCTATGAATGAAGTGCTTAGCATTCAGAAAGAAGAACAAAAAGCCACCGCAAAAGAAGAAACCGCCAGCACGCAAACAAAGAAGAAAACCGTTTCTCTCAGCGCTCAGGCTATGGGTGGAGCATTGTATGTCCCATACTTGGGGTGGGGAGGATATGCAGGTGCTGACTTGATGATAGGTGCTAACCTAATGAACAAGAAGTTGTTTGTGGGGGGAGGAATAGGATACAGAGCCAAAGTGGTCGAGAAAGATGCATATTCGTTTATTCCGTTGCAAGTGTGTATATCCTCTATCTTAGGCAACAAGCAGAACGCT
>CALCUN010000108.1 GCA_937906975.1 uncultured Bacteroidales bacterium
TTTTCAATCTATTATATGTTGCAGAAGATGTAATCATTGTTAAATACTGACTCATAGCCCCTACACGTTTGTCAATAGAAATTCCATTATCATTAAGAATAACTAAAAGATTTGCGTCAGTAGAGCCAGCGTGATTAAGAGCCTCAAAAGCCATTCCTCCTGTCATTGAACCATCTCCAATAACTGCAATATGATGATTATCTTTTTTTTGTAGTTTATCAGCAATAGCCATTGCTAAACTTGCAGAAATAGAAGTAGATGAATGACCTACGCCAAAAGAATCGTATTCACTTTCGCTTCTTTTAGGGAAACCGCTAAGACCTCCAAACTTTCTTATATTAACAAACTCATTTCTTCTGCCTGTTAGTACTTTATGAATATAAGCTTGATGACCTACGTCCCAAACCAACGTATCTTCGGGAGTATTGAAAACTTTGTGCAAAGCAATAGTTAGCTCCACCGCACCAAGGCTTGAAGCCAAATGTCCAGGGTTTTCACTCAAAACCTCTAATATATACTCTCTTACCTCTTTTGCAAGAGATAAAAGCTCTTCATTGTTCAATGATTTTAAATCATTTGGAGAATCAATTTTCCTTAATATATTTCCTTGTTTATATGTAGAAATCATATTATTCAACATTTAATTGCAAAGATACGTAAAAAAGCATTAAGATTAACAAATAAAAAAGAACGAATATTTTGCTTTGCATTTTTTTTGAATAAAATTTGTCAATTCATTAAAAAAGCGTATTTTCGCAATTCAAAACCATAAAACATTAAAAATATGAAGAAAATAGTATTATCAGTTTTAGGCTTGTTTGCTGCTTTTGCAGTATCAGCACAAACTCCAGAGTTTGTTTCAACACAGCCTGCAAACAAGAATGTCGTTATTGAAGAGTACACAGGTATAAACTGTGGATACTGTCCAGACGGACATAGAATTGTAAAAGAATATGAAGAAGCTAATCCAGGAAGAGTGTTTGGAATCAACGTACACGCAGGAGGTTATGCTGCAATGTACACAACTCAATGGGGAAATGCTTTAATGAACCAAACAGGACTTCAAGGTTTCCCTTCAGGAACAGTAAATAGACATGTATTCTCTGGTTCTGTAACAGCATTAGGAAGAGGTGAATTTGTTTCTGCAGGAAATCAAATTCTTGCACAACAATCTTTTGTAAACGTTGCAGCACAAGCTACAATAGATGCAACAGCAAGAACTATGACTGTAAATGTTGAAGCATACTACACAGCAGATGCAGAAACTGCATCAAACAAATTAAACGTTGTTTTAGTACAAGACAGCATCATAGGACCACAATCAGGAGCAAGTGGCAATCCTTCTCAAGTTACTTCTGATGGACAATACATTCACATGAGTATGTTGAGAGATATGATCACAGGTCAATGGGGTGAAGACATCACAGCACCTGCTGGTTCAAGCGTTATTCCTGCTGGAACATTAGTTCAAAGAACATATACTTACAGCGTACCAGGTTCAATCAGTAATGAATTAGTAAAACTTGGTCATTTAAGATTGATTGTCTTTATTACAAGAGATCAACAAGAAATATACACAGGTTCAGAATGTAGACCATCGGTTACAAACCTTCCAGAACTTGCAGCAATGTCAACAACTATGTCAGCTGCTGGCATAAACGGTTGTAACGATTTAGCTTCTCTTGCTTTAAAAGTTTACAATACAGGAGCAACTGCAATAACAAGCATGCAAATTGCTTATGGTTCTGCAGTATCAGGGGAACAAACTTTTGATTGGACAGGAAATATAACTACAGATGAAGAAGTTTTTGTTGAATTACCAGAAGTTCCTGTAACAGTTGGCCAAAACACAAACGTATTTGCTAAGATAGTTTCAATCAATGGAACAGCAATAACTGATGAACAAAAAACTGCAACAATCAAAAAAGAAGCTCCAAAAGAAGGAAACGGAGATAAACTTAAAATTATCATAAAAACAGACCAATATGCTTACGAATGCAGTTGGAAACTTTCTGATGGAAATGGTAATGTATTAGAAGAAGCAGATTACTATCCACAACAAACAATCGTAAGAGATACAGTAGAAGTTCCATTAACTGAAACAGGTTGCTATGTATTTGAAATATTTGACTCATACGGAGATGGTGGTACAACATACAAAATCTACGATGGTTCAGAAACAAGATTAGTAAACGGAACAGGTTCTTCATACGATGATTACAAAGCAATAGATATTAAAATACTTTCATTAGTAGGATTAGAAGAAGCAGAAGGAGCAATACTTCAAACATTAACTTATCCTAACCCAGTTAATGATATGTTAAATCTTGAAATCTCTATGTTAGAATCAACTCACGCTAATATTTCTGTAGTAGATATGTTAGGAAGAGAAGTGATTTCATTAGGAGAAGTTGCATTAGCAACAGGAAACAATAAATTTGAAATCAATACATCAAACTTAAGCAATGGAGCTTACTTTGTTAAGATAATATCTAACGCAGGTATCACATCAAAGAAAATATCTGTAAACAGATAGTAAAGAGATAGCAAAATAAAGCAAAGAAAAAAAGGATTTTTTCAATGAAAAAATCCTTTTTTTCTTTGCTTTATTTTTATTTTTCTTAGAAAAATTTTGATGATTCATTTTTTTTTGGTATTTTTGCTACGTAATGTAAAAAAGAGTCTTATGAATCGTCGATTTTTCTTTGTTTTATTTTTGGCGATATTTTTTGTTGAGTCATTATATTCGCAAGCTCCTTTTCGATGTGGGCAACTTTCAGCGAGTGCTTCGCCAATAAATTTTTTATTTCATTCGGATACCATAGTTCCTCATACACAAAAGACAATAATATGTGATTTTGATACTGTTTTTTACAAATCGCCAGTTTATAGAACGGTAGGGAAAACAGATTATCAAAAATCTGATGGAAAGATTATTTCAAAAATAGTGCTTACTCAAGAAGATGATTTTGTTTCGGACGATTGTACAAAATATTTGTTTATAACGATGCCCGATTCAATAAGAATAACAGATATAAATTACTATAAAGACACTGTTTATTTTTGTGGATATTTCAATACCATAAATAGACAAGGTTATATAGCAAATGTGCCATTGGACGACTTGTTTGTTACGGGAGTAGATAATGTAAAATACATACCAATAGGATATACAATAAATAAGATAATAACATTTCCAGATGCAAATAACTTAAATTCAACAAGTGTGTTTGCTATGGGCACTATAAAAAAAGAATATGAACCATACCCCTTGCCATCACCTTCGATAGGTTCGCCAACAATATGGGTGTATCCACCAGATAGATACTTTGATTGTGTCCTTTTGCATGATGTAACATTAAATCAAGTTAGAATTTTTGAAACAAATAGAGATACATTAACTGAAAAATTTCAAGACATAAGCGTATCACAAGGCAATGCTGAATTAGTGTCATTGATATTCGATACTGCAAATAATTATTATACACCTAATGCTGTTAGAACATCAAAATTACTTGCTTATAGAAAGTTTACAACACCTGATATGCAGATAGTTAGAAATGTTATGGAGGTAAAATATTATGATAATTTGACAAGTACTTATTATGATACTAACATAGCAAAAGGGATATATGATGTAAAAATAAAACACTTGGAAAGTGATAATTTTGCATTAACATTCAGTATGTATTCAGGTAGAATGCATTCTGTTATTGTAAATAGAGTGAAATTTAACGGGAATTATAATGATGCAAAATTTGTAAATCTTTTATCTTCAGAAATATACAGAGGTATAGCATCAAAAGATATAATAGATATGTCATATTCTCAGCATAATAAACGTTTAATGGTATTGACAAGGGATAAGAATGATAGAGGAGGTGTGTATGACATAAATGTAGAACCAACGATGTATGATTATTTTCATAAGACTACTCCACCAAGTAGCTATACTACAATAGAATATCTGCCGATAGATACATATGTTCATCATGAGAATGGTTTTATGTGGTCGGATATAGGTTCGTTTAATGGAATAGTAAAGATGAAGTATGATGCGTTTAGATTGGTTGGTGAATATAAAAATGGAACAATAGAAGATGCTTATGCAACTTTTCAGTTTGTCAGAGGAACTGAATCTGATTGTCATGAAAATGTTAATACTACGATAACTAATAAACCATTTCCAATAAATATAGATGGGCGTGAGACTGAACGGATAGAGACTTCTTATTTGCAAAATGTGTCTTTTGGAAGTTTTATTATACCTGAATATACGCCAGGATATTATGTTGGTAATTGTGAGAACTTAAATTTGGAGAATATATATAAATAGGAGGGTGTTAAATATGAAAAAGATAGCGTTATTTATTTTATTTGTTGCTGTAAGTAGTTGTATTTATGCTCAATTTGCACAAACACCTTTAATTATTTCTCGATTGAGCGAAGATACTCTATTGGTTACTCAGTATGATACGGTTTTGATTTATCGTAATGATGATTTTAAAGCTGATTCTGCTGCATGGGATTGTAGGGTTTTTGTTCCTGGTGTACCTCTTGCTAATGGTACATTAGAAGAATATCATCATGAGGCAAGAAGAAGTGTTTATTCACCTATTCCATATTATGATTCTGCATGGGGTTGTATTTTTAATTATACAACGCTTTCATTTGGTGGTTCATGGTTTGGTCGTAATTCATATACGCCTGAGGCTTTTGGACAGCATTTTCATTTTGATTCGATGGTTACTGTGATTGGTGTTGCGGCTCAGGTAAGGGGGCAGATGTACGGTTTGGGTCCACAATTTTATATTACATCTGAGAAACATAATTTTGAGAAGTTATCTGCTGCGTATTCATATCCTTCTAATATGCAATCTGATTCAATAACTTGGCGTACCCTTGGTTTTTATATGTTTCCTGATGCTATTACAATGAATGACTTTATTATTGTAGGAGAACTTTTTGTTAATCCTGCTGATACAGGAATGCGCTATGGCTCTACTGTCGGTAATGGAACTTCTAATATAGAATATAATGCAAATTTTAGTATTAATGATACTTTAATGAAAGATACCTTGATAGGTCCACAAAGTTCTAATACTCCTTGGTTGAAAAAGAATGGAGAATGGAAACGTTTTAGCGATGATTCTATTTATCATTTTGTACAAGGAACAACTCTTAATTTTCGACCAATAATAGTTCTTAATAATTCATTTAATGGTATAAATGAAACAGCAGGATTAGAAAATAAATGTGATATATTTCCTAATCCTGCAAAAGATGAAGTGTTTATAAAAAGTAATTATCAGATCAAAATTGTAGAGTTGTTTGATGTGTTGGGAAGGTTGCAAAAGCGAGAAGAGTTTTTTGAAAAAGAAATAGTATTAGATTTAAAACACTTGAATGCAGGTAATTACATAATCAAGGTTTATACAGATAAAGGTGTAATGCAAGAGAAAATTCTTGTAGTTGATAATTAGTAGTTTAAAGTTTAGAACTTGGTTTCTAAGACTTTTTTTACTTCTGCTATTTTTCTGTAATCTGTTTGTGTAATTTTGTATTCTTCTTCCGCAGAAATAGCTCCCATTGAAACGCCTTCTTTTCTGTAACTCATAAGACTATCGATTTGAACTTTGCCAGAAAGATGAAAATTTCTTATTCCAACGCTATGAAATTTAGAAACATTTTCTGCATTTATTCCGCTGCCGACCATAATCTCTATTTTGTTACCATAAAGCTCTTGTGCTTTTCTTATATTTTCAAATCCTTCAACTGCTTTGTTTGCTCCGCCTGAGGTAAGTATTCTTGTGCAACCACAATTGATTATTTGTTCAATTGCTTCAAAATAATCTCTACTTAAATCTACTGCTCTGTGAAAGCAAACTTGCATATTCCCAGCAGTTTCCACCAATATCTTTGTTCTTTCACAATCAATATTTCCATCAGGGGTTAATAAACCAAATACAACAGCTTCCACGCCAACTGATTTGCAAAATTCTATGTCTTTTTTCATTATTTCAAACTCTAAATCTGAATAAAGAAAATCACCATGTCTCGGTCTAATCATCACGGCTGCAGGAATTTGTAGTTTTTCTTTTGACATCTGAATTAGAGCAGCAGAAGGGGTCGTTCCACCTTCTGCAAGGTTGTCACATAATTCTACTCTATTTGCACCTCCTTTTTCAGCTTCTATTCCTGATTGCAAAGTGCCTATGCAGGCTTCTATTTTAAATAAGTTTGTTTCGTTTTTCATATAATTCTTGTTCTAATTGTTCTATTTTTATTAAATGATTTTTATATCCCTCGCTTTCAGGGTTAAATGCTCTGTGTTGTTTCATTGAATAAAGCTTAGAGTAGCCTTTACAAAGTTGCATAGTTTCCTCTGAAAACAAGTGAGTTGAGAATTTTTCCCAAATATAATCCACTGCCACTTCCGAAGGGTGAAGCATATCTGATTGATAAAATCTATAATCTCTTAACTCGTCCATAACTATTTCGTATGCAGGGAAGTAGGAACAGTCATTTATTGTTTTGCATATTTGCTCTGTTGCTAAATGTAGAGTGCTTTTGCTGATAAGGTTTTCTCTATAGCCTTGTTTCCAGTGTCTTATGGGAGAGACTGTAAGTATTATTTTAATATTTGGATTAATTTTTCTTATATTACTGATAGTAAGAGTTGTATGTTTAATAATCTCTTCTGTGGATAAAAGTCTTCTATCGATGAGTTGTGGATTTAATTTGTGGCAGTTGCCTAATATTTTATTATTTTCTTTTAAAAAGAACACCCAAGCGGTTCCTAAAGTAATAATTAGCCAATTGGTTTGTTTTAAAAAACTATTTGCTTTTGTAATGTCTAAATTTATAGCTTGCAGTAGGTTATCTTTGTTTTCGTTTCTAAAAAAGCCGTGATGTTCGTATGAATACCAAAATTCATTTACTTTGACTAAATCTCCTGCATCTAAGAATGTTAGATTTATAATCCTGTCTAAGCTACTGCAAATTGAAAAAGGGTTGTAAAGAATGCCGAAAGGGTTTATTAAGGTTTCAAAACCATTTGTTGAAAGTTTGTTTCCAATATTTTCTGTAAAACACGAGCCTAATAACATTATTTTATCGTTGTGGGAAATGTTGTTTTCGTGTTTTGAAATTGGTATTGGTGTTGTGAAATTCATAATTAAAATTTTAAAATTGCATTTTTTGAAACACAAAATTACGTATAAAAATATAAAATTCAAAATAAAAATATTACCTTTGCAAGATAAAATTTTTTGAATCTATGGAAAATAATCAAATCGCAACAGTTGAAACTGCAAAAGAGTTAGGCTTATTGCCTGAGGAATATGATAAAATTAAAGAATATTTAGGAGGCCGTTGTCCTAACTATGTTGAATTGAGTATTTATTCTGTTATGTGGAGCGAACACGCCTCATACAAAAACTCTATCAAGTATTTGAAAACTTTACCAAGAGAGGGAAAACAATTATTGGTTGCTCCTGGAGAAGAAAATGCTGGTATGGTTGATGTTGGTGGTGGAATAGCTTGTGTTTTCAAGATAGAATCACACAACCACCCTTGTGCGGTAGAGCCTTTCCAAGGTGCTGCAACAGGAGTTGGTGGAATTAACAGAGATATTTTTACAATGGGTGCTAGACCTATTGCTCAATTAAATTCTTTACGATTTGGTGATTTGCATAATCCACATACTCAATGGTTATTGCGTGGAGTAACAAAGGGAATTTCTCATTATGGAAATGCTTTTGGTGTTCCTGTTTTGGGAGGTGAGGTTTTCTTTAACGAAAGTTTTGAAAACAATCCTTTGGTTAATGCCATGAGTGTGGGAGTGATGAAAAAGGAAGAGCTAATCAAAGCTGTAGCAAAAGGAAAAGGTAATCCAATCTACATAGTTGGCTCTGCAACAGGCAAAGATGGTATTCACGGTGCTACTTTTGCTTCTGCTGATGTTACAGAAAACTCAGCTGATGATATTCCTTCAATTCAAGTTGGAGATCCTTTCCAAGAAAAACTTCTTTTGGAAGCTACATTGGAATTAGGTAAGAGTGGAGCAATTGTTGGTATGCAAGACATGGGAGCTGCTGGAATTATTTGTTCTACTTCTGAGATGAGCGAAAAGGGAGCTTCGGGAATGAAGATTGATTTAGACAAAGTGCCTTTGCGTCAGCAAAACATGGAAGCATGGGAAATACTTTTGTCAGAGAGTCAAGAAAGAATGTTGGTTTGTGTTGAAAAGGGAAAAGAAGAAATTGTAGAAAAGATATTTGCAAAATGGGATTTGAATTGTGCTAAGATAGGAGAGGTGATTGACGAAGACATGCTTTATTTCTATCACAAGGGCAATTTAGTTGCACAAGTACCTGCTTCAACTTTAGTTTTAGGTGGTGGCGCTCCTGTTTACGACAGAAAATATGCTGAACCTGACTATTTCCAAAAAACTTTTGAATTTAATAAAGATAATGTAAAGGAACCAGATATTAACGAGGCTAAAAAGATTGCTCAATATTTGGCTTCTCACCCTAATATTGCTTCAAAACGTTGGGTTTACGAACAATACGACTCAATGGTTGGAACAAAAAATATGTCTACTAACAGACCATCAGATGCAGGTGTTGCAAATGTAAAGGGAACTGACAATGCGATTGCAATGACTTGTGATTGTAATTCAAGATATGTTTATTCAGATCCATTTGTAGGAACTCAAATTGCTGTTTCTGAGGCTGCACGAAATATTGTTTGTTCAGGAGGTGATCCTTTGGCTGTTACAAATTGCTTAAACTTTGGAAATCCATATAATGAAAATACTTATTGGCAATTTGTTAAAGCAATAGAAGGTATGAGTGTTGCTTGTCGTAAGTTTAACACACCTGTTACAGGAGGAAACGTTAGTTTCTACAATCAAGCTGTAATGAATGGAAAAACAGAAGCCGTTTATCCATCTCCTGTTATAGGTATGGTTGGTACAGTTGATAAGTCTAAACAAATGACTCTTGACTTCAAAACACAAGGTGCTACAATTTATATGTTAGGTGAAATAGTTGATGATATAAATTGTTCAGAATACTTGTATTCTTATAGAGGTGTGAAATTATCTCCTGCTCCTTACTTTGATTTGGAAAAAGAGGCTAATATGCAACGTACACTTAGCGATTTAATCAACCAAGGTATAATAGAATCTGCACACGATATTAGTGAGGGAGGTTTGTTTGTTGCTACTTTGGAAAGTGCTATGGTAAGAAATATGGGATTTGAAATCTATTCTGCTGGAGATGTTAGATTAGACTCATTCTTATTTGGGGAAAGTCAAGGTAGAGCAATAGTAACTGTTTGTGCTGGAAAAGAAAATGAATTTTTCGATATGCTAAGCATTTCAGGTGTTGCTTGCTGTGCCGTTGGTAAGGTAAGAGAGGATAGAGAAATAATCATAGATGAAGAATCTTTCGGAAAGATTTCAGACTATAAAAAAGTATATGATAATACAATAGGAGACGTTTTAGATAAATAATAAATTTTTGAAAATGAAAAAAATATTAATATTAGCATTGGCTTTAACTTGTGGAAGTTTTGTTGCTTTTTCACAAGAAGGCGGATTAAATGATGAGGCTTTAAATAAAATAAGAGCCTCATATAAACAAACAACTGAAAACAAAGCAATAAGAAATGCGGTTGCAAACAATAGCATTCAAAAGTTGGTTTTGAATTTAGACAATCTTAACAAATATGATACTCACTTTTCTCACAGAGTAATGAGCAAAGGAGTTTCAGATCAAAAGTCTTCTGGACGTTGTTGGATGTTTACAGGATTCAATGTGATGAGAAGTGCTATGATTGCTAAGTATAATCTTGGTGCGTTTGAGTTTAGTCAAAATTATTTGTTCTTTTATGACCAATTAGAAAAGAGTAATTTATTCCTTTCTTTGATTATAAAGCATATAGATGAGCCATTGGATAGCAAACACAATGAATGGTTGTTGAAAAATCCGCTTTCAGATGGTGGTCAATTTACAGGAATTTCTGATTTGGTAACAAAATACGGACTTGTTCCCTCAACAGTTCAACCAGAAACCTATAATTCTAACAATACTCGTAAAATAGATGAATTAATCATCTTAAAATTAAAAGAGTATGCGTTGGAACTTAGAGAAATGAAGCAAAACGACAAGAAAATTAAGTATGAAAAATTAGAAAGCAAAAAGATAGAAATGCTTTCTCAAATCTACAAAATGTTAGTTTATGCTTACGGAGAGCCTGTTCAAGAATTTACTTACACATTGCGTGATGCAAACGGAAAAGAAATATCAACAGAAAAATATACTCCTAAATCGTTCTATGAAAAGTATGTTGGTAAAGATTTAAAGAACACATACGTTATGTTGATGAACGATCCTTCAAGAGAGTTTTACAAGGTTTACGAAATAGAAAACGACAGACACGTAATGGACGGAGAGAATTGGAAGTATATCAACCTACCTATTGAAGAAATAAAGAAAGTTGCAATTGCTTCAATCAAGGATTCAACAATGATGTACTTTTCTTGCGATGTTGGTAAGTTCTTGTATTCAGAAAAAGGTCTATTAGATGTAAATACATATGACTATGCTTCATTGATGGGAACAAAGTTTGGTATGAATAAAAAAGAAAGAATACAAACTTTTGCAAGTGGTTCTTCTCATGCAATGACATTATGTGCTGTTGATTTAGATGAAAATGGCAATCCTAAAAAATGGTTAGTAGAAAATAGTTGGGGAGCTTCTAATGGTTGGCAAGGACATTTAATAATGACAGACGAATGGTTTGAAGAGTATATGTTCAGAGTTGTTGTGGATAAAAAATATGTATCTGCTGATATTTTGAAATATCTTGACCAAAAACCAATAGTTCTTCCTCCTTGGGATCCAATGTTTAGTGAAGATATTTATTAATAAAAATAAATAGAATGAAATTTTCTAAGTTTCTATTTTTACTTGTGCTTTTTGTATTTGCCATTCAAGGAAATACAAAGGCACAAGATATAGATACTGTTAATTATTTAGAATACAATACAGAGTTTCTTGAAGAATCAGAAGAAGAATATGAAGTTTCTGATGAAGAAAAAGTTTTTCAAGATGAGTCTGATGAGGCGAGAGAATTAGTTCTTCACATAGAGGATTTGTTGAATTATGCTATTTATCTAAATGAAAATGATAGTTTAACATATAGATATGCAAAGTATAAAGGCAATGAAGAATTTATAGAATATGAAGGTCAATTACCAAGCCTTGAAGATATAGAAAGACGTTTTGAATTGGTTGAAAGTAAAGAAGAAAATAGTTTTTTCTATTGTAAGGAATATATTTATAATCGGTGTTTTTGACAAGCTTGTTACCCTTGGTTTCCTCTGCTCCGTTGGAAAGAAGGCCTATACGCGGATTTTCAATGGCGTAGCATTGCTTCATCAAATCCGATCCCATATGTGCAAAGTCCACCAGCATGGATGCTGTGCAATCGATATTTGCGCC
>CALCUN010000109.1 GCA_937906975.1 uncultured Bacteroidales bacterium
ATGTTTTTACTGTTTTACTAACAGCAAGGTATGAACACATTCCCAAGAAGAATGCAAACACCATATTATCTATGAAGATAGACTTTACGAATATGTTTATTATTTCTTGCATAAATTTATTTTTTATTCATTAACTACTTTTCGCATAAGTCTGCATTACGACTTCTGTGAATCCAAATTATTACTCCAACCAAGATTAAGGCCATAGCAGGCATTGTCATAAGTCCATTGTTTACGTATCCCATTTCAAAGAAACTTTCAGGCATAATTTTATATCCCCACAAAGAACCTTGACCAAATAATTCTCTGACAAAACCTAATACAATCAAGATTACAGCATAGCCTAATCCGTTTCCAATTCCGTCAAAAAATGATGGAAGTGGCTTATGGCTTAATGCGAATGCTTCCAAACGTCCCATAACTATACAGTTAGTAATAATCAATCCCACAAACACACTTAATTGTTTGCTGACATCATAAACAAATGCTTTCAAAAATTGATCTACTAAAATAACCATCATAGAAACAATCACTAATTGAACTATGATACGAATACGTGATGGAATTGTATTTCTTAATAAAGAAACGATTACATTGGATAAAGCTACAACCACCATTACAGATAAAGACATAACAACGGCTGGCTTTAATTGTGTTGTTACAGCTAAAGCAGAGCAAATACCTAAAACTTGCACTGCAATAGGATTCTCCTTGCTTAAAGGATTTTTTATAAGTTTTAACATATTTGCCATACTATTCTGCTTTTAAAGTTTTGAAATATTCTACATAATTAGATAAGCAATCTTTCAACATATTTGAAACTCCATTAGAAGTATTAGTTGCTCCTGTAACTGCATCTACTTGGAAGTTTTCTGCTGTTTTTTTACCTTTAACAACTGCTAATTTTACTTCATCGTTTTCAAATATTTGTTTGCCTTTGAATTGTGCAGGGAAGTTAGGATTTGTTATTTCTGCTCCTAAACCTGGAGTTTCTCCTTTATGGTCAAAAAGAGCACCAGCAACTGTATTCAAATCTTCTTCAATTGCTATATTTCCCCAAATTGCATCATACAAACCTTTTCCGTGAACTGGAACAACGTAGATAGTTTTTCCTTCTTGTTTACAAACAAAGATTGGGAATTGAGCTTGCTCTCCTTTTGCTAACTCTTTTGACAATTCTATATTGAAAGGTCTTACTTCTCCTTCAGTTTGTTGTCCATTTTCATAAACAGAAACAACTTCTCCTTTTTTATTAACTGCTAATTCTTTAACAAAGCAATTTTTATATAACTCTTCTGCATTTTTTACATCATTTTCAATTCCAGCAGAAGTAAGAAGTTGTTGCATCTTTTCAATTTCTTGATTCTTTTTTTGAAATGGTTTTAATCCCACTGCTGCAACAGCCAAGACAGCGGCTGCAACGACAACCAAAATGGTTGAATACATAAATATGTATGAATTACTTTCTTTATTTGCCATCTCTCTTGGTTTTTATTTATTATTAACTAATTTAGCTCTTTTAGCTCTCTTTCTTATGTTAGCATCTACTACATAGTAATCAATCAATGGAGCAAATACGTTCATAAGTAATATTGCAAGCATCATTCCTTCTGGATAAGCAGGGTTTACAACTCTGATAAGAACTGCCATAATACCTATTAGAAAACCATAGATATATTTTCCTGTGTTAGTATGAGCAGCAGTAACAGGGTCAGTAGCCATAAATACTGCACCAAACATAAATCCACCTATTAAGAAGTGATAGTAGAACGGCATATTCATATAATCGTTAGCTCCAACAGCATTAAATATCAAGCCCATTACAGCTCCACCTGCAAATACTGAAAGCATAACTCTCCAAGAAGCAACTCCCGATACTAAAAGAATCAAAGCACCTATAAGAATTGCTATTGCAGAAGTTTCACCCACACAACCAGGCATGAAACCTATGAACATATCCATAATAGATGCAGAAGGAAGTGAAGCTCCTGCTATCATTTCTCCAAGAGGTGTTGCTCCAGAAAAGGCATCTGCTTTTTCTGCAATCCAAACTGTATCACCAGACATTTGAATTGGATAAGAGAAGAAAAGGAATGCTCTTGCAACTAATGCAGGGTTTAAGAAATTGTAACCTGTTCCTCCAAATACTTCTTTACCAATGATAACAGCAAAGGCAACTGCTAAAGCTAATTGCCACAATGGAACATCAGGAGGGCATATCATAGGAATCAAAAGTCCTGTTACGAAATAACCTTCGCTAACTTCGTGTCCTCTTATTTGAGCAAAGATAACTTCTATACCCAAACCTACGATGTAACTAACTAATAATAATGGAAGAACTTTTAAAAATCCATATCCAAAGTTATTCCAAAAGTTAGCACAATAATCAGTTGATGATGCTATTTCACCAATAGACAAATAATGTTGAAAACCTATGTTGTACATACCAAACAACAATGCAGGCAACAACGCAATGAAAACAGTAATCATTGTACGTTTGTTATCCACAGCGTCTCTTACATGACAGCCCTTTGTTGTAGTAGTAGCAGGAACGAACATTAAAGTGTCGATAGCATCGAATAAAGAATGGAAAGCGTGTAATTTTCCACCTTTTTCGAAGCTTGGTCTCATTTTATCTAATGTATTCTTTATAAATTTCATTCTCCCATCTCCTTTCTCATTAGTTCTAATCCTTTACTTATTATTTCTTGTATATCAGTCTTAGAAGAATCTATCAATTCGCATAAAGCAAAATCTTCAGGAGCCACTTCGTAAATTCCTAATTGCTCCATCATATCAATATCTTCAATAATACAAGCCTTAATCAATTGCATTGGATAAATATCCATAGGGAATACCTTTTCAAACTCACCTGTTACAACAAATGGTCTTTTACCTCCGTGAAGGTTTGTATCCACTTTATATTTACGTTTACAGCAATTTGTTAAAAATCCTGCTAAGAATGTTCTTGAAAAGCTGAATTTCTTAGTTCCTGGTGCTAACCAACCCATAAATTCTGCTTCATTACCTTCTTTAATCACTGTAACTTGATTGTCGTATGCAGAAATAAATCCGTCTTTCTCTATTTTAGTTCCAGAAAGTACGTTTCCGCTTATTATTCTCAAATCAACAGCAGTTGTATTGTTGTAAATCAAAGAAGAAATATTCGCTCCTTTTTTAACTTTGTAATATTGTGGATGCGAAACTTCTTGACCTGTTAAAGCAACTAAACGTTCTGTGTTGTATTTTCCTTCTAAAAATAAACGACCTATCACAACTAAATCCTGAGCATCTAAATACCATACTCTTTCACCTTTGTTTATAGGATCTAATCTTTCGATTTGTACAGAAACATCACCACAAGGATGTTTTCCTTCAAAGGTATTGATTTCAACATTCTTTAATTGAGACAATTCCTCTGCTCTTCCCTTTTGCAGAGGCAAGTTTACGTGAATTGTAACACCTGTCATCTTTTTCAATGCGTCAATACCCGCTTGTAATTCTGCACCTAAACCTTTCAAAAGTATAGAATAATCAGGGGCTAATGGTGCTGAACTAAATCCAGACACTATTATACATTTTGGAGTTGTATCAGGATTTGGCACAACTGAATAAGGCCTTTGACGAAGTAAAGTCCATGCACCTGAAAGCAACAATTTTTCTTTGATTTGTTCAGCATTCAATTCACCAATGTTTGAAACGCCAAAATCTAAGTACTCAATTGTTTCATCAGCACTTACTATCACTGCTTCAATGACTCTTTTTTCTCCTCTTTTCACTTGTTTAACAACTCCGCTTACAGGAGAAGTAAACAAAACCTTTTCTTTGCCTTTTGCATAAAAAAGAGGAGTACCAGCTTTTACCCTTTCACCTTCTTCAATCAAAAGTTTAGGAACTAAGCCGATAAAATCCTTTGGTTTGAGAGCATATTCGCTCACAAATGTTTCCACAACCTCAGGCGTAGGCTCACCATACAATTTGAGATCCAAGCCCTTAGTAATTTTTATAGCTTTAGACATCGCTTATTATGTTTGTTAATTTATATTAAATTTTATAATAATCTTGCAAAAATACAATTAAAATTTGGATTATCAAATGAGATTAAAATAATTCTTAGCTTTAGAAAAATATTCCTAAGGGAAAAAATTTTTTTTCTTAGGAATATTTTTTGAACTGACCCCAAAAAGTTGGACTAATTATTAACAAATATTTCGGTA
>CALCUN010000110.1 GCA_937906975.1 uncultured Bacteroidales bacterium
AGAGCGTCGGATTCATAACCCGGAGGTCACGAGTTCAACTCTCGTTCCCGCTACTTGGAAAACAAACCGTATAAGAAAAGAAATTCTTATGCGGTTTTTCTTTTTTTTCTCTTAGCTTTTTAAAATTTTCTCTTAGCTTTAAAAAATTATTTCTTAGCTTTTTTTTCTTGTTTCTTAGAAAAAATTTCTTGACCCAAAAAACTTGTCAATTTGATATATTAAACTTATCATTTTGTCAAGTCAGTTGTATGTTTTTTTGCAAAAAGCTTGTCATTTTGATATACTCAACTTATCATTTTGTCAAGTGAAACTTACCAAATTGGTATATAATATATAAATAATAAAGAATAGTAATAACTAAAGATAAAAAAAGAATAAAGAAATTATAATAGCGTAATTGTTGAAAAAAAATTTTTTTTTGTTGTTGTTTCTTTTTTTTATTCAAAAATTATGTGTAATTTTGCAAATCGTTTAAAAGTGAATAAAAAATAACGAAATAATGAAAAGAATTTTCTTGTCAATCTGCGCGATTTTGTGTGCAAATTTAGCTTTTTCGCAAATTCAATTCAGCGAAAATGGCATAACTTACGAAGTTACAGGAGTAAATGAGGTGGAGGTCGTAACTAGTGTTAAGGCAATAACTTCTGCTATAATTCCTGAAAGTGTTGTTTATCAAGGAACAACATATAGCGTTACTTCTATTGGAGAATATGCTTTTGACTTATGTCTTTATTTGACTTATGTTACATTGCCAAACACTCTTACTCGTATAGAAGAGGGCGCTTTTTGTAACTGTCGTGCGTTGTCAGCAATAGTAATTCCAAGTGGCGTTACTTTCATTGGTAACTATGCTTTTGAAAGATGTAATTCTTTGGCAGAGGTTACTTGCCTTTCAGATGTAGCTCCTGTGCTTGGAGGTAGCGATGTTTTCTATCCTGCAACTGTGGTTAGAGTTTTGAACATTCCTTACGGTAGTGATTATAGTGCTTGGTTAGGTGCAACAAATTGGAATAAGACAAATTATGTGATTAAAGAAGGTGAATACAAAGTTCTTTCTGATAATTTTACAATAAATAAGAAAGTAGGTTTGATAAACAATGGAGTGTTGAGAATTACTCAAAGCGGAGAATTGGTAAACCTTACACAATATAATGTAGAGGGTATATTTGAGGTAGAAACTCCTATTTTGCCTAACGACAGATGGTCTTTCATCGGAGCTCCTTTCAATGATTATAAATTGGAAGCAGTAATACCTGGTACAAGAGACATCACAGTTTCTTTGTTTGATTACACAACAGGAGATTGGAGCGATGAATATGCAACAGTTGAAAACTCTGTTGAGGCAAGTGAAGGTTTCTTCTCTTGGTCGTATGTAAACGAACCAACTGTGTTTACAACATACGGAGATGGAAAAGAAACTTATGACTTTAACAAAGAGCCTGCTTATTCTTTGAATCATTCTGGTGTTAAATTTATAAGAAATATTGTTACAAGTTCAGATGGAGGAAACTGGATGGCATTGTGTAATCCATATACTTTCAAACTTGATGTGTTTAAATTAATATTTGACCAAATCAATGTTAGAGGTGAAGGTCTTTATCGTTTCAACGGAACCACTTGGGACTTTGTTGAAGAAGGTGTGTTGAATATGACAGAAGGTTTCTTGGTGAACTTTGCAACTCCTGGTAACAATTGGACTTACATTGTAAGAAGCCATAGATATACAGGCGATGGAACAAAATCAGAAGTTAAGTCTAAGCCTATCACTCTTTTGATGAACGATGGTGAAAGAGAATCAAAACTTACTTTTGTTCAAAATCCAAAAGCAAGACAAGGAGGAGATATATATGATGCAAACAAAATGTTCTCTCCATTTGAAGTAGCAGAACCTTATTTCTTAACTGAGGGAGTTGCTTTGGTAAAAGAAAGTGTGAAAAGATTACCATACGCTGCAACACTTAATGTTAGAAGTTATGAAAGCAAAGAAGTATCATTTAGAGTAGATAATATACCAGAAGATGTTTTAGTGTATATCTTAGATAATGGACAAGAAATAAGCATGAACGAAGGTGCAGAATACATAACAAATGTTTCTGCTGGAGAGAATGCAGATAGATTCAAATTCATTGTTAAGAAAGCACACGAAAACTTAGATGGTGTTGATACAGAAATTGATATTTACAATAACAATAGAGAAGTAAGCATCGAAACATTATTAAGCGATTTATATATTGCAGTTTATGATGTGCTTGGTCATAAAGTGTTTGAAACAAGAGATTACAACTTCACTTTAAATGACCTTCCTGCTGGAAGCTATGTTGTGAAAGCATACAACCGCTTAGCTTTAGAGACAGCAAAGATTGTGATTAAGTAAAGAAAGAAAACTAAATAGTTTTAAAATAAGCTCATTTGATTTGAAAGATTGAAACTCTTTCGATGAAATGGGCTTATTCCTTTTTCCGCAATTGCTATGCGGTGTTGTTTTGTGGGATAGCCCATATTTTTTTTCCATTGATATTCTGGATATTCTTTGTCTAATTCTAACATATAGTCATCTCTATATGTTTTTGCTAATATGGAGGCTGCTGCAATGGATTGATAGAGTGAATCTCCTTTTACTATGCAGCGAAAGTCTATGTTGGTTTGATTCTTAAATCGATTGCCATCTATTAAAAGTAATTCGGGTTTTAACTTTAGGCTCTCTACGGCTCTGTTCATTGCAAGAAAGCTTGCTTGCAATATATTTATTTTATCTATTTCTTGATGGCTTACAAAGGCTACCGAATAGGCTAAGGCGTTTTCTTCTATTATGGGACGAAGAAGCCTTCTTTGTTTATCGGTTAGTTTCTTTGAGTCATTTAAAAGCGGGTGCTCAAAATTGGGTGGTAAAACAACAGCGGCTGCGACAACAGGCCCAGCTAAACAGCCTCGTCCTGCTTCATCGCAACCGCATTCAATTGTTTCTTTGTTGGAAAAGTAAGGTTTTAACAAACTATTTTCCTATGTATTTTAATAAGCTTTCAAATAAAATTCTTCCGTCTGTGTTTCCAAGTTCCTCGTCTGAGCAACGTTCAGGGTGTGGCATCATTCCAAATACGTTTCTTGTCTTATTTGTGATTCCTGCTATGTTTTCTATACTTCCGTTAGGGTTGTACTGAACATCTACTTTGCCTTCTTGGTTGCAATAGCGGAATAGAATTTGGTCGTTTTCGTTTAAGCGTTTGATTGTTTCTTCATCTGCAAAGAAACGTCCTTCTCCGTGTGCGATAGGAATGTTTAGTGCTTTTCCTTTTACTGCATCTTTTGTAAATACGGTGTCGGTTGTTTGTGTTGCTATGTATTGGTTTTTGCAAATAAACTTTTGGTTGTTGTTTGCAAGCAATGCTCCTTCTAATAATCCGCTTTCGCAAAGGATTTGAAAACCGTTGCAAACTCCTAATACGTATCCGCCATTGTTAGCAAAGGCTTTTACACTCTCCATTATAGGAGAAAGGCTTGCAATCGCACCGCTACGAAGATAATCTCCGTAAGAGAATCCTCCTGGTAGGATAATCATATCACAGTTTTGTAAGTCTGTGTCTTTATGCCATAGTTCTACAACTTCTTGCTTTAAAAGGTCTCTTAATAAGTAAACCATATCGTGGTCGCAATTGCTACCTGGAAAAATTACTACTCCAAATTTCATATTAGTTGAATAAATTATGTTTCTACGCCTGCAAAAGTACAAAAAATTAGTGAGGGAAAAAAACTTTGATTATTGATATTAGTATGAATATTATAAAAAATGTGTTTATTTTGCGTTCATTGTTGTATTGTAAGAAGAAGTTTGAGAAGAAAAACGATAGTGAAACAGCAAAAATGAAAGACATATTGTATTCTGTCTTTGAAAGTGCAAAAGGAATTAAAGAGATGATTAAAAGAGTGAACATAACGGCAGATTTTTTGCGATATTCTATCACTCTATTGCTTCTTGAAGAAAGTGTGGTGAAGATAGCAGGAATGGCAAAGAATAAAAGGCTGGCAATATATACTACTTGGATTGGCTCGTTCAAGAAGTTGAAGTCAAAGTGTAGCCATTTGTGAGTGTTAGCCAATATGTTTTCATGAAAACTCATGCCATTCAAATAATAGAATATGAAAAGTAAAACGTAAGGTGTGATAAGCCCTAAAAGACTCATTCCCCAACTTCTCCATTTGTAGAGTTTATAGATGATTAATCCAAACCATATCCAAATAATGAATATGATAGATGGTGCAAAGAACATACTTGCTAAAGAGAGTAGGGCACATGAATTGTAAATTTCGTCAATTCCTTCTTTTTTGTCATGACATCTAAGAAAGAAATAAAGTGCAAAAATAATTAAGAAGTTTGCAAATAACATAGAGTTAAGTGTCATGCAATTATAACTACAACTCATTAAAAGTATGTAGATAAAGGCTGGTAGGAATGTGTTTTTCTGACTCAAATGATTGTTGGTGAAGAGTTGATTTAACAGCAATCCTTGAAGAAAAACCATTACAAAGGCAGCGATTGTTGAAAATAATTGATAGTCTTTTGCAAAGTCGTAAATAACCTCGTAAAGAGGCATGTCAAACTTATTAGAGATTACCTCAGGTGGGTTAATAAAGGCTTGTGACCAAAAGATTATTGGTACGATTGCTAAAATCAGTAATTGTAATGTGTACTTCTTTTTGAATATTTTTACAAACATTTCTCTCTTATTTTGTTATTTATTACGCTCGTTTACGTTTAAACTTCTAAAAAGATACATTTTTATTCAGTTTTTAAGCGATAAAACATAAAACCTACGAAAACTCTAACTCCACTTGCAAAGTCGTTAGGGGCAGAATTTAGATTAAGTAAATAATCTGCTTTAAGAGTTAGACGAATCTTATCATTTAAAGCATATTCTATTCCAACAAAAGGAGATAAGGCTAAGAAAGAGTTTTTTCTATATGAAACATTTCCCTCTGCAATAAAGTCATCATAGGTAGGAGCAAAGAGAGTAGTGTTTTGAGTGCTACCTCCACCAAATAAAACACCAATGTAGGGCGAAAAACGTTTGTTTTGCCAAACACAATCAACCAAAACCCCACCATAAGAAAGACTAAAAATACTATTATGCTCACCATAATTAAGATTAGAAACATATCCCTCGCCTCCAACTCTTAAATGCTTTCCTAAATGCACTTTTGCTGCACCTCCAATGCCAAAAGGTACGCCTTTTGCTTGAAGATTTTGTAGCGGTTGTCCGTTATTTGTAGCTATTGTAAAGTCTTTCGATTGCAAATAACCACTATGCACCATCATTCCTCCTGAAAATCCATTGTATTGAAAAAGATTTTGAGAAAAGCCAAAGAATGACAAAGTGCAAACTAAGATTAAAAAACAGATTTTTTTCATTTTTTCTTTCCTTTTTTGTTTGTAGGCTCTTGATTTATGATTTCTTCAAGAGCTTTCTCGTCAATAGATTCAGGAGTCATTGTCTTTGGAATTTTGTAGTTGTTTCCATCGTACTTAATGTATGCTCCAAATCTACCATTTAATAACTCAGCACCATTAGCGAAAGTTTTGATAGGTAATTGTTTTTTGTTCTTTTCTTCCAATAAAGCAATACATTCTTCAAGGCTAATAGTCATAGGAGAAGAAGTCTTAGGAATAGAAGCGTTTACTTTGTTATGACTGATGTAAGGGCCAAAACGACCTGTATTTGCTATAATATCCATTCCGTTGTATTGACCTACAACTCTTGGAAGTTTAAAAAGATTTAAGGCTTCTTCTAATGAAATTGTGTTAATGGATTGTTCTTTTGTCAAAGAAGCAAAACGAGGTTTTTCTTCATCGGTTGATTCTCCGATTTGTATCATTGCACCAAAGCGTCCAATCTTTGCATAGACGTTTTTGCCACTTTGAGGCTCTACTCCAAGCAAACGCTCGCTTGAAGGACGCTCTGTTTTTTCAGAAGCAAGGACTTCATTGTGGAAAGGAGTGTAAAAATCTCTAATCATATTTTTCCAATCTTCTTTTCCTTGTGCAATAGAGTCAAATTCTTTTTCTGCCTCTGCTGTAAAGTTGTAATCTATTACGTCAGTAAAGTGTTGAGAAAGAAAATCAGTAACAATTATTCCTATATCAGTAGGATTAAGTTTTGATTTCTCTGCTCCGTAATTTTCTTTTTTGCTTATTTGTTTTATTGAATTGTTTTCAGAAATTATAATCTCTATTTCTCTAACCGAAGCAGGCTTATCCATTTTTATTACATACTCTCTTTTTTGTATTGTAGAGATTGTAGGAGCGTAAGTCGAAGGACGGCCAATTCCAAGGTCTTCTAATTTTTTTACAAGACTTGCTTCGTTGTAGCGAGGAGGGTGATTGTTGAATGTCTCTGTTGCCTTAGTAGTTAAATGTTGTAAATTTTCTCCTTGACTTACAGCAGGAAGAAGTTTTTGATTTGTATTTTCTGTTTCTTCCTCATCATTTGCAGTGTGTTGATAAACTTTCATAAATCCATCAAAAAGAATTACCTCACCTTGACAAAGATATTTCTCCTCACGATTAGAGATATTTATTGTGATGTTTGTTTTTTCAAGTTTTGCATCTGCCATTTGAGAGGCAATTGTGCGTTTTCTTATAAGGTCATAAAGCCTTTGAGCCGAAGAATCAAGATTTACCTCAGTATTGCTAAGGACGGTAGGACGAATTGCTTCGTGAGCTTCTTGTGCTCCTTTTATTTTATTTGAGTATTTGCGAGATTTGAAATATTCTTCTCCATATTCTGCTATGATTAACTCTTTTGCTTGTGAGAGAGCAAGGTCTGAAAGATTTACAGAGTCCGTTCTCATATAAGTAATGTACCCTGCTTCATATAATTGTTGAGCAACCATCATTGTTCTTGCAACAGGGAAGCCAAGTTTCCTACTTGCTTCTTGTTGAAGGGTAGAAGTAGTAAACGGTGCTGCGGGACTTTGTTTTGCAGGCTTTTTTTCCACTGCTTGAACGCTGAAATCTGCCAAGGAACTTTCTTTTAAAAATTCTAAGGCTTGCTCTTTTGTTTCAAATCGTTGGTTTAAAGTAGCCGAAATTAAGGCTTGCTTTGAGGTTTGAAAGTCTGCAACTACTTTATAGGTCTTATTTTCTTTGAAATTATTGATTTCTTTTTCTCTTTCTACAATTAGTCTAACGGCAACTGATTGAACTCTACCAGCACTTAAAGAAGGCTTAACTTTTTTCCAAAG
>CALCUN010000111.1 GCA_937906975.1 uncultured Bacteroidales bacterium
ACGGCCTCCGTTGTTTATGTTTGCCATTGTACGTGCTATTGCTCCGGTTGCAGGGATTCCTCCAAATAAAGGTGATACAAAGTTTGCAATTCCTTGTCCTATCAACTCTGTGTTTGAATGGTGTTTTTTTCCTGTTGCACCATCGGCTACCATTGCTGATAAAAGACTCTCAATTGCACAAAGTATTGCTATTGTAAAGGCTGGTGAGATTAGTCCTTTTATGCTTTCTATTGTGATTGCAGGAACCTCTGGTTTTGGAAGAGCTGCTCCACCGCTTAATTCGGGATAAACACTTCCTATTGTAGGAATAACGATTCCATAGTTTTTAAGAATGATTGTTGCTATTGTACATACTATAATGGCAATCAAAGAACCTGGAATTACTTTTGTAACCTTGCTCCAAAGGAAAGAGATTGCAACGGTGAAAATAGCCATTATTGTTACTATTGGATTGATAGTGTCAAAGTTTTGGAAATAGCATATCCATTTTTCAATAAAGTTAGCTGGAACTTCTCCCGCTATTGTCAATCCAAAGAAATCTTTAATTTGAGTTGAGAAGATTGTTAAGGCAATACCCGATGTAAATCCTACTATAATAGGATAAGGCATAAACTTAATTATATCTCCAAATTTCAAAACACCCATTAAAATAAGTAAAACCCCTGCAATGCAAGTTGCAATGGCTAATCCACTCATTCCGTATTCACCTATAATTCCTGCAATGATTACAATGAATGCTCCTGTTGGCCCTCCAATTTGTACGTGTGAGCCTCCGAATATAGAGATTAAAGCTCCTGCAATAATAGCTGTTATTAATCCTTGTTGAGGACTTACTCCTGATGCAATACCAAAAGCAATAGCCAATGGGATTGCAACAACTCCAACTATTATACCTGCTGTTAAATCTTTAATGAATAGTTCTTTTGAGTAGTTTCTTAATTTTATCATCTCAAAGAACTTAGGTCTGAAAATTTCATCTAAGTTAATTTTTTTCATTTATGTATTTGTTTTTATTTTCTTATAAACTACAAAATCCTTTTCCAACAACGGCTAATCCTCCTTCGGCTGTTTCTTTGTAAAGTGAAGGAAGGTCTTTGCCGGTTTGCTTCATTGTTTCTACAACTTTATCAAATGAAATGATATGTTTGCCATCTGACATCATGGCATAAAGGTTGGCATCTAAGGCTCTTAATGCTGCAAAGGCATTTCTTTCAATGCAAGGAACTTGTACAAGACCGCATACAGGGTCGCATGTTAATCCTAAGTGATGTTCAAGTCCTATTTCTGCAGCGTATTCGATTTGTTGTGGCGTTCCGCCAAAAAGTTGGTTCGCTGCTGCGGCTGCCATTGAGCATGCCGAGCCTACTTCTCCTTGACAGCCAACTTCTGCTCCCGAGATTGAGGCATTGTATTTTATTACATTACCTATAAGTCCTGCTGTTGCAAGTGAGCGTATGATTTGTTTTTCTGTAAATTCGTGTTCTGTATTTAAATGATATAAAACGGCTGGAACTACTCCGCAAGAGCCACAAGTTGGTGCTGTTACTATCTTTCCGCCTGATGCGTTTTGTTCCGAAACTGCCAAAGCATAGGCTTGTACTAAGCATCTGCCTTTTAAAGATGGTTTATAGCTTCTTGCTTTTGTGTAATATGACATTGCTTTTCTTCTTAAACGCAATCCTCCTGGTAATACGCCTTCTTCGTTTAGTCCGTCTTCAACAGATTTTTTCATTACTTTGAGAACTTCGTTTAAATAGTCCCAAATGTCGCTGTTTTCAAACTCTTGAACATATTCCCAAAAGGTTAATCCGCGTTCATCTATATATTGTAGTATTTCTGTTAAGTTATGATGTGGATAAACTTCAGTTATTTCTAATCCTAACTTGGAATCTTCTTCTATTATTTTACCCCCTCCAATGCTATAAAAGGTTTGTTCGTTTAAGAGTTTGTTTTCTTCGTCAAAGGCTTGAAATAACATTGCGTTTGGATGAAGGTCTAAAAATATATCGCCTTTCCAATGTATTTTTGTGCGTTCTTGTCCTAATACTTCTAAGATTGCTTTGTCGGTTAAGTGCCCTTTGCCTGTTGCAGCTAAGGAACCGTAAAGTGTTATTTCAAAATGTTTTGCGTTTATGTTATTTTGTAAAAATATTTCAGAAGCTCGACGTGGTGCCATCGTGTGAGAACTTGACGGTCCATAACCTATTCTGAAAATTTCTCTTATACTTTCCATTTATTCTTTTTAAATTTTTCTGCAAAATTACATATTTTCTTAGGTTTATCAAGATAAGAGATAAATATTTCGTATCTTTGCACGTTTTAATAACCGATTTAATACAATAGAATTATGACATCTTATGAGATAAGAAAGACTTTTCTTGATTTTTTTGCATCTAAGGGACACACAATCGTTCCTTCATCACCAATAACAGTGAAAAATGATCCTACATTGTTGTTTACCAATGCGGGAATGAATCAATTTAAAGATATATTCTTGGGTAATGTTACTAAACCTTATCCTTCTGCTGCTGATTCTCAAAAATGTTTAAGAGTAAGTGGAAAACACAACGATTTAGAGGAGGTTGGTCATGATACTTATCACCATACTATGTTTGAAATGTTAGGAAACTGGTCTTTTGGTGATTATTTCAAAAAAGAAGCTATTGCATACGCTTGGGAACTTTTAACAAAGGTTTATGGAATTAGCAAAGATGTGATTTATGTAACCGTTTTCCAAGGTGATGAAAAAGATGGATTGAGTTTAGATAAGGAAGCTTATGATTATTGGAAAGAATGGATAGATGAAGATAGAATAATATTAGGAAATAAGAAAGATAATTTTTGGGAAATGGGAGAAACAGGTCCTTGTGGTGCTTGTTCCGAAATACATGTCGATTTAAGAGATGAAGAAGAACGTAAAAAAGTTAGCGGAAAAGATTTAGTAAATAAGGATAATCCATTAGTTATTGAAATATGGAACCTTGTATTTATGGAATTTAACCGTATGGCTGATGGAAGTCTTGTTCCTTTGAAAGAAAAGAACATAGATACTGGTATGGGATTTGAACGTCTTTGTATGGTATTACAAAACAAAAAATCAAACTACGATACAGATGTTTTCCAACCAATGATTCAATTCTTGGCAAAAGAAGCAAAGGTAACTTATTCGCAAGATAAGGAAAAAGATGTTGCAATGAGAGTTTGTGCTGACCATATTAGAGCAATTTCTTTTGCAATAGCAGATGGACAACTGCCTTCTAATGCAAAGGCTGGTTATGTTATCAGAAGAATATTAAGAAGAGCTGTAAGATATGGCTATACATTCTTGAATTTTAATGAGCCTTTCTTATATAAGTTAGTTGATGTTTTAGTAAATCAAATGGGGGAACAATATCCTGAAATAAAACAACAACAATCTTTAATTGAAAAAATAGTTAAAGAAGAAGAACAATCATTCCTTCGTACACTTTCTAATGGTATAATAAAATTCGAAAAATATATCTCTCAAAAACAAGATAAAGTAATTGATGGAGATTTTACTTTTGAATTGTTTGATACTTACGGATTCCCTGTTGATTTAACAGAACTTATGGCGCAAGAGAAAGGATATAGCGTAGATATGCAAGGATTTGAAAAAAATCTTGCTCAACAAAAAGAACGTTCTAAAAATGCGGCTAAAAGTTCTGCAGAAGATTGGGTAATAATTAAGGAATTTGAAGGAGTAGGAGAGTTTCTTGGATATGACACTTGCAAAGCTAATGCTAACCTTTTAAGATATCGTAAAGTAACAACAAAAACTGCAACAAACTATCAATTAGTATTTGACCAAACTCCATTCTATGCAGAAATGGGAGGACAAGTAGGCGATAGCGGATACATAACTAATGGCGCAGAAAAAATAGAAATCATAGATACACAAAAAGAAAACAAACTTACATTACATATTACTAAAAAGCTACCTGAAAACTTGGAAATGCCATTTGAATTAGTGGTAAATCAAAACAAGAGAACTGCAATAGAGGCTAACCATACTGCAACTCACTTATTGCATTATGCTTTAAGACAAGTTTTAGGTTCGCATGTAGAACAAAAAGGTTCGTATGTTAATGATTCAAGATTACGTTTCGACTTCTCACATCCAAGCAAACTTACAGAAGAAGAAATTCGTCAAACAGAAAAGCTTGTCAATTCAATGATAAGAGCCGACCATAAAGCAGAAGACTTCCGTGAAATAAACATAGAAGAAGCACAGGCGATGGGAGCAATGGCATTATTCGGAGAAAAGTATGGAGATAAAGTAAGATGTATTAGATTTGGAGAAAGCATTGAACTTTGTGGAGGAACACACGCAAGTTCAACAGGACGTTTAGGAATGATAAGCATAGTAAACGAAACAGCAGTTGCAGCGGGTGTAAGAAGAATTGAAGCCGTTACAGGAGAAGAATGCGAAAATCACCTAAATAAAATAGAAGATACATTAAAAGAAGTACAATCTCTATTTGCAGCAAGTCCAAACATTGTTAAGACTATTCAAAAGTTAATAGAGGATAACAATCAATTAAAATCAGAATTAGATTCTTTCCAAAAAGAAAAAATAGCTCAATTATACGATACTCTTCAAACAAAAATAACAGAAGAAAATGGCGTATCTCTTTTAACACTTGATACATCTAATCTTCCAGCAGAGGGAGTAAAAGATTTAGCATTTAGATTTAGAGCAAGCAATCCAAAGATATGTTTTATCGGATATGGAGAAAGTGAAGGAAAAGTAAACCTTACACTAATGCTTGGCGAAGAATTAGTAGAAAAAGGCAAAGACGCTTCTGCAACAATCCGTCAAGTATCAAAAGAAATCAAAGGAGGCGGAGGAGGACAAAAACACTTCGCAACAGCAGGTGGTAAAGACGCATCAGGATTAGCAAAAGCAGTAGAGTTAATCAAAGAAATAATATTAGCATAATAAACGATTCTAATTTTAACAACAATGCAAAACATAAGAAACGTAGCAATCATAGCCCATGTTGACCATGGAAAGACAACGCTTGTAGATAGAATGCTTCATCAAGCGAAATTATTTAGAGAAAACCAAGAAACAAAAGATTTAATCTTAGACAACAACGATTTAGAGCGTGAAAGAGGTATAACAATTCTTTCAAAAAACGTTTCTATTCGTTACAAAGATTTTAAAATTAACATAATTGATACTCCGGGTCACAGTGATTTTGGTGGAGAAGTAGAAAGAGTGTTAAATATGGCTGACGGAGTTTTACTTGTTGTTGATGCTTTTGAAGGTCCAATGCCTCAAACACGTTTCGTTTTACAAAAAGCGATAGAATTAAACCTTAAACCAATAGTTGTAATCAATAAAGTAGATAAGCCAAACTGTAATCCAATAGAAACACAAGAAAAAGTATTTGACTTGATGTTTAATCTTGGAGCCACAGAAGAACAATTAGATTTCCCAACCGTGTATGGCTCTTCAAAACAAGGTTGGATGAGTGAAGATTGGCAACACCCAACAGAAGATATTTCTTATTTATTAGACCAAATCATAGAACACATACCTGCATACAAAACAGAAGAAGGAACAACTCAACTAATGATTTCTTCTCTTGACTTCTCATCATACGTAGGACGTATAGCAGTAGGAAGATTACATAGAGGAACTTTAATTGCTGGTCAAGACGTAACCTTAGCTAAAGCAAACGGAGAAATGTTCCGCTCAAAAATCAAAGAACTTTATGTATTTGAAGGCTTAGCTAAAGAAAAAATCAAATCAGAAGTACACGCAGGAGAAATATGTGCAATATTAGGATTAGAAAACTTTGATATTGGAGATACAGTTTGCGATATAGAAAATCCAGAACCACTAAAACCAATCAAGGTTGATGACCCTACAATGAGTATGCTTTTCACTATCAATAATTCTCCTTTCTATGGAAAAGACGGAAAGTTTGTTACCTCTCGCCATTTAAGAGAAAGACTTTACGCAGAATTAGAAAAAAATCTTGCAATGCGTATTGAAGAAACCGACTCTCCAGATTCATTGATAGTTTACGGAAGAGGAATCCTTCACCTTTCAATTCTTATTGAAACAATGCGTAGAGAAGGATACGAACTTCAAGTAGGACAACCAAAAGTAATCATAAAAGAAATTGATGGTGTAAAATGTGAACCTGTTGAACAATTAACAATAGTTGTTCCTGAGGCATTCTCTGGCAAAGTAATAGAATTAGTTACAATGCGTAAGGGAGAAATCGACTCAATAGAACCACAAGGCGACAGAACACACATTGAATTTACAATACCTTCAAGAGGAATCATAGGATTAAGAAATAACGTCCTTACTGTTTCAGAAGGAGAAGCTATTATGGCACATAGATTAAAAGGTTACGAACCTTGGAAAGGCGAAATAGGAGGAAGAAGAATGGGAGCCTTAATAGCAAAAGAAACAGGTCCAGCAATAGAATACTCAATCAATAAATTACAAGACAGAGGACGTTTCTTCGTATCACCAGGCGAAGAAGTTTACACAGGAATGGTAGTAGGAGAAGGAATACGTCCAGACGACATAGTTGTAAACCTTACAATCACAAAGAAACTTTCAAATATGCGTTCAGCAGGTGCAGACGAAAAAGTTAGCATTGCGCCAGCAACAAAATTTTCCTTAGAAGAATCAATGGAATATATAGGAGAAGACGAATATTTAGAAATTACACCAAATCATTTACGTATAAGAAAAATCTTGCTTGACGAAGTAGCAAGAAAAAGAGCTGCAAACGCTCAAAAAGAATAAGAAAAAATAAAAGTGCGACACTGTTCTATCGCTGGAAGCTAAGCTTCGAGAGGAAAGTCCGAGCAACGCAGAGCATCATACTACCTAACGGGTAGGCAAAGCAAAGAACGCTTTGACAGCAAGTGCCACAGAAAATAACCGCCCTTTAAAAGGGTAAGGGTGAAAACGTGAGGTAAGAGCTCACGCTATGGTTTAGCGATAAATCATGGGGGTAAACCTTATGAGTTGAAAGACCAAGTATATCGGAATATAGGGGCTGCTCGTCCTTTCCGAGGGGTAGGTCGTTAGAGGCTTGTCGTGAGGCAAGCAGTAGATTAATGATAGAATTATGACAGAACTCGGCTTATAGGTGTCGCACATTTTTTTATTTTTTATCTCCTTTCCGAAACAAAATCCTTAGAAATAGTGTCATTCATTCAATGAAACTAAGCGAAAAAGAACTCATTGAAAAATGTATTAAGAAGAATCCAAAGGCTCAAAAGGCGTTATATGACATTTATTCGCCTATGCTTTTTGGTATTTGTTTGAGATATGCTCGCAATCGTCAAGATGCCGAGGATATGTTTCAAGATGCTTTTATTAAGGCTTTTGATCAAATTCATAAATACAACTTTCAAGGACCATTAGGAGCATGGTTGAGAAAACTCTTTGTTAATTTTGCACTCAATTACTATCGTTACGACAAAGCAAACTTAAACACCGACTTAGAATCAATAGCAATAGGAGAATTACCCTTGCAATTAGATGAAATATCGAATCAAGAAATACTCGAAGCCATAAATCAACTACCCGATAGACAAAGAATAATTTTCAATCTCATAGAAATAGAAGGATATTCCTACAAGGAAGTTTCTCAACAATTAGAAGAAAATGAAAGCACCCTAAGAGGGTTAAACTATAAAGCAAAGAAGAATTTACAAGAAATGTTAAATAAGATAAAATAATGAATATGGAAAATAAAGAATTTAATTTTGAGCAAATCAAACAACGATTAGAAAATTACGAGCAAGCACCTCAAAAGGATATGTGGCAAAAAATAGAAAAGCAAATACGACCAAATAATTTTCTTTTAAAAACAGCAATTGCCCTTTCTTCACTTTTGCTTGTAGGCTTTGTAGGAGTGTTGGTTTTCACTCCACTTCAAAACGCTGAAACAAAGCCCCTTACACAAGAGGTAAAGAGTGCTGAAAAAATCTCTAAGAAAACAGAAATTTTTTCAAAGGAAAATAAAAATATTCCTAAGGAAACAGAAATTATTTCAAAGGAAAAAATTGTTGAAGAAAAACAAGAAAATATTGTTGTTTCAACACCAATTCAAAAAGAGGTAAAAATAGAGAAACAAGAGCCTAAAATAATAGAAGAAAAACAAGAAATAGCAATAAAAAATCCTCAAAAAACAGAAATAAAACAAAAAGAAATCACACCAATTATTGAAGAAAAAATAGCGGAACAAATAGTTGAAGAAAAAACTCCAGAAGTAGAGGAAATAACCAACAGATTAAAACTATTTATTCCAAATGCTTTCATTCCAGAGGCAGCAGATAAGAATGCGATTTTTAAGCCAGCCTTCACAGAATTAAAAGATTACAGAATGGATATTTACTCTTCAAACGGCACACTTGTATTTACTTCCAACAACATAGAATATGGTTGGGACGGGACCTATAAAGGCTCTCCACAACCCCAAGGAGTATATGTTTATGTTGTGAAATTCATCACACCAAAAGGCGAAAGCTCGCAACAAAAAGGCGAATTAATGCTTATAAGATAAGAATTTCTTTGTTAATTCCATAGAAAATACCTACCTTTGCAACGAATTAAAACGTAGCAAAATGGCAACAATTACTGAATTACAAGACATCGCAACACAAGTTAGAAGAGACATAATACGAATGACAAATTCAGCTTCCTCAGGCCACCCAGGCGGAAGCTTAGGCTGTGCAGACGTAATGACAGCCTTGTATTTTGAAATCATGAGCTTAGATGTAGAAAACTTTAAACGTGAAGGCAAAGGAGAAGATATGTTCTTTTTGTCAAATGGACACATCTCACCAGTTCTTTACAGTGTTTTATCACGCAGAGGCTATTTCCCTGTATCAGAACTTGCAACATTCCGTAAATTAGGTACACGCTTACAAGGACACCCAAGCGTTCACGACAATCTACCTGGCGTAAGACAAGCCTCAGGCTCATTAGGACAAGGCTTATCAGTAGGAATAGGAGCAGCATTAGCAAAAAAATACAATTCTTGCGACAAATTAGTCTATACACTTCACGGAGATGGAGAATTACAAGAAGGACAAATTTGGGAAGCTATAATGTTTGCAGGAGCAAATAAGGTAGATAACCTAATATCTATCATAGACGTAAACGGATTACAAATAGATGGTACAACCGACCAAGTATGTTCACTTGGAAACCTAAGAGCAAAATTTGAAGCCTTTGACTGGAGCATAGTAGAAATGCAAGGAAATGATATGGCTGACACAATTAGAGGATTGAACCAAGCAAAACAACAAGCAAAACAAGGCAAACCGGTTGTGATTCTTATGCAAACACAAATGGGATACGGAGTTGATTTCATGCAAAACAAAAACAAATGGCACGGAACACCTCCAAACAACGAACAAGCCGAAGCAGCCTTAGCCCAATTAAAAGAAACATTAGGAGATTTTTAAAAACACCCTGTCGTTTTGAGAACAAAACTTACAAAATACTTTGTATTATTTTTTGCAATAAGCCTTGCAACACTTCCCCTTTTAGCACAACCAAGAGGAGTTAAAGTGATGCGTGAGGATTCTTATCAAAAAACAAGAATACTCTTTATCTTAGATTGCTCAAACACCATGTATGGAATGTGGCAAAGCAATACTAAAATAAAAATTGCACAAAATCTATTATCAAACATAGTAGATACCTTGGCAAACAAGCCAAGTGTTGAAATGGCGCTAAGAGCCTACGGACACACCAAAGACTATCCGCCACAAAACTGCGATGATACAAGATTGGAAGTAAGTTTTTATCCTAACAACACCGAACAAATCAAATCGAAACTCAAAGCCCTTGTGCCAAAAGGTACAACACCAATAGCCTACACATTAGAAAAATGTGTAAAAGACTTTCCAGAAAGCGACAACTCACGAAACATAGTCATTCTTATCACAGATGGAGTTGATGAATGTTCAGGAGATGTTTGCATGGCTTCAAAACAATTACAAGAAAAAGGAGCATTTTTAAAGCCTTTCATAATTGGAATTGGAAAAGGATTGAAAGAAGAATTTGCTTGTGCAGGCACCTACTATGAGGTAAACAACGAAATAGAATTTTCAAAAGCCCTTAACAACATAGTAGCACAAGTATTCAACAACACAAGCTGTCAAGTAAATCTTTTAGACTCTAATATGGAGCCAAGCGAGACAAACATTCCGATGACCTTTTACGATAGTCAAAGCAAGCAGTTAAAATATACCTTTATGCACACTTTTAACACCAAAGGCTTATCTGACACTTTGATTTTAGACCCTTTGTTGAATTATGACATAGTAATTCACACGCTTCCACCTGTTAAGGAAGAGAATGTGCAGTTAAAAGTTGGCAGACACACCATTATACCAATCAAAACACCACAAGGAAATATGGTTATAAGATTTTCAGACAAATCAAAACTGAAAAACAACAATATTTCCGCAATCATAAGAGAGAGTGGCAAGACAGAGACTGTCAATATACAAGAATTGAATAAGGTTGAGAAGTATTTGGTAGGTAAATACGACTTAGAAATACTTACCTTACCAAAACTGAGAATTGAAAACGTAGAAATAGGACAAAGTTCAACAACTACAATAGAAATTCCAGCCTCAGGAATACTTGTTTTAAACAAAGGAAAATTGGAAAGCGTAGGAAGTATTTTTGTAAAGGACAGTGAAGAAACAAAATGGGTATGTAATCTTGAAGATGGTTTACAAACAGAAAATATTAACCTACTTCCAGGACAATATATGGTGGTTTTGAAAGACAAAAACGCCACTAAGACCTCTCAAACACAGATTAAAGAATTTAAAATAGAATCAAATAAAACCACAACAATAACTTTAGCAAAATAAATAAACGAAATATGAAAGAATATCCTCAATTAGGTAGTAAAGACACACGTTCAGGATTTGGAATAGGTCTTTTAGAAGCAGGAAAGCGAAACGAAAATGTAGTAGCCTTATGTGCAGACCTTATAGGTTCGGTAAGAATGGATTTGTTTCAAGAAGCCTTTCCAGAAAGAATGATAGAATGCGGAATAGCCGAAGCAAACATGATAGGAATAGCAGCAGGATTAGCATTAAGCGGTAAAGTAGCATTTGCAAGTAGCTTTGCAGCATTCTCAACAGGTAGAGTATATGACCAAATACGTCAAGCAGTAGCATATTCCAATACAAACGTAAAAATTGCAGGCTCACACGCAGGTATAACCTTAGGAGAAGACGGAGCAACTCACCAAATATTGGAAGATATAGGCATGATGAAAATGTTACCTAATATGGTAGTGTTGAATCCTTGCGACCATAACCAAACTATTGCCGCAACAATCGCAGCAGCAGAATACAATGGCCCGGTTTATATTCGTTATGGAAGACCAAAAGTGCCAGTATTCATTCCAGAAGATATGCCTTTTGAAATCGGAAAAGCTATTGTACTTAGCGAAGGTACAGACGTAACACTTGTAGCTACAGGACACTTAGTTTGGGAAGCACTTCAAGCAGCTAAAATCTTAGAAGAAGAAGGCATAAGTGCAGAAGTGATAGACATTCACACAATAAAACCACTTGATAGTGAAGCAATCTTAAAATCAGTTGCGAAAACAAATTGCGTTGTTGGCTGTGAAGAACACCAATTCAATGGAGGATTAAACGAAAGCATAGCACAGCTTCTTGTTCGTAACAATCCAAAACCAATGGAGTTTATCGGAATAGACGATTGCTTTGGAGAAAGTGGTACACCTGATGCTTTGATGGAAAAATATGGCTTAAAAGCAAACAATATAGTAGAAGCAGCAAAGAGAGTTATAGCAAGAAAATAGTTTTCCAACTAATTGCTTGTTATGAGCAGTAATCCACAATTAGAATTTGCGAGAAAATATATTGAACAAACCAATATCAATATTTTTCTCACAGGAAAAGCAGGAACAGGTAAGACAACTTTTTTAAAAAGTCTTAAAGATACATTATTTAAACGTTACGTAGTACTTGCACCAACGGGTATTGCGGCATTGAATTGCGAAGGAGTGACCATACACTCCTTTTTTCAATTAGATTTCTTGCCATATATTCCCGGCGGTGTGGTAAAACGTAAACAAATCCGCACAAACAAACTCAATTTGATTAGAAGCCTTGAACTAATTGTGATAGATGAAATCTCAATGGTAAGGGCTGATGTCTTAGACCAAATAGATGTTATTTTAAGAAAGCTTCGCAAAACAGAAAGTCATAAACCCTTTGGAGGCGTTCAGCTATTAATGATAGGCGATTTAAGTCAATTACCACCCGTAGCAAAGCAAGAAGAATGGGATTTTCTAAAACAATATTACCAAACACCATATTTCTTTTCCTCACGCGTATTGCAAGAAACACGTTATCAGACAATCACCCTACAACACATATATCGTCAAAGCGATTCTCGTTTTATCAATATCCTCAACCACGTTAGAGATAATATCATAACGAAAGAAATTATAAATCAATTAAACGAGAGATACAACCCCTTAATATTTACTCAAAACAACGATGGCTTTATCATTCTTTGTTCGCATAACCATCAGGCAAACAAGATAAACGAGGATAAACTAATGCTAATCAAAAACAAATCCTACACTTTTAAAGCAGAAATCGAAGGAGAATTTGACTATCGATTGTTTCCAAATGCAGAAGTATTGGAATTGAAAGAAGGAGCGCAGGTAATGTTTTTGAAAAACGACTACGACACACCTATTGGTGAGAAACGCCGATACTACAACGGCACAATAGGAAAGATAGTAGAACTTAGTGAAGACAGAATAGTAGTAGAAAAAGACGAAGACGGACAAAGAATAGAGGTAACAAAATATACATGGGAAAGATACAAGTATGAACTAAATAAAAAGACAAAAGAAATCAAACAAGAAGTGATTGGCTCTTTTACTCAATATCCTATAAAACTTGCATGGGCGATAACAATTCACAAAAGCCAAGGATTGACCTTTGAGAAAGCAATAATAGATGCCGACAACTCATTTGCACACGGTCAGTTTTACGTTGCACTTAGTAGATGTAGAAATTTAGAAGGTATGTATCTATCTAAACGATTCAATCCTAACGCTGTGATAACCGATGTATTGATTGACAAGTTCAATGTTGAACAAGAAAATAACCCTCCAACAGAAGAAGGATTTTTAAAAGACAATTTTCTTTACTATTCTCAGAATGTAAAAGAAATATTTAATTGTGAGCAAATTAGGACTTTGAACGCAAAACTTTTCTACCTATGTGAACTTTACCTAAAAAGCGAAATAGGAGATAATTTCCTCACAATCCAAGACTACTATAAAGAAATCGTTTCAGATATAGTACAAGTAGAAACAAAATTCCAAGCACAAATAGAACGTATCATAGAATACTCTTTTGCAAACTTAGAAACCAAAACCCTATACGAAAGAGCAGTAAAAGCCGCTAAATATTTCTCTGAAAAAATAGAAATAATATACTCCTTAGTCTATTTCCTATCAAAATTAGAAGTAGAAGAAAACAATGGACAAGAAGACATAGAAGAAGTCTTACAAGAATTTATGATAGAAGTAGAGTTGAAACAAAGATATTTCAACTACTTAATAAACGAAGACTTTGACCTAAAAGCCTTTCTTTCCTATAAATATAAATTATTAGCAATAGGCGATAAATTAGAATTAAAATCATATTCCTCTTTCGTTAGAAACATTAGCAAAATCACAGAAATAGAAGACAAACCCAAAGACTTAGAACTCGACGACCTTTACCAAAAACTCAAAACATGGCGAAAAAACCAAGCCGATAGCGAAAAACTACCAGCCTTTTGCGTATTCTCAAACTCTGTCCTACAAGAAATAGTCAAAAAACGCCCAAAAACCATAATAGATTTAGGAAAAATCAAAGGATTAGGCGTGAAAAAAATAGAGAAATACGGAGAAGATATTTTGAAAATCGTAGCTGAAGAATAGAAGAGGGGATATTGGTGATAGATAAACACGATTTCCCACCACTTAACGCCTAAGGCGTAAAGAATTTTCAAACAAAAGATTTCTGATTGCAAATATTGAAAATATAAGCCTTTAAGCAAATGACACGAAATCAAAGACTTAACTTTTTAAAGCCTTAAATTTGCTGATTTTTCCTTTGATTTAACGTAGTTTTTGTCGCATTTTAGCGAAATAA
>CALCUN010000112.1 GCA_937906975.1 uncultured Bacteroidales bacterium
TTCAACCTTTAAGACAGCTGTTAAATCACCTGTCATTTCCTTTGTTACATTCATATCTTATACCTTATATATATATTATTCTATTAAAATCAACCTGCAAAGATACAAAATTATCTCAAAACGAGTAATTTTTTAGTCGTTTATCCATTGTTTTAACGCCAGTGTTACCTTTTCATCTAAGTGAACAAATCTTATTTTTATATTTTGTCTTCTTGCAGCAAACAAGCCATAGCCATTATTTACATTAGTATAAATAGGCTTATCAACAAGTTGAGCACTTTCTTGACGCGAATTACTATAATACTCATACATATTCAAATCGCAAGACGAAACATACAACTCAAACATATAAGCTCTATTTGTCCATGAACAAGACTGTCCCTTTAATTCCTTTTCCAAGCCATCAAGCAAAAAGTCCAATTCAATATTTAAACTCATTAAAACACCTGGATTAGGATTTTTTGCCAATTGAGTTGCGAAAGGAATATCCACAAAAGTCTCATTACCATCTTTTCTGTAATAAAATCTTATAACAGGCTGATACATCTTTGCCATTATACCTTCATGACGACTTGCCACAGAAGAATTAATATTATACCACTGACAATTCAAGACTTGTTTCCCAGCTCTATTTTGAAATTGCATATAACTACCAGGAGCAACTATATCATAATCCCCTATCAAACGAGCAGAAGCAGTTGTTTCCTCCATAGTCTTTTTATTTCTCACAATAATCTTATACTCTTGCTTTAAAGCCTCAGTGTGATTCAACTTTCCGCGAGTTACACAATAATAAACAGGAGCACTTTCCGAATAGAAATCTCCATTCTCCTTATTATAAGACTCTGTATAGTTAAACCAAAAAGTATCTCTTATCACATTATCACCTTCCCAAGGGTAATAAGACACCATAAACACATCAATATCCTCAGGATTATAATAAATAGAATCCTTCACTCTTGAAAAATCCAAATAATTACCACTACCAAGAAAACCCTTTTGCACTCTTACAAAAGTTGTATCTTCATCTTGGTCCAACAAACCATAAACCACTGTTACAGCCTTCCAATCTTCATTTGGGTCAAACTCTACCTCACAAGAAGTGAAGCAAAAAAACATTACCGCAATTGCCAATAAATGCTTTATAGAAACTCCCATTTTATCTATTTTTTTAAAAATTTAAGTTGCAAAGATAGTTATAAATTCACAAATTAAAGATTTTCTTGTATATTTGTCGTTCAAAATTAACCTTTAATAGTAAAAAACAGGTATGAAACATTGTGATAATTTTATAGTGAGCGAGAAGAAATTTCTCAATCAAAGCTTTTACAAACTAAAACTAAAAGCCACAAAAACCCTTCCCGAAATAAAAGCAGGACAATTCGTAGAAGTCCAAATAAACTCTGATAGCAAAGTATTATTACGCCGTCCAATATCAATCAATGACGTAGATTATCAAACAAATGAACTAAGCCTGATAATCCAAACCGTAGGACAAGGCACAAAAGAATTAGCAAAAATTTCAGAAGGCGAAGAAGTAAACCTTATCTATCCATTAGGAAACGGTTTTTCTTTAAAAGGAGAAAAACCACTCTTGATAGGCGGAGGAGTAGGCATAGCACCGCTATTATACTTAGCAAAAAAATTCCAAGAAAAAGGCGTAAAAGCAGACGTACTCTTAGGATTTAGAAGCCAAGAACAAATGATAGCATTAGACGAATTTGAAAAATGTGCCAATGTCTATATTTCCACACAAGACGGTAGCAGAGGAGAAAAAGGATTAGTTACAGAACACAGCATATTCGCTCAAACTCACAATGTAATCTATACTTGCGGACCAACTCCTATGATGAAAGCAATATCAGAAAACGCTTTAAAAAACAATATAGAATGTTACGCATCATTAGAAAACAAAATGGCATGCGGAATAGGAGCATGCTTATGTTGCGTACAAAACACAACCGAAGGACACAAATGCACCTGCACAGAAGGTCCTGTATTTAATGCAAAAGATATAATTTGGTAAAAGCAAGAACAATGGAAAAATTAAAAATACAATTAGGCAATTTAGAATTTCAAAATCCCGTAATGACAGCATCGGGAACTTTTGGATTTGGACTTGAATACGAAGACTTTTTTGACGTACAAAAACTTGGAGCAATCATAGTTAAAGGCACAACAGGCGAAAAAAGAGAAGGCAATCCTGCTCCTCGTATGTGTGAAACCCCAATGGGAATGATAAACGCAGTAGGACTACAAAACAAAGGAGTAGATTACTTTTGCGAGCACACATATCACGAAATCAAACACTACAAAACAAACGTAATAGTAAACGTATCAGGCTCTACAATAGAAGAATACATAAAAGTAGCAGAAAAAGTAAACGCCTTAGAACACATTCCTGCAATAGAATTAAACATTTCTTGCCCTAACGTAAAAAAAGGAGGAATGGGATTCGGCACAGACCCAAAAATGGCAGCCGAAGTAGTAGATGCAGTTAGAAAAATCTACAACAAACACTTGATTGTAAAACTCTCTCCTAACGTAACCTCAATAGCAGAGATAGCAAAAGCCGTTGAAGGAGCAGGAGCAGACAGCCTTTCTATGATAAACACAGTTTTAGGTATGGCAATAGATGCTGAAAAACGCAAACCATTACTTTCAACCATAACAGCAGGTTTATCAGGTCCTGCAATAAAACCAATAGGCTTACGATGCGTTTACCAAACCTCCAAAGCAGTAAAAATTCCTATTATTGGCTTGGGCGGAATCACTAACGCAACAGACGCAATAGAATACATACTTGCCGGAGCAAGCGCAATACAAATAGGAACACAAAACTTCGTAAACCCACGCATAGGATTAGAAGTAGTAGAAGGCATGAAAGAATACCTTGACCGCCACAATATTTCTCACATTTGGGATATCAGAGGCGTTATTTAAAGATTAAAGAATTGAAACTAATATAAAAACCGCATAAATCAGGCAAATGAAAACCTGCTTTATTGCGGTTTCTTATTTTCTTATTGAATTTCACATATTTATCTCTACAATCTAACATTTTCCAAACAAATAATTCCTTAAAAAATGACAAAATCCAAATAAATAATTTGCTAAAATTTGACATTTTCCAAATAAATAATTTGTCTAAAGTTTAAATTTAAATGTAAAAATCACATTTTTCTCTTTATTTTTTTGCATATATCCGTTTTTTTTTATTTTTGCAAAAAGGATCTAAATTAATATAAATATGAAAAAAGTTATTTCAGTATTATTATGCTTAGTTTTCACGGCGAATCTTGTTGGTCAAGAAAAGAATAGTGGTTTATTTGTGGGATTAGATTACGGAAAAACAGATTTTCTCTCTAATTCTGGGTTATCTCTCAACGAAAATCAAAACCAAATGAAGAATTACAATGCTATAAACACAAAATTCTCTTTTGGATATAACACAAAACTAAATGCGTTTATTAAATTGAACCTTCTTTTAACAGGAGTAGATTTTAAACAAGACTTCAATAATGCAATAAAATTAAAAGAGCAAGCATCAATACTATATTCTGAAATAGCAGTTGGTTGGAATTTTAAAGTAAATAGGCTAACTATTCACCCAACTGCTGGTATTGGGTTAATGAGTGTTTGGAATAATGTAACACTTAACAACAATGAATATGGTTTTAATTCAAATACAATTGGTTCAAGTTTAGGTTTATCTCTTTCTTATGAAATAAACAAAAATCTTTCCTTTGTTTCTGAATTTTCAAGCATTACTGCGAAACCAAAAGTTGCAGAATTTTCCGAATCAGATAATTTGTTAATTAAGGAATACTCAACAAGCGAGAGAGATTATATTAAAATGACAAATTTCAATCTTGGATTAAGAATTAATTTCTAAGATTTTTTAAAATATTTCAAAGAAAAAAATAAAAAAATCAATGATTTATTTTCTAAAATCATTGATTTTTTTATTTAATACAGGATGAATAAAATCTGGCATCAATTCTTCTAATGGTATTAGTACGAAATCTCTTTTTTCTATCAAAGGATGTGGAATTTTTAGGTCAATTTCATCTATTATTTCGTTTTCATAAAACAAAATATCTATGTCTATTGGACGATTTTCGTATGTTGTGGCATTTAGATTACGTTTTCTACCAAGCAATGCTTCTATTTCGTTGCAAATTACAAGGCTTTCTCTTGGAGTTTTATCGGTTTCAAAGACTGCAACGGAGTTTAGGAAAAGGTTTTCGCTTTCAAATCCCCATGCTTCTGTCTCTATCATTGTAGATTCTTGCGTTTTCTTTCCTAATTTTTCTTCTAATAAGGTGTAGGCTTGAAGTATTATTTCTTTTCTCTCGCCTAAATTGCTTCCAAATCCAAGTGTTATTTTCATAAAATGGCTTATTAAAAGAATAAAGCACCTTTTTAGGGGTGCTCTATTCAGTTTTTATACCTAAAAATCAAAAATTACATTTTGTCTGCTACAGCTCTACCTGCTCTTAACGCTGCTATGTTTGCATCAACAACTGCATCGCCTTTTTTTCCGAAGATACTGCGTACTGCGTCTTCTAATTTTTCGATGTCTATGCGTAGGTATTTTGAAGCGGCTCCAAGAACAACCATGTTTGTTCCTTTTGGATTGTTTACTTCTTTTGCTATTGCATCTGCATCAAAAAGAATATGATTTTTTATTTTCTTTACTTCTGCAAGTACTCCGTCAAGTTCTGGGTAGTTTGGAATATTAACAAATGGGTTTTGGTTTGTGATAATCCAACCTGTTTCTCTGTTTAAGAATGGTAAGTAACGTAATGCTTCCATTGGTTCTACTGAAAGGATTATGTCGCATTCTCCTTCTGGAATAAGGTCTGATGCGATTGGCTCATCGCTAAGACGTAAGTGAGATTGTACATCTCCTCCTCTTTGGCTCATTCCGTGAGTTTCTGCTTGTTTCATATACATTCCCATGCTTAAAGCAGCTTTTGAAATGATTGCAGCAGAACTTAATGCTCCCATTCCGCCTACTCCACACAATATTATGTCTATTTTCATATCAATCTCCTTTCTATATTATTTAGCTTTTTTAGCCATTTTACGTTTTTTATTCGCCCAAACTATACATTCTCTTCTTGGAATGATTACTGAAACGCCTTGGTATTCCAATTCTTCTTGTATAACTTTGATGTTTTCTTCTAATTTGCTTGGAAGTGGGTTTATTACTCTTATGTGAGCAGGGTCAACTCCTATTCCTTGACAAATACTTTCGATTCTACCTGTTGCAGATGACTTTTGAGAACCTGTCATACCTGTAATGCCGTTGTCAAGTATCATTACTGTAACAGGAACGTTATCTACAACGCAGTCAAGTAAGCCTGTCATTCCTGAGTGTGTGAATGTACTATCTCCAATTACAGCTACAGTTGGACGAAGATCTGCTTCTGCTGCTCCTTTTGCCATTGTGATAGATGCTCCCATATCAACAGTTGTGTAAATTGACTTCAATGGAGGTAATGCTCCCAATGTGTAACATCCTATGTCTGCAAATACTTTGTATTCTCCGTAAGACTTCATTGCTTCGTTTAAAGCAGTGTAAGAATCTATGTGTGGACATCCATCACATAACTTTGGAGGTCTTGGAGCTACTAAATCAGGAATTGCAAATCCTTCTTTTACGTTCAAACCTAATGCTTTTCCAACTAAATTAGGGTTTAATTCTCCTGTTCTTGGTAGAGAACCGTCTAAACGTCCTTTAATTTGTTTTCCTTTGTTTAGTACGCCTTTGATTAGTCTTTCATATAATGGTTGTCCTTCTTCTAATACTAATACAGAATCACATTCGTCATATAATTTGTTTAGTAAGTTTTCTGGCATTGGGTATTGACTGATTTTCAATACTGGATAAGGGCATTCTGTTTCACGGAAGTTTTCCATTAAGTAGTTGTATGCGATTCCGCATGCTACTATACCTACTGATTTATCTTTACCTTCAAAGTATTTGTTGAAGCCGTCTGTTTCAGCAGCTGCCATCAAACCTTCTTGTTTTGCTAAAAGTTCTCTGTATTGTACTCTTGCGTTTGCAGGAAGTAAGATGAATTGGTTTTTCTTTTCTGGTAAAGTTATTTTGTTTTGTGCTTTTACTTCTTGTTTTCTAACAACGCCTGCACGAGAGTGAGCCATACGTGTTGTGATTCTCATCATTACTGGTACGTGGAAACGTTCTGATAATTCAAATCCGTAGTGTACCATATCGTATGCTTCTTGTTGGTTGCTTGGTTCTAAGACTGGTATCAAAGCAAAGTCGCCATAGAAACGTGAGTCTTGTTCATCTTGTGATGAGTGCATGCTTGGGTCGTCTGCTGCTATGTAAATCAAACCTCCATTAGCTCCTGTGATTGCTGAGTTCATAAATGGGTCTGCTGCAACGTTGATTCCAACGTGTTTACAACAGAACATCGCTCTTTTTCCTGCATAACTCATACCCAAAGCTGCTTCCATAGCTGTTTTTTCGTTAGCAGCCCAATTGCTTCTTATGCCTAATTCTTTTGCTTGCTTAGAGTCTTGTATATACTCTGTTATTTCAGTGGAAGGAGTGCCAGGATAAGCAAATACGCCTGATAATCCAGCGTCTATTGCTCCTTGTGCGATTGCCTCATCTCCCAACAAAAGTAATTTATTCATCGCTATATTTTTTTAAATTATTATTACATTATATAAGAAAACGCAAAACTAATATTTTTTTCTAACCTAAGCAAATTTTTTCTAAGAAATAATTCTATAAAGCAAAGAAAAAATTTAAGATTTCTTTGCTTTAAAAAAATATTTCTTAGACTTTTTTGAGGTAAATAGTTTAATCTATTTTTGCTTTTATAAACAGCGTATCGCAAATAACTATTAGTATTATGCTCACTGCGGTACTAGAAATTATCCTAAGAAGTAGTCTCCAAATTTCTGTGAAACTAAAGGATTCTATAAAGAAATAAATTAAGGTATGTAGCAAAACTACTATGGAAGCAAAACCTAAGAATGACAAGAAACCCATTTCTGCTATTGAAGGACGGAATGTGTTGTTGTCAAAGTTGTTTATAAACCATGAAAGCAAGAGTGGTTTTAGTGTGGCTGTGAGTGTGGCTGTTGCAGTATGGAATCCTAATTGTGAGGAGAATAAATCCATGGTCAATCCCATCAAAAAGCCTAAAATCATCACTAACCATTTTGGGAAGTTATTAGGTAGTAATATTATAAACCATATATATAATAGGGGTTGCATATATCCAAACAAGTGAACGTTGTTTAGCAATAGTATTTGCACCAAAGCAATTAATACAAACTCTAAAATCGTTGTGAAAATAGTCTTACTCATTTTCTTTTATGCTTTTTTCCAATATATCTTGTTCTAATTTAAATAGGTTTTTCACCACATAAACATATTCTAATTTGTTATAGTCGGCTGAAAACTCAAATTCTATATCAAAAAATCCTGTTGATGGGTCTTTTTCAAAGGTTTTTATGTATCCTATTTCTATACCTTCTGGATAGTTTCTTGAATATCCGCTTGTGATTAGCGTATCTCCTTTCTTTAAAGGTATAGATGATGGCATTTCTTTTATTTGTCCTATTCTGTAATCGCCACCTTCCCATACCATTGTACCTGTTGCTTGTGTGCGTTTGTTCTTTACTGCTATTTTTGTGTCTTGATGCAAAACTGTCATCACAAGTGAGAAGTTGGAAGTAGCATTTACTACCAATCCAAGCAAGCCGTTTGGTGTTATAACACACATATCTTTCATCACGCCGTTAGACATTCCTTTGTTGAGCATAAAAAAGTTATTTCTTTTGTTAATTGTTTTAGAAATAACTGAGGCTTCTATGAATGTAAAGCGTTGTTTATAGACGGTGTCTTCAACTTGCATTTCTTTTTCAGTAAATTTAACGTATGAGTTTTCGATTTGGCTTCTTAGCATTGCGTTTTCTTTTGACAAGGCTTCATTTACCGATGCTAAGTAGAAGTATTTTGTAATTTTATTGGTCTTATCGTAAATACTTCCTGAGATATTGTTTGCGATATTAACTATTGCCGAGCCTTGATGATAGGAATTTTGAGATATTAAATAGATTGCCACCCCTTCTAAAAGGAGAAAAAGAAAAATAAAGTAGTATCTCTTTAAAAATCTTATTAAATTGTTCATGTATTCTGTAATTTCTTTTGCAAAAGTAGTTATAAATTTTGTCATTGTGAAGAAAAATAATAATTTTGCAAAAGAAAAACAACTTAAACTTTAAGAAAATGAAAAATAATTTATTGAAATTATTGGCTTTATTTATGGCTATTTTTACGTTTTCAGCTTGTGAAAATGTAGAAGATTTGGCAGGTGAAATGGATATTACTATTGGAAAAGAAACTTTCCATATTCCTGCTGCTTTGTTTTACTCTAATGAAAATAACACTTTCATTACTGCTACTAATGTTAAGCAATCTGTTGCTATAAAGGTGAAAGATGCTGCCATTGGCAAGAAAACTCTTGGATTAGGAAAGAATGTTTTAGAAGCTGTGGGAAATATTGATAACTTTTCTTCAATGGAAAACACCTTAGTTTACATTCCTACTTCTGGAATAGAGGAAGATGGTATGACAGCTTTGTATGGTACAATTACTTTAACAAAAGTTACTTCTACTTGGGTGGAAGGTACATTTGAAGGTGGTGGAGTAAAAACTTCTCTTCTAAATGACATATCAGGACTTAGCAGTATACTTGATGCACCTGAATTGATTGAAGAATTTTCTGGCGAATTTAAAGCATACGGTTTAACAACAAAATAAACCTTAAAGGAAATACTTTTTTTTAAGTGGAGTTTTCGTGAAGGAAACTCCACTTTTTTTTATATTATTCCATTATCTAAGAAACTATAATAGTTATCATCATTTCCTATTATTATATGGTCCAATAATTGTATTGACATTAGTTTGCCTGCTTCAAGGATTGTTCTTGTAGTGTTTATGTCTGCTTGGCTTGGTTTTAATTCTCCGCTTGGGTGATTGTGGGCTAAGATTATTTTTACAGCGTTGTATTCTAAGGCTGCTTTGAAAATCACTCTTCTATCTACAAGTGTTTCATTCATTCCTCCGTTGCTAATAGGAACTACCTTTATTATCTTATTATTATTTGCTAAAAGAATTACCCAAAACGTTTCCACATCTTTATCTAACAAGTATTGTGCAAGAGCAGAGTAAGCATCGGCAGAAGAATTGATGATAGGACGTTGCAAACTTGCAGATTGTTTTCTTCTATATCCAAGTTCTAAGGCAGCAACTATGCTAATTGCTTTTGCAGGTCCTATTCCTTTAAAGCGATTGCAAAAGTCCTTGTATGAAAGTTTAGATAACTCAGCCAAATTGTTATCAACACTCATTAAAATCTCCTTCGCAAGTTCCACAGCGTTCTTTTCCTTATTGCCTCCTCCTAGAATAATTGCAAGAAGTTCCGCATTAGTTAGGGATTGTCTTCCTAAATTCATCATTTTCTCGCGAGGACGATCCGCCTCGTCCCAATCCTTTATTGTGGTCTTTATCTTTTGATATTCTTCCATTGAAAAATTATTTCTTTTTTTAGGCAAAAGTATGATTTTTTTACATAATTTCTTGTGTTATAAAGAAAAAGTAGTAATTTTGCAAACTCCAATTTAGGTAATCAGCGACCCGTTATTATCCTATGGTGAACTAAATTGGAAAGTGTAAGTTGTTGAATGACAAAGGTCTTACTTGCCCGTTTGACTCTAAGAAGTTCAACAAAAAAGTTTAATTTAATTTTGTAAAAACGTAGAATAAAAAGGCAGAAATGGGAACATTAAGCTATAAAACAGTATCAGTAAGCAAAGAAAATGCTAAAAAAGAATGGATAGTTATTGATGCTGAAAACGAAGTTGTAGGACGTTTAGCAACAAAAGTTGCAAACATATTAAGAGGTAAACACAAACCTTGCTTCACACCTAACGCTGATTGTGGAGATTATGTAATAGTAATAAACGCTGACAAAGTAAGATTCACAGGTAAAAAACTTACTGATAAGGTTTATGTAAGACATACAGGTTATCCAGGAGGACAACGTTTCACTACTCCAAAAGAATTATTTTCTAAATTCCCAGTAAGAATAGTTGAACACGCTGTAAAAGGAATGTTACCAAAAAATAAATTAGGAAGTCAATTATATAGAAATCTTCACGTTGTTGCAGGAGCAGAACACAAATTTGAAGCTCAACAACCAAGATTAGTAAACCTTAACGAAATCAGATAAGAGATATGGAAGGAGTAATAAACACTATAGGTAGAAGAAAATGTGCTGTTGCTAGAATTTATATGAAACAAGGCAACGGTGCTATAATCGTTAACGGAAGAGATTACAAAGAATACTTCCCAACAGCACCATTACAATACATTTGCCGTCAAGCTTTCGAAACAATCGGAGCAGAAGGACAATATGATGTAAAAGCAAACCTTGATGGTGGTGGAATTTCTGGACAAGCAGAAGCTTTACGTATGGCTATCGCAAGAGCATTATGCGAAGTAAACATTGAAGACAGAAGCGCTTTAAAAGCAAAAGGCTTGTTGAAGAGAGACCCTCGTATGGTTGAACGTAAAAAACCAGGTCAAAAGAAAGCAAGAAAACGTTTCCAATTCAGCAAACGTTAATATATGGATATTGTTTAGTATCCAAATTGGTAAGATTTGTAAGAAAGCAACTACTTATCAATTGATAGTAAATTAGGAAAGTAAACAAAAAAGAAAAAGAGATGATAGATTTTAATCAAATGCTTGACGCAGGTGTTCACTTTGGACACTTAAGAAGAAAATGGAATCCAAAAATGGCTCCATACATTTACATGGAACGCAATGGAATCCACATTATAGACCTTCACAAAACAGCAGCAAAAGTTGAAGAAGCTTCTGCAGCTTTAAAACAAATTGCAAAATCAGGAAAGAAAATTTTGTTTGTTGCAACTAAAAAACAAGCAAAAGATATAGTAGCAGAAAGAGTAAAAAGAACTAACATGCCTTTCGTAACTGAACGTTGGCCTGGTGGAATGCTTACAAACTTTGTTACAATCAGAAAAGCAATCAAAAAAATGAACTCTTTAGAAAAATTATTAGCTGACAAAGACACTACAGCTATTTCAAAAAGAGAAAGATTGCAAATCACAAGAGAAAAAGCTAAATTAGAAAAGAACTTAGGTTCAATAGCAGATCTTACACGTTTACCTTCTGCTTTGTTCATCGTTGACATCAACAAAGAACACATCGCAGTTGCAGAAGCAAAACGTTTAAACATACCTACTTTTGCAATGGTTGATACAAACTGCGACCCTAATGCAGTTGATTTCCCTATTCCAGCAAACGATGACGCATCAAAATCAATTTCTTTGATATTGGATTACGTTTGCCAAGCAATAGAAGAAGGTTGTCAAGAAAGAAAAATGGACAAAGATTCTCGCCAAGCAGAAGAAACTGAAGCAGAAGAAAGATTAGCAACAGAACTTTTGGACGACGAAGTTGCACCAGAAGAAACTCAAAACAAAGTTAAAAAAGTTAAAGCTGTTGCAGAAGACGGAGAAAGACGTCCAAGAAGACAAGTAAAAAAGAAATAAGAACCCTTTAAACGTAAATAAAATGGCAAATATAACAGCTGCAGCCGTTAATGAACTAAGAAAACGTACAGGAGTCGGAATGATGGACTGTAAAAAAGCCTTAGTTGAATGCGATGGCGATATGGATAAAGCAATAGATTATCTTCGTGAAAAAGGACAAAAACTTGCTGCTAAAAGAGCTGACAGAGATGCAAGCGAAGGAGCAGTTTTAGCATTAGTAAACGCAGATAAAACATTTGCAGCAGTAATAATGATGAATTGCGAAACAGACTTCGTTGCTAAAAATGACGATTTCGTAGCATTCACAAGAGAAGTACTTCAAACAGCAGTTGATGCAAAAGCAAAATCATTGGAAGAAGTAATGGCTTTAACAATAAACGGTTTAAGCGTTGAAACAATGATTGTAGAACAAGTTGCTAAAATAGGAGAAAAAATTACACTTTCTCACTATCTTCCAATAGAAGCAGCAGCAACTTACGCTTACATTCACCCAGGTAACAGAATGGCATCAGTTGTAGGACTTTCAAAAACTGGATATGACGAAGAAGGAAAAGAAATGTCAATGCAAGTAATCGCTGGACGTCCAGTAGCATTGAACAAAGAATCAGTTCCTGCAGAAGTTATAGAAAGAGAAATGGAAGTATATCGTGGACAAGTAAGAGAAGAAGGCAAACCAGAAAACATGGTAGAAAAGATTGCAGAAGGCAAACTTAACAAATTCTTCAAAGAAAGTACACTATTAAGTCAAGAATACACTCGCGAAGCAAAAGTAAGTGTAGAAGAACATCTAAGAAAAATAGACAAAGACTTAACAATTACAGCTTTCCAAAGAGCAGAATTAGGAGAATAATAAAATATTCACACACAAAAAGGAAGCATACAACCTTATGCTTCCTTTTTTTTTCATTAAAAAACAATGGAAAAAGTAAGAGCAAAAAAACACCTTGGGCAACACTTTCTCAAAGACGAAACAATAGCAGAGAAAATAGCCTATTCTCTTATAGAAGAAGCAGACGTATTGGAAATAGGACCAGGAATGGGAGTCCTAACCAAATACCTAATAGAAAATCCCAAAGTAAAACACCTTAAAGTCGTAGAAATAGACACCGAAAGCGTAGAATACCTACACCATAACTACCCTTCCCTACAAGAAAACATAATATCAGCCGACTTTCTCAAAATGGATTTAAGCACCATTTACCAAGACACCTTTGCCATAATGGGCAATTTTCCATATAACATCTCAAATCAAATACTATTTAAGCTATTTGAAAACAAAGACAAAGCCACACAACTCGTAGGAATGTTTCAAAAAGAAGTAGCAGAAAGAGTATGTGCAAACTCAGGCAACAAAACCTACGGCATACTCTCCGTTTTACTCTCAGCCTACTACGACATAGAATACCTATTCACCGTACACGAAAACGTATTCAATCCACCACCAAAAGTAAAATCAGCAGTAATAAGACTAAAACGCAACAACGTACAACAATTAGACTGTAACGAACAACTATTTGTAAAAGTAGTAAAAACAGCCTTTAACCAAAGAAGAAAAATGCTAAGACAAAGCCTCAAACCCCTTGGAATGAACTTAGAAGACATAGACTCAGAACTACTAACCAAAAGAGCAGAACAATTAACCGTAGAACAATTCATAAACATAACCAATAAATTAAAATGATTAGCATAGGATTTATAATAGAAGTAATACTTTTAGGTATAGCCCTTTCAATGGACTCATTCACAGTATCAATTACCTGTGGATTACAAAAATGTATGTGCAAAAAAAGAACATTACTCCTTGCCTTTTGCTTTGGAATATTCCATGTATTAATGATTTCATTAGGCAGTCTTTTAGGAGAAGTCTTTCTTATCTTCATGTCAAAAGTCGATCATTGGATAGCCTTCGTTCTTCTTGCGATAATCGGTATAAAAATGATAATGGAAGGCAGACAATTCAAACTAAAAGAAAAAATATTTGATATAAGCAGCATAAAAGTAATACTAACCCTTGCCCTTGCAACCTCTATGGACGCTTTTGTTGTAGGAATAGGCTTTCCATTAAAATACACTTTCCTTCAAATCCTAATATCCCTTGCAATAATCTTCATTGCCCTCTTTGTAATCTCACTAATAGGCGTAAGAATGGGCGAAAAAGTACGCTTTATCAAACCACGCTTTGCACTATTCTTAGGCGGTATAATCCTAATCGGCATAGGCGTAAAAACACTCTTAGAACACACTTGCTTTTAAAAACAAGTGTGTTTATAATAATTTATTCCTCTTCGTAATTAAACTCTATCTTACTTTGTAAAATTATCTCATTAAGAACATTAGATGCCATTCCATTTATTCTTAATTCTTGAAAATATCGTAATAATATAGGTATATTTATTATTTCTTCTATACACTCCATATATTTATCAACAATATTTTCTATAACATATATTCTAACGGCATCTAAACGTAATTTTTGCTTTAACACCTCAATATCTTCTACAGATTTAATTACAAAAGTTATAGGAAACTTCTCTACTTTTGGCCTAATGGTCAAAATTCATGATATTTTTAGTCAAAATTGCTCTAATGGTCAAA
>CALCUN010000113.1 GCA_937906975.1 uncultured Bacteroidales bacterium
TTAGGTGGAGCAACAGTTGGAACTGCGGTTTGTAGAAATCAAAAGAGAAGAAAATAGTAGTTAGTTATTCAAATAAAAAATGGATAGGGCGAGTTTACCAATTAACTTGCCCTATTTTTTTTCTTATCTTTGAACTAAGAAAATTTTGTTCCGATAGTAATAGCCTTACGCTCCGATTGTAATAGTCTTACGCTCCGAGAGTAATTAACTTTCATCGAAGAAAAAATAAATCTTATCGAAGAATAATTTACGATTTCAAAGAAATAATTTCCTAAAACAAAGAGATGAAAAAATAAAGGCGAGATTTGAAAAATCCCGCCTTTGATATGAAATGAAATATCAATTAAAAATTATGCTCTAATCTACCATTATTACTAAGCATTTGCTTGCTTTCCAGAATAAGTCTGGGTTAATGATTCTGATTGAAGTAGGACGTTTAGGGTCTCCTTCTAATGAGTAAGATGTTTCAGGGTGAGGAGTTACGATTTTTATTCTTTTACCTGTCAAAGGAATTTCTTGTGTGTTTCTTGTGTCTATTTTTGTGAAAGCTGCAAAGTCAGAGTTGTCTGCAAGCACTGTTGCTTTTCCAAGACCGATGAAACCACCTTTGCGATCAACTATATTTTTTGCTCTTAACTCTTTTTTAGTTCCGATTGCAAAGTAAGCAGTGCATTGTTCGTCTTGAATTTCTGCTATTTGTTTGTTTTTCTTTTTGTCAGCTTCTTTCAAACCTGCTACGTCTTTTTCTAAGCTCTTGATAGTAGCGTTTTTCTTTTCTATTTCTTTAGTTAAAGATTGGATTTGAGCTTCTTGTTCTGCTATTCTTGATTCTAAAGAAGCAACGAAGTTCTTTAATTCTGTGTTTTGTTTGTTAGCACGATATATTTGATTGTTTAAAGATTTCAATTTAGCTTTGTCTTCTGCTAATATATCGCCTAATTTTGAAATTTTAGCTTTTATGCCAGCTACTGCTGCTTGAGAAGTTTCGCCGTTTGCATTAACATCTTCTACAACATCAGTATATGCAGATGTAATCTCAGTAAGTGATGTTTCTATTTCGTTTAATTGTTGGAAGAAGGTTTCCAATTCTGCGTTTTTAGCAGACATAACTGATGCAAATGAGTCTTGTAATTGTTTTTCTCTCTCTTGCATTGCTCCGTTTTGACAACCTGTCATGAAAAGAGCAGATAAACCGATAATGAATAAGGCTTTTTTCATACTATTTTTATAATTTTTTGTTATTTTACGTTAATTTCTCGGTGCAAAGATAATAAAAAAAATAGAATGACAACGTTTTTGCTTGATTTTTTGCCTTTTGTTGTCATTTTTTCGTATTATTGCAAAGTTTTTTTAATAATCTATGGAAGAAAGCAAACTTATAATTAGGGGAGCAAGGACTCATAATCTGCAAAACATATCTGTTGATATTCCTCGTAATAGTTTAGTAACGATTACAGGACTTAGCGGTAGTGGAAAGAGTTCTTTGGCGTTTGATACCATATATGCCGAAGGACAAAGACGCTATTTGGAAACATTTTCTTCGTATGCAAGAAATTTCATTGGGACTATTTCTAAACCCGATGTGGAATATATTGAGGGGCTTAGCCCTGTGATTTCTATTGAGCAGAAAACAACTAATAAAAACCCTCGTTCAACCGTTGGCACTACAACTGAGATTTACGATTTGGTGCGTTTGCTTTTTGCGAGAGTGTCTGATGCTTTCTCTCTTGCAACAGGAGAGAAGATGGTAAAGTATAGCGAAAAGCAGATATTGGATATTTTGAAGCAAACCTATGAGGGTGAATATATAGTTGTGCTTTCCCCTGTTGTAAAAGGAAGAAAGGGACATCATAGAGAACTTTTTGAATCTGTTGCAAAGAAAGGCTTTTTGAAAGTAAGAATTGATGGGGTCATAACAAACATTACCCTTGGTTTAAGGACAGATAGATATAAGGTACACGATATAGAAATAGTTGTAGATAAGCTAAAAGTTACTGAGGAGAACTATTCTCGTTTGACTAAGTCCGTTGCAACTGCGTTTCAACACGGAAAAGGAAACCTAATGATACTTTCTGAAAAGGAAGAGGTGCGTCATTTTTCAAAAATGTTGATGTGTCCCTCTACGGGCTTGTCATATTCGGAGCCTGAGCCTAATACCTTTTCGTTTAACTCTCCTTACGGGGCTTGTCCTCACTGCAATGGATTGGGAGAGGTGAGTTTGGTGGAGATTACAAAGATTATTCCCGATGATACAAAGTCTATAATGCAAGGAGGCTTAGTCCCTATTGGAAAACCAAACCTTAATTCTTGGTTTATTAAGCAAATACAAGACTTAGGCAAGAAATATGGATTTGACTTAAAGACTCCTATTAAAGACATAAGTCAAGAGGCAATGAATATCTTGCTTTATGGAAACACAGAGGAGCAATACAGAGGCGAGGGCTTTCAAGGAGTGATTAATTTCATAAGCTCACAATTTAATGAAACAATGCCTGTAAGTATTCAAAAGTGGGCAATGAGTTTTATGGAGAAAAAAACTTGTCCTGAATGTGGTGGTGATAGGTTGAAGAAAGAATCCTTGTGTTTTAAGATAGAGGGAAAAAATGTTGCTGAGCTTTCCAAGATGGATTTGACAGAGTTGCAAGAATGGATTAAAGACCTGCCTAAGAAATTAGATGAAAGAAAACTAACTATTGCAAGCGAAATCCTACGAGAGATAGAAACTCGAATTAAATTCCTTTTAGATGTAGGAGTGGGGTATTTGAATCTTGGTAGAAGTTCAAAAAGCCTTTCGGGAGGAGAAAGCCAAAGAATACGCCTTGCAACACAAATCGGCTCGGAGCTTGTAAATGTACTATATATATTAGATGAGCCAAGCATAGGTCTGCATCAATCTGATAATATTCGTTTGATTAATGCTTTGAAAAGGCTGAGAGATGTAGGAAATTCGGTCATTGTTGTTGAGCATGATAAAGATATGATGATGCAATCGGATTTCGTTGTGGATATTGGCCCTGGAGCAGGAGTCAATGGCGGAAAGGTAACAGCAATAGGAAAGCCTCAAGAATTATTGAAACAAGATTCTTTGACTTGTCAATACCTTAAAGGCACAAAACAAATAGAAGTGCCAAAAGAAAGAAGAAAAGGAAACGGATTATATATAGATTTATTAGGAGCGAGTGGAAATAATCTTAAAAATGTGGATTTGCATTTGCCACTTGGCGTTTTGGTGTGTGTAACAGGCGTGTCGGGTAGTGGTAAGTCCTCACTTATAAACAATACTCTACACCCAATTTTAAGCAAACACTTCTATCGCTCTACTGCAATGCCACTTCCATACAAGGATATAAAAGGAATAGAAAATATAGATAAGGTAATAGAGATTAATCAATATCCAATAGGTAAGACTCCAAGAAGTAATCCCGCTACATTCATAGGCGTGTTTGACCAAATAAGAAAACTATACGCTATGTTACCGACTGCAAAGATTAGAAACTATCAAGCAGGTAGGTTTTCTTTCAATGTGAAGGGTGGACGATGTGAAGAATGTCAAGGAGCAGGAGTAAAAACTATTGAGATGAACTTTTTGCCAGAAATATATGTAGAATGTCCTTCATGCCACGGAAAAAGATACAACAGAGAAACACTTGAGGTAAGATATAAGGGGAAAAGCATTAGTGAGGTGTTGGATATGAGTTTTGAAGAGGCAGTTGTCTTTTTTGAAAACTATCCTGCAATAAAGCGTCAGTTGTCTGTGGTTGTGGAAGTGGGACTTGGTTATCTTTCCTTAGGACAACCCTCTACAACGCTTTCGGGTGGAGAGTGTCAAAGAATAAAACTCGCAGCCGAACTCTCGAAAAAAGATACAGGAAAGACACTTTATATTCTTGATGAGCCAACAACAGGTTTGCACTTTGAGGATATAAATATTCTTATGAAGGTTTTGCAAAAATTGGTCGATAAAGGAAATAGCATGGTCATTATTGAACATAATATGGACGTGATAAAATGTGCCGACTACATAATTGATATGGGAATGAAGGGCGGTGGCTTAGGAGGAAGCATAGTTGAACAAGGTAGCCCTGAGAAATTGGCAAAATCCTCTAAAAATAGCATTGGCGAGTTTTTAAAGCAAGAATTGTAAATTAAGAGATTATCAAAGAGTTGAAAGAAAAAAAATAAAAAAAAAGACTTTAAATTTGTCTGAATAAAAAAAAAGATATAATTTTGCACTCGCAAAAATGAGGCGGGATAGCTCAGTTGGTTAGAGCGTCGGATTCATAACCCGGAGGTCACGAGTTCAACTCTCGTTCCCGCTACT
>CALCUN010000114.1 GCA_937906975.1 uncultured Bacteroidales bacterium
ACACTAAGAAAGTCAGTATCGTTATTATTATACCGCTTTTGAAAAACTCCCAAAAACCAATTTTTACGCCGAAATTGTCAGCCGATTCAATGACAATGATATTTGCCATCGCACCTATGATTGTTGCGTTACCAGCTAATGTTGAGGCGGAGGCTAATGCTAACCACAAAGTCTCGGAATCAACCACATTCATCAAAGGAAGCATCAACACAGTATAGGGAACGTTACTCAAAATTTGACTCATAACAAGGCTTATCGAGTGAATAGAAATCAAGCCCGAAAGATTTTCTTCTAAACCAATATTTAAAATTCCATCAAGCAAGCCAACCTTTTGCACAGCACCAACAACGATAAACAAAGAGGCGAAAAACAAAAGCAAAACCCAGTCCACATCTTTAATTAACTTTTCAGGCTTATGTTTTCCAAAGAGAATGATTAGACTTGCACCAGCAAGAGCAATCACAGCAATAGACATTCCCAATAATTTGCCAAAAAAGAAAGCTAAAACAACAAGTCCAAAAACTATTATAGAAGAATACATATTTTTAAAAGAATAATCATCAGAAGGAGTGTAGCTTAACAAAGACTTATCTTTAAATTCCTTTTTGTAAATCAAGCGTACAACCACCACGCAAAGAATCATACCTATGAAAGAAATAGGGAAAAGTTTCAAAAGAAAGTCCACATAACTTATTCCACTGTTTAATCCTATCAACATATTTTGAGGATTACCCGTTATCGTCATTACACTTCCGATATTAGAGGAAAGAATTTCTGCAATAAGATAAGGCAAAGGATTAATCTTGACTCTTTGACATATAGTAATAATAATAGGAGTGAAAATCAAAACAACAGCATCGTTTACCAAGAAAGCAGAAGCAATACCCGTAACAAAAACCACCCCAACCAAGAGTTTTAAACGAGAATTAGCATATTGCAAAGTTTTTTCTGTAATTAGATTAAAGAAACCATCAAATTTCAACGCCGCCACCACAATCATCATTCCTAAAAGCAAGAAAATAGTATTGAAGTCAATGAAACTAACAGCCTCCTCAAAGCTTACAATAGAAAAAGCAAGCATAGCAACAGCTCCAATAAAGGCAGCAGAAGGCCTGTCAATGTTTACCTTTGGCAGACGAGTAAAAATAATACCAATATATGTAATAACAAAAATTATAAGTGCAATAGTCTCTGTATTCATCGTTAAAAATTTTCGCAAAATTACTGCTTTTTTACTATATTTCTTAGAAATTTTTTTGTTTTCAAAAAAAATAGTAATTTTGAACTTTGATTTACAATAAAGAATATGAACAATTTCGTAGTATCTGCAAGAAAATATAGACCAAGCGACTTTCATTCAGTTGTAGGGCAAAGCCATATCACAACAACTCTACAAAATGCTATAAAAAACAATCAGTTAGCACAAGCCTTTCTTTTCTGTGGACCAAGGGGTGTGGGAAAAACAACTTGCGCTCGTATATTAGCAAAAACAATCAATTGTACCAATTTAACCTCTAACTACGAAGCATGTAATGAATGTGAAAGTTGTAAATCGTTTAACGCATCAGCCTCTTTCAATGTAGTAGAATTAGACGCTGCCTCAAACAATTCGGTAGATGATATAAGAAATCTAACTGACCAAGTAAAAATTCCACCTCAAAATGGTAAATATAAAGTTTATATAATTGATGAGGTACACATGTTAAGTACCTCAGCCTTTAACGCATTCTTAAAAACACTTGAAGAACCACCCGCATACGCAAAATTTATCTTAGCAACAACCGAAAAACACAAAATACCAGCTACCATTATTTCACGTTGCCAAATCTTTGACTTTAAAAGAATTAATACAAACGATATAGCAAATCATTTAGAATATATTGCCCAAAAAGAAAACATAACATACGAAATAGAAGCCTTACATCTAATTGCACAAAAAGCCGATGGAGGATTAAGAGATGCACTATCTATGTTTGACCAACTTGTTTCCTTTACCTCAGGTCAATTAACCTACAAAAATATCATAGAAAACCTTAACATATTAGATTATGATTATTATTTTAGACTTGTAGATTATTTTCTAAATGGACAATTAACTGAGAGTTTACTTTTGTTTGACACAGTATTAAAACAAGGTTTTGAAGCAAGTACGTTTATTAACGGATTGGCCTCGCATTTAAGAAATCTATTAGTGTGCAAAGATTCTCAATCTGTAATGCTTTTAGATGCAAGTCAAAGCCTACAATCAAGATACCTAACACAAGCCTCACAATCTCCACAAAATTTCATACTAAAAGCTTTGGATTACGCCAATAGTTGCGCCTTAGAATACAAGGAATCATACAATAAAAGACTTTGTGTTGAACTTTGTTTGATGAAACTCTCCTATATTACCAATAAAGTAAAACCTGCCCCTCAAATTCCTCTTGCACAAACAGAGGATATTAAAAAAAAAATGACCAACCAATAGAAAAACCTAAGGTAGAAAAGGATTTAACTATTTGTAGTCCCTATTCTATAAAAGGAAATCTTGAACTCGTAGAGAAATTTAAAAAACAAAACGAGGTAGAACAACAACAGGAAAAACAATACAATGTATCCTCTTTCATAGAGGCTATAAAATTATATGCAGAAGAATTAAAAAAACTTGATTCCGTTGCATTTCCAGACGCACACAATCTTTCTTTTATTTTAAGCACGGCAGAATTTTCTGTAAAAAGCGATGAATGGGTAGATATTATACTATTAAATCATCAAGAAGAAAAATTATTACTCGGCAACAAAACAAACATTTTGTCGTTTATAGAAAACAGAACAAATTGTAAAAAAATCAATCTTAATATAAAAGTAAAAGAATATAAACACAAACCAAAACTATACGAACCACGAGAGGTGTTTAATTTTATGAAAGAAAAAAATCCTCATTTAGCAGAATTGGTTAAAGTTTTGGGAGGAGAGATTAGTTATTAAACAATAAAAAAATAAGAAATGGGAGCAACTTTAATATTTTTAGGGATTTTAGTGTTTTCAGCACACCTTTTTGCAATGATATTTAGTAAGAAAAAAATCCCAGATGTGTTATTGTTGCTAATGATTGGCGTTTTAATAGGACCAGTCTTTAAGATAGTTTCACCATCTGACTTCGGAGCAGTAGGAGGTGTTTTTACAAGCATCACATTGATTGTAATACTTTTTGAAGGTGGTACAGGAATAAGCATAAGTGATTTAAAAAATTCTTGGAAACCAACAGCGATGCTTACATTTACAGGATTTTTTGTAGCGGCTTTTGTAGTTGCAGGAGTATGTATGAGTTTTGGAATGAATTTCCTTGATAGTATCACACTCGGAGCAATACTTGGAGGTACATCTTCTGCGGTTGTCATTCCACTTGCACAACATTTGAAATTATCTAATACAACAAAAACTTCTCTTATCTTAGAATCGGCAATCACCGATGTGCTTTGTATCGTTTTTGCTTTGGCATTTATCGATGCAGCAAGAATGGGAGCAAATTTAAATGTAGGAAAAATTGCAGGAAATGTCATCGCATCATTCGTTCTTGCGACTTTTCTTGGCTTTGCAAGTGCTATGATTTGGGCGAGCTTACTTCAAAAAATCCGTTCTTTAAGAAACTCCATGTTCCTAACACCTGCATACCTATTTATCGTATATGGTTTAGCAGAAGTATTAGGATATAGTGGTGCTATCGCATCTTTGGCCTTTGGTATCACAATAGCAAATATGGAGTATTTTAATTTTAAGTTTTTAGAAAAATATCAAAAAGATAAAAACCTAAAATTAAACGATAGTGAAACATCTTTTGTTGGCGAAATAAGCTTTGTGTTAAAGACATTCTTTTTTGTCTATATTGGAATAAGCATTCCTTTTTCTGATTCAAAGTCTATTTTAATTGGAGGATTGATTACAGTAGGATTATTATTGAGTAGAATAATAATTGCAAAATATTGCTCGCCCAAAGGAGCGAATATATTTGATAAAAGCACAATTTCGCTAATGATTCCAAAAGGATTAGCAGCCGCAGTCTTAGCCTCAGTGCCAGAACAATTAGGAATGCCTTCGGGAGCAGAAATAAAATACATTACTTTCTCAGTTGTCTTGTTTTCAATCTTGATTTGCTCAATAATGATTCTTCTTATAGAGAAACAACCTAAGATGAATGTATTTTTTAGATTTGTATTTAAACAACATGTTAAAAGAAAACCAAAGGTAGAGCAAGTTCAAGAAAATCAAAACGAAGAAATAGAAAAATAAATCAAAGAAAAATTGAAAAAAAACAAAGAAAAAACGAATTTTTTCTTTGTTTTTTTTGTTTTTTTTATAGAAAAAATTTACAACTCTATGATTGGTATTTAGAAAGTATTAAATAGCAACATTAAAGTCTCTCAATGCGTCATTGAGGGACGTTTTTTTATCTGTGGATTCTTTGCGTTTGCCTATTATTAAAGCACAATTTACGTTATATTCGCCTGCTGGGAATTTTTTTGTGTAGCTTCCCGGGATTACTACTGAGTTTTCTGGTACTATTCCTTTATATTCTATTGGTGTTTCTTGCGATACGTCTATTATCTTGGTAGATTGTGTGATTACTGTGTTGGCTCCAAGTACGGCTCCTTGTTTTATGATTGCTCCTTCTACAACTATGCAACGTGAACCTATGAAACAGTTGTCTTCTATTATGACAGGGTTTGCTCCAACAGGTTCTAATACTCCTCCAATGCCGACTCCTCCTGCTAAATGCACGTTTTTACCTATTTGTGCACAGCTTCCAACTGTCGCCCACGTATCTACCATTGTTCCTTCATCAACATACGCTCCAATATTTACGAAACTTGGCATCATTATACAGCCTTTTGCAAGAAAACTGCCGTATCGTGCTACTGCTGGCGGAACACATCTTACTTGAAGTTCGTTATAATTTTGTTTTGTAGGAATTTTGTCCCAGAATTTTAAGTCTTCGGCTTGCATATCCTTTGATTCGCAAAGTGGAAAGTACATTATAATGGCTTTTTTTACCCATTGGTTTACGTGCCACTTGTCTTCAATTTTTTCAGCCACTCTTATTTTGCCTTTATCTAATAGGTCTATTACTTCAAATATTGCTTTCTTAGTGCTTTCTTCTTTTAGTAATTCACGATTTTCCCAAGTTTGTTCTATAAGTTCTTGATACATAATTTTTGTTCTTTATTATTTTGTGGCAAAAGTATGAAAAAAAAATGAAATTTAGTTTTAAACAGGTGTTTTCTAATGCTTTTGTTTGATATTCAATAGAAAAAACATTTTTTTAACAATGAAAAAATGTGTTCTTTTGTCGTTTTTTCTTTGAAAATGCTTGTTATCTTAGATTTTGTTGTTATATTTGCAAAACAATGTTTAAAAAAGAAAATTAATTATTAACAAAATTTTTACGACATGAAAAAAATTATTCTTTCAGTCCTTGCATTAGGACTTTCAATGGGCTTAATGGCTCAAAAAGTTTACGACGGAGCAGAACCTTTCCAAGGTAAATTAGCTCAAACAGCAAAAACTGGTAACATAGTTTATCCAGAAACATTTGAAGATTGTGCAAGCATAGACAGTCCTATGTTCTACACTCAAGATGGTGAATCTTTATGGTTAGGAATAACTGCAACAAACTCTTACATGGATTTAGCTTATGGTCAAAGATATGTAGGAAACTACCAAGTTACAGGTATTGCTGCAGTTATGACAAACATTCCAATTGAAGATGTTGAAGAAGAAATGGCTGCTACTGTAGTTGATATGAACGGAAACGAATTAGCAAGAGTAAACTTTACAACTGCTGATTTACCTCAATCAACTGAATCTTTCGCATTTGATTTAGTAGAATTTGATTTCGCTAGCCCAGTTTCTGCAAGTGATTTTATGGCAGTAATTGAAGTTCCTGCTTTAACAATTATCGACGGAAGTTCAATAGGTGGAAATATAGCAGTTATAGCTTCTACTGAAATAGATTGTGCATCTGGTGAAATGTCATACTCATATTCAATGGTATCAGAAGCAGGTGACTACGGATGGGTATCAATCCTTGAAGCATGGGGTGGTAATGTTGATTTAGATATAATGATCTTCCCTAAAGTTTCAGGAGTTGGTTTAACAGAAGCTGATGTTAATACTTTATCATACGTTTACCCTAACCCTGCAAAAGACGAAGTGTTAGTTGCTTCTTCTTTAAACATGGAAAGAGTTGAAATCGTTAATATGTTAGGTCAAGTTGTTTTCGCAGCTGACGTAAACGCTAACTCAGTAAAAGTAAACACTGCTGAAATGGGTGCAGGTAACTACTTAGTTAAAATGTACACAGAAGCAGGAATGGCAACTAAAAAATTAGTTGTTGAATAATAACGAAATAATTTAGTTAATAGCAGAAGTAAATCTGAAAAGGTTTACTTCTGTTTTTTATTTAATTAAAAGTAAAAATAAAATGAAGAAATTATCAGTTTTAATGCTTTCGTTAGTTATGACTTTCGGAGCAATGGCTCAAAATTTCTCGTTATCAAAAACAGAAAAAACATTTGAGCAAAAAGCAATCGAATACGCACAAAAAACTAAAAGTGGCGTGCACAACCACACTCCAAAAACAAATCCTGCTGTTGCAATTACATTAAATGATATTCAAGCAGCAACAGTAAATGCAACCTTTACACCTTCTGAAAATGTAGTAAAATATTATTTTTGTGGTACAGAAACAGGAATGATTGAAGACTTAGTAGCATTTTACGAAATGTTCGGAATGTCAATGACTGTTGCAGAATACGTAACTTACGTTGCACAAGATTCTTCTTCTGTTGAAATGACAGTAGATGTAGAAGGATTCACACCAAACACTGCTTCTTCAATTTATGTTGCAGCTTTATTAAATGATGGCACATACGAAGTAGTTACATCTGACTTCACAACAGCATCTATCGGAGGTTCAGGAGATGCAGCCTTAACAATAAACGTATATGACATAGCAGAAACATCTGCTTTTATAAGCATAACTCCAAATGATCAAGTAGGACACTACGGATTAGTGCTTACAACACAAGCAGAGTTAGATGGATTAGGATTTAACGATGATTCATTGATAGCATACTTTAACGGAAATGAATATCAAAAGTATTACTTTGCTCTTGACGAAGAAATGCCAGGTTTAGACCCTTCAACAACATATTTAGTCTTTGCAATGGCATTCAATGCTGACGGAGTTGCAAGCGAACTTTATGAAATTCCTTTCACAACTCTTTCTTACGGTGGAGAAGGTGTAGCAGAAGTTGCAATGAGTGCGACAAATCCAACAGGTAGTTCTTTCGATATATCATTTGTTCCTAACGATCAAACAAACTATTACTATTATATAATAGCTGATCAATCGTTCTACGATGATTTAAGCTTAACAACAGAAGCTGATATTGTTGCATGGGCAGAAGCAAATCAAACAAAAAATTTCGGAGAGTTATCAGGAACAGTTAGCGATTTAATGATGGGAACAGAATATATTTGCTATGCTATTCCATACAACGCAAACAACGAATTAGGAACAGTTTCTACAACAACAATATCAACACTTACACTTGGTGGCACAGGAGTTGCAGAAGTTGCAATCGAAGTTGAAAATGTTGAAGCTACAACTTTTGATGTATCATTCACAATGAACGAAGAAACAGCTTACTATTACTATTTAATAGCAGAAGAAACAATATTAGAAGAATACGGTTTAACAACACAAGAAGCTATTTTAGATTATTTTGCACAAAACGGACAAGCTTCATACGAAAATTTAGGAGGTACAATATCTGATTGCGTAGCAGGAGACTTAATGAAGGTTTACACATTTGCTTACAACGGAAACAACGAACTTGGAACAGTAAACTTAGTTGAATTAATAATGGGTGAAGGCGTTGTAGGATTAAACGATGTTATGACAAATGTAGATGTAAACATCTATCCAAATCCAGCAAACAAGTTTATCAATGTTTCTTCACTTTCAATCATTGACAGAGTTCAAATAACAAATGTATTAGGACAAGTAGTTATGACAAAAGAAGTAGGTGTTAATGGAGCAAACATTAACATTGAAAACTTAAAATCAGGAAATTATTTCGTAACAATCTATTCTAACGAAGGCGTTGCAACAAAGAAATTATTAGTAAAATAGTTCCGTAGAAAAAGTCTAAGGAAACGAAAAATAAATCAAAGAAAAATTAAATTTTTTCTTTGATTTATTTTTTTATTTCTTTGCTTTATTTTTATTATCTTTGCAAAAGTAATAATGAAATTAAGAATAGAGAATGGAAAGTAAGTTACAAGTCCTTATTTCAGAGGCTTTTAATGAATTATATAAGGTTGAAGTTGAAGCAAATACAATCTCTTTAACTGCAACTAAAAAAGAATTTAAAGGAGATTTTACATTAGTAGTTTTTCCTTTTACTCAAAAATGCGGAGAACGCAATCCAGTAGCTTTAGCAGAAAAGATAGGCGGATATGTTGTAGAAAAGTCAGAAGAAATAGAAGGATTCAATGTTATAAAAGGCTTTTTGAACTTTGAAATATCACCAAAATATTGGTTGAAATTCATAAATAACAACTACAATAAGGAGTATGGCTATCAAGAAGCAAAAGATGAAAAACCTATTGTAGTAGAATACTCCTCACCAAACACAAACAAGCCTTTGCACTTAGGACATATAAGAAACAATCTTTTAGGTTGGTCTGTTTCTGAGATACTTAAAGCAAACGGATACACAGTTAAGAAAGTGAATTTGGTAAACGACAGAGGTATTCACATCTGTAAATCAATGCTTGCTTGGCAAAAATTCTCTAATGGCGAAACACCACAAAGCAGTGGAATGAAAGGCGACCATTTAGTAGGAAAATATTATGTAGAATTTGACAAAGCATACAAGGCTCAGATAGCAGAATTAGTTGCAAAGGGCATTGAAAAAGAAGAAGCCGAAGAAACAGCTCCAATTCTTTTAGAAGCACAAGCAATGTTAAAGAAATGGGAAGAAAAAGACGAAGAAGTATTAAATCTTTGGAAGACAATGAATGGTTGGGTTTATGAAGGATTTGATGCAACTTACAAACAATTAGGCGTAGATTTTGACAAAGTATATTATGAGTCAGAAACCTTCCTTTTAGGTAAAGACTTGGTAAACGAAGGCTTAGAAAAAGGAGTATTTTACAGAAGAGAAGACGGCTCAGTGTGGATAGACCTAACAGCAGATGGCTTAGACGAAAAACTTTTGTTAAGAAAAGACGGCACATCTGTCTATATGACACAAGATTTAGGCACAGCGTGTTTAAGACATAGAGATTTCGATTCAGATAGATTAGTTTACGTAGTTGGAAACGAACAAAACTATCACTTTGCTGTGTTAAAACTTGTTCTACAAAAGCTTGGATTAGAGTGGTCTAACAACCTGTTCCACCTTTCATACGGAATGGTAGAACTTCCTAACGGAAAAATGAAATCAAGAGAAGGCACAGTAGTAGATGCTGACGACTTGATGCAACAAATGATTGAAACAGCAAAAAAACAAACCGAAGAACACGGCAAAACCGAAGGATTTACACAAGAACAAGCCGAGGAGCTTTACTCACAACTTGCCTTAGGAGCCTTAAAATACTTTATCTTGAAAGTAGATCCGAAGAAAAATATGCTATTCAATCCAGAAGAATCCATAGACTTTAATGGAAATACAGGACCTTTTATCCAATACACACATGCACGCGCTTGCTCAATTCTAAGACGTAGTGCAGAAGAAGTTAGCTTAGAAAATATAGATTTGAACTTTGATGTAGCATTTAATGCCAAAGAATTAGAAGTAGTAAAGACACTTCACTCTTTTGGAAACGTAATTCAACAAGCAGGAAAAACCTATTCACCAGCCTTGATTGCTAATTATGCGTATGATTTGGCTAAAAACTTCAATGCTTTCTATCAAGACACACCAATTTTGAAAGAAACAGATGAAGATTTGAAAAAAATGCGTATTTGTTTAACACGTTTCACTGCCAATACAATAAAAACAGCTATGTATCTGTTAGGAATACAAGTTCCAGAAAGAATGTAGTCTAAATTTTTTAATGACTATGGAAGATGTTTTAATACAAACCGAAGAGAAAAAAGCGCTTGCAGACGACAGAGAGGGAGGAAGTGAACTTATAGTCTTTAATGATGATGTTCACACCTTTGCATACGTTATTGATTGTTTGCAAACAATTTGTAAACTAACAAAAGAACAAGCAGTTACTTGCACAAATATCATTCATTACAAGGGTTTGTGTATTGTAAAGCATGGTTCGTATGATGTATTAAAGCAAATGTGCATTGAATTAGAGAAAAAAGGACTCAGTTGTGAGGTTAGATAAAATTTATAAATACTTAGAAATATGAATGTTTTTGTAATTCTATTGATTTTATTAGGAGGTTTAGCTCTTGTAGTGCTTGAACTTTTAGCAGTACCAGGAACAACTCTTGTTGGCTTGTGTGGTTGCGGACTTCTTATATATGGAAACTATGAAGTCTTTACAAATTTTGGAGATTTGTGGGGATATACTTCCATTTTGATTTGTTCTGTAATTTGTATAGGCCTTTTGATTTATTCTTTGCGTGCGAAAACTTGGAAACGCTTTTCTTTGAATGCCTCAATCGACTCAAAAGTAAATGTTGTTGATGAAAAAATTAAAGTAGGCGAAGAAGGAATTTCCGTAACACGTTTAGCACCAGTGGGAATGGCTGAAATCAACGGAGAAAGAGTAGAGGTATATACTTCAACCTCGTATATAGATGCAAATACTCCTTTGATTGTAGAGGCAGTTGAAGGAAACAGAGTTAGAGTTAATGTGAAAAAGTAATAATTAAAAACTTAGTATTATGAATTCAATTTTTTTTGGAACAATACTCGTAGTAGTATTTCTTATTGTGTTCCTTTATTTAGTTCCAATCAATCAATGGTTTCAATGTGTTTTGAATGGAGTAAAAATATCAATAGTTCAATTGGTATTTATGCGTTGGAGAAAAGTTCCACCTGCAATTATAGTAAACGCAATGATTAACTCAAAGAAAGCAGGCTTAGATTTGAGTGCCGATTTGTTAGAAGCACACTACTTAGCTGGCGGACATGTAAAGAGTGTTGTTAATGCGTTAATCTCAGCTGATAAAGCAAATATGTCTTTAGACTTTAAAACAGCTACAGCCATAGACTTAGCAGGTAGAGATGTGTTGGAGGCAGTTCAAATGTCGGTAAACCCAAAAGTTTTAGATACACCAGCGGTTACAGCCGTAGCAAGCAATGGTATTCAGTTGATAGTAAAGGCGAGAGTTACTGTTAGAGCAAACATTCGTCAATTAGTAGGGGGAGCAGGTGAAGAAACAATTCTTGCAAGAGTAGGAGAAGGAATTGTAACAGCGATAGGCTCTGCAAAAAGTCATGCAGAAGTGTTGGAAAATCCAGATTCAATTTCTAAACTTGTGCTTTCAAAAGGCTTAGACACAGGAACAGCATTTGAAATCCTTTCAATTGATATAGCAGACATTGATGTAGGAAAAAATATCGGTGCTCAACTTCAAATGGATCAAGCATACGCTGATAAAAATATTGCACAAGCAAGAGCAGAAGAAAGACGTGCTATGGCGATTGCAGTAGAGCAAGAAATGAAAGCTAAGGCTCAAGAAATGAGAGCAAAGGTTATTGAAGCAGAGGCAGAAGTTCCGTTAGCATTATCAGAAGCATTTAAGATGGGTAATCTTGGAATTATGGATTATTACAAAATGCAAAATATAAAAGCTGACACAGAAATGCGTGAAAGCATAGCAAAACCTGTATCTGTTTCAGAGACAAAAGAATCTAAATGATTGTTGCAAAAGGGATAAAGGTAAATAATCTTAAAAATATAGATGTTAGCATACCAACTAATAAGTTGGTGGTTATAACAGGCGTATCTGGAAGTGGGAAAACATCACTTGCTTTCGATACTCTGTTTGCAGAAGGTCAAAGACGCTATGTTGAAAGTCTTTCATCGTATGCAAGAGGATTTTTAGGAAGGATGAATAAGCCCGAAGTTGAAAAAATTTCGGGCTTATCGCCTGCTATTGCTGTGGAGCAAAGGGTTATGAATAGAAATCCACGTTCTACCGTAGGAACTACAACAGAGATTTACGAATATATTAAACTTCTTTTTGCAAGAATAGGACGTACTTATTCGCCTGTGTCAAATCAGGAGGTGAAGCGTCATAGCGTACAAAATGTTGTAGATGAAGTTTTTGAAAATATTGAAAACAAAACTAAAATACTTATTGTATCTCCACTAAAACTTAACCCAAAAGAAAATATCAAAGAAAAATTAGAACTTTTAGTGCAGTTGGGTTATGTAAGAATACTAATAGATAATCAGATTAATAGAATTGAAGATGTTTTAGAAGAGGGTCAATTGGATTTTAAAGAGATAAATCTTTTAATTGACCGTTTGACAATAGATAAAGACAGTGAGGAAATTCAAATGCGTCTTTCCGATTCTGTACACACCGCTTTTAATGAATCAGATGGTTATTGTGATATAATAACTTCGGAAGGAAAAATCTACAATTATTCAAATCGTTTTGAGGCTGACGGAATGAGTTTTGTTAAACCGTCTGCTAATTTTTTCTCCTTTAACAATCCTTACGGAGCTTGCCAAAAATGTTCGGGTTCTGGGCAAGTTGAAGGAATTTCTGAGGATTTGGTAATTACACGTCCCGATTTGTCGGTTTACGATGGCGTGGTTAATTGTTGGAAAGGGGAGATTATGAAGAAATTTCAAAAGGATTTTATCAATAAAGCTTTTGAAAAATTCCCTATTCATAAGCCTTATAATCAATTAACCGAGCAACAAAAAGATTTTCTTTGGAATGCGAAAGGAAAAGTTACGGGAATAAATCAGTTTTTTGAAATAATTAGAGCTGAAAGCTATAAAATACAATATAGAGTCTTGTTGTCAAGATACACAGGACGCACAACTTGTCCTGATTGTAAGGGAACAAGACTTAGAAAAGACGCTTCATACGTCAAAATCTCAGGAAAGTCAATAGTTGATTTGATGTTGCTTCCTATAGATGAGCTTTTGGAATTTTTTAACACCTTAGAATTAAACGAATACGAAGAAAAGGTTTCACAACGTCTTCTTACAGAAATCAAAACACGCTTAAACTATCTTATAGAAGTAGGTTTGGGTTATTTAACCTTAAATCGCCAAAGTTCAACCCTTTCGGGAGGAGAGAGTCAGCGTATTTCACTTGCAACTTCCTTAGGTAGCCCTTTGGTTGGTAGTATGTACATTTTAGATGAGCCGACAATCGGACTTCATTCTTGCGATACTCAAAGATTGATTAACGTTCTTTTGAAATTAAGAGACGTAGGTAATACTGTAATTGTGGTAGAACACGATGAGGAAGTAATAAAATCGGCAGATTATATCGTGGATATAGGACCGTTTGCAGGACAAAGAGGAGGGGAAGTCGTGTTTAGCGGTGCTTATGAGCAGATGTTGAAAAATGCCTCTACGCTTACTTCTCAGTTTATTAAGGGAGAGCGTTCTATTCCTTTACCTGAGACTAACAAACGTTGGAAAGAATATATCCAAATAGATAATGTAACAGAGAATAACTTAAAAGGAGTTAGTTTGAAACTGCCTTTGAAAGTCAAAACCGTGATTTGCGGAGTTTCTGGCTCTGGAAAAACCACTCTTGTAAAGAAAGCGTTGTTGCCAAACATACAAGGCTATCTTGGTTTAACGATGGATTGTGTTCCGAAGTCGTCTCCGATAGAGGGGTCTTTATCTTTACTTGAAGCTGTCGAAATGATAGATCAAAATCCTATAGGTCGTTCTTCTCGTTCTAATCCTGCAACATATCTTGGTGCGTTTGACGATATTAGAGCTTTGTTTGCAGAACAGACTCTTGCGAAAAAAAGAGGTTTAAAGCCAGGATATTTTTCTTTTAACACAGAAGGAGGACGCTGTGAAGAGTGTAAAGGAGAGGGAAGTGTTACAATCTCAATGCAATTTATGGCAGACATAGTTTTGGAGTGTGAACACTGCAAAGGAAAGCGTTATAAAGATGAGGCACTTGAGATAACCTATCGCGAAAAGAGTATTTCTGATATTTTAGAAATGACAATAGAGGAAGCATTTGAGTTTTTCTCTGAGGATTCTAATAATTTGTGCAGACGAATTACGCAAAAAATAAATTCTTTGATAGAGGTAGGACTTGGATACTTAAAATTAGGACAAAGTTCCATAACACTATCGGGCGGAGAAGCACAAAGAATAAAATTAGCTTATTTCTTATCAAAAGGAAGTAACGAAAAGAAAACAGTTTTCATCTTTGATGAGCCTTCAACAGGGTTACATTTTTATGATATTCTAAAACTTAATAAATGTTTTGATAAACTTGTGGAGTTAGGACACACAGTTGTAATCATAGAACACAACTTAGATATAATAAAAACAGCAGATTGGTTGATAGAACTTGGACCTGGTGGAGGAAAAAAAGGAGGGAATATCATCTTTGAAGGACAACCAAAATCCATTCTAAAAGAAGATACTCCCACTTCAAAATATCTAAAAGATAAGTTTTAGTTTAGTATTTTTGAATATCGATTAATCTAACTCCATCTAACCAAACCGCAACACAACCTACGGCTTTGTTTTCTCCTTTTACCTTTATAGGTTGCAGAGTTGTAGCATCAACAATCTCAAAGTATTCTAAAGTAAATTCTTTTCTCATCTTAAATTCTCCTTCTACATAACCCTTTACTTGCGATACGGATAAGGTTTTCATTAAAGAAGCAGATTTTAAAAGGATTTCATGAATTTTAGGTGCGATTGCTCGTGCCTGAGGTGAAAGACGTACATTTCTTGAACTTGTAGCTAAGCCATCTTCATCTCTATATATAGGACATTCCACAATTTCAATAGGAATAGAGAATTGTCTTACTAAATCTTTTACTATTGCTACTTGTTGGAAGTCTTTTTCTCCAAAATAAGCTCTGTCGGCTTTACTCCAATTAAATAATTTATGAACAATAGTTGCAACTCCGTTGAAATGTCCAGGACGTTGTGGACCTTCTAAAACATTCTCTAAACTTCCAAAACTGTAAGTAAACTCTGGCTCTTCTGCATACACTTCTTCTGCACTTGGAGCAAAGACAACATCACAATTTATCTCTTCTAATAATTTTATATCACGCTCTAAGTCTCTTGGATATTTTTCTAAATCCTCTTTATTATTAAATTGAATAGGATTTACAAAAACACTACAAATTAAAACATCATTTTCTGCCTTTGCTCTTTTTGCTAAGGATAAGTGTCCTTGATGTAAAGCACCCATAGTAGGCAAAAGTCCAATTGATTTCTTTTCTTCTTTAAATTTATCTACACAAGATAATAATTCGTTTATTGTATAACAAACTTGCATAACGATTATATATTATTTATTGTTTAATTCCTCCTCCTCATCTTCCAAAACTTCTTCGTAAGATGTAAATTCTTCGTTTTCTTTTATTTGATTTTCATTTTGTGGCTTTAAATTAGTTTTCAATCTATGTATTTTGTTAGGTATTTCCAACAAGAAATTAATTATAGTGATAACAATACTAAACCAAAAAGCGTCAGAAAAACTCTCAACCCTAAAATCAGCAACTAAACGTGAGGTTAAAAGAATGATAAATGCGTTGATGAAAAGTTGAAACAGTCCAAAACTCATCAAAATCAAAGGAGCGGACAAAAATTTCAAAATAGGCTTCAAAAAAGAGTTAAGAAGACTAATTACAAGAGCAGAAATAATTGCAGTTGTGAAAGAATTGATTTGTACAAAGTCGAAAAGATAAGTAGTAATCAAGACAGAAATTGACATAATCAAAACCTTAATCCAAAATCTGCCTTTGAATGGAGAAGGGGAATCGTCATTCAAGTTAATTTTATATGCTTTCATATTTACTTTATTTGGATTGCAAATATACAATCCTTTTTTCAAAGAAAAAAACTTAGTTTTTTGAAAAATGTTCGTACATTTGCAAAAAACTAAACAAAAAATAAAAAATAAAATGAGATTATTAGAAGAAAAAGTTGCCCTAATTACAGGAGCATCTCGCGGAATAGGAAAAGCAATAGCATTAGAATTTGCAAAACAAGGCTGTAATATAGCATTCACAGACGTAAGAGAAGATGACAATATGAAGGCTTGCGAAGCTGAATTGATAGCATTAGGAGTTAAAGCAAAAGGATACGCTTCTAACGCAGCATCATTTGAAGACAGTGCGTTACTTGTAGAAAACATAGTAAAGGAATTTGGAAGAATAGACGTACTTGTAAACAACGCAGGTATTACAAGAGATAACTTGCTTATGAGAATGAGCGAGCAAGATTGGGATTTAGTAATAAATGTTAATCTAAAAAGTATATTTAACTTAACACACGCTTGCCAAAAAGTTATGTTAAAACAAAGAAGTGGCTCAATCATCAACATGAGTAGCGTTGTGGGAGTTAGCGGTAATGCAGGACAAAGTAATTACTCGGCTTCAAAAGCAGGTATCATAGGATTTACAAAGAGTATTGCGAAAGAATTAGGCTCACGTAACATAAGATGTAACGCAATCGCACCAGGCTTTATCATAACTGATATGACGGCACAACTTTCTGAAGAAGTAAGAAAAGGATGGGAAGAAAAAATTCCATTAAGAAGAGGAGGAAAACCAGAAGAAGTAGCAAAAGCATGCGTATTCTTAGCATCTGATTTAAGTTCATACGTATCAGGACAAGTAATTCACGTTTGCGGAGCAATGAATTGTTAAGAAAAATAAATTAAAAACAAATACAGATATGCAAAAATTTGATCCAGCAACAGCAATCAGCGCTGTACAAAGTATTTCATCAGAAAGAGGAGTGAATCCTAATATAAACGATTCAGCAACCTTTACTTTCCCATACGGACAAACAATGACAGATACATTCCACGGAGAAACAGAAGGATATTACCTTTACTCTCGTCACTGGAATCCATCAAACTTCTCATTATGTCAAGCACTTGCTGCAATGGAAGGCACAGAAGCTGCATGGGTAACAGGCTCTGGAATGGCTGCAATCACATGTTCTTTAATGCACTTCTTAAAAGCAGGTGATCACTGCGTAGCATCTCAAACAGTTTACGGAGGAACATTCGCATTCTTAAAGAACTACATCGTAAAATACGGAGTAGAAGTTACTTTTGTGGACACAACAAATCTTGAAGAAGTAAAAGCAGCAATGCGTCCTAACACAAAAGTTGTTTACACTGAATTTATGTCAAATCCTTTGTTAAGAATAGCAAACATTCCTGCATTAAAAGAAATAGCAGCAAACGGAGGAGCAAAATTATTAGTAGATAACACATTCACACCAATGATATTCTCTCCATACAAATTAGGAGCAGACGTAGTAATCTACTCTATGACAAAATTTGTTAATGGAAAGAACGACTGTGTAGCAGGAGCAATCTGTGCAGACGCTGCAACAATCAACGCAATGATAGATGTAAATGACGGAACAGCAATGTTATTAGGACCAGTCTTAGACTCATTCCGTTCAACATCAATCTTGAAAAACCTATATACATTACATATCCGTATGCAACAACACTCTAAGAACGCTGCATACCTATCTAAGAGATTTAATGAAATAGGCATCAAAGCAAACTACCCTGGCAACGAAGACCACGTGGATCATGAATTGATGAAATCACAAATGAACGAAGGATATGGCTTTGGCGGTATGATAGCTATTGACCTTGGAACAGCAGAAAGAGCAAACAAATTCATGGAAGCAATGCAAAATAAAGGCGTTGGTTACTTGGCTGTATCATTAGGTTACTTCCGTACATTATTCTCATGCTCTGGAAAATCAACTTCATCAGAAGTTCCAGAAGATGTACAAAAGAAAATGGGTATGAGCGAAGGATTAGTTCGTTACTCAGTAGGTTTGGATAACGATATGGAACATACATTCCAATTAATCCAAGAAGCATTAAAAGAAATCAACTTTATCTAAAATAAAGTAAAAATAAACTAAAAATAAGTCTAAGGAAAATTAAATTTTTTCTTAGACTTATTTTTTTATTTCTTAGCTTTTTTAAATTTTTTCTTAGACTTTTTTTTCTTAGACTTTTCCCCAATATTTTCTTAAAAACCATTCGCTTGAAAAGCAAAGGATAATCATTAGCCAATACCAAATAGAATTGATTAATTTTTTGTCTTCTTCTATTTGGTGAATGATTGGCTTTGCGTCTTCTTGGTTTTCTATTATTTTTTCTAATTCTTGCATTTGTGAAGGGTAGAGTAGTTGTCCGTTTGTTTTGACAGAGAGGGTGTAAAGCAAGTCGTGTTTTGCTACAAGGTCTATTGCTTCTAATTCGTTGGCGGAAACTATGAAGCTTCCTTTGTCTGTGTAGTTTACTGCTCCGAAATTGGTTGTGGCTGTAAAGTTGTATTTTCCTGGGTTTAATTCTGCGATTTCTAATGTGTAGGCATTGGAAGTTTTAGAGAAGGTATAATCGTATATATCGCCGTTTTCGTTCTTTAAGTTTATCTTTACATCTGATGTATTAACTAATTGATATGATTGATTATATACTTCTGCTTCTAATCGTATGTCTTGTGTTTGGTTGTATATGCTTTCGTGTTTGATTTTAAAGGTGCTTTTGTCTTTATCGCTTACAAGATATTGGATTGTCTTTTGTATGAGCTCATCAACCTCTTGTGTGGAATTGTTATGTAAATAGTTTCTTAGTCGCCATTTCCAAATATCTTCTCCGCATATAATGGCAGATTTGTTCTCTGCATTGTTGTTAAAGGTTATTAAAGGAAATTCGGTTTTTAGCGTGTTGTGGGTTTGATATGCTAAGGTTTGCAAGCCTTGTGATATGTCGTAGCGTGCAAGAGGTGTGGTTAGGGGAGGAAGATTTTTTAATATATCTACTGTTTCCTCGTTAAGAGAAAATAAAGAAAAGTCTTTGTTGAAACGAGCAAGTGAAGGAGTTTGCGAACTCTTGTTGTAGGCGTTTATTTTTAAGCCATTGTTGAGTTGATTGAATAGGTTAAAATTAGTTCTCTTTCCTATAATATATAGAATTGGTACGTGCTTTTCTTGAAGTTGTTTAAGGATTTCGTAAGATGCGTTGTCGTTTGGTAATTGGTGAGCAATCACTAAGTTAAGTTTATTTTGTTGTTGTAGTTCTTTAAGGTTGGAGACATTGATTAAGTTGTAGTTTTTATTTTTGTTTACACTCTGTTTTATAGCTGAAACATCGGGGTGAGCTCCTGCGGTAAGAAATGCTATATTCTTACGAGTGTCTAATATTTTTACAAAAAAATCTCTTTTATTGTTTTCTTTGTTGATTTCGTCTTTTAGGGTTGTGATGCTTACTGTGTAGGGTTGTATTCCAGGTTCAAGACATGAGAATGTGGTTGTTAAATCTATTGAAAAATCCTCTTGGTCTATTATGATTTCTTTATGAAAAAGTGTTTTTCCTTTATGAGATAGGCTTATGTTTGCTTTTTCTCCCTTTGATTTTTGGGCTTTTAGCGTAATTTCTAACGGACAAATGTCTTCTGTGTAGGAGATTTCGTTGTATCGTAACGAAGTAATGCTTAAATCTTTTCGTTGATTGGTGTCGCCTAATGCGATTGTGTGTATTGGGCAAGGGGTTTTATCAAGCGTATTCAAAGGATTCTTTCCAAAATTATTTATTCCGTCAGAGGCAATTACGATTGCAGAAAGATTTTGGTTGAAATATTCGTCTTGAATTTGGATTAAAAAATCCGCAATGTCTGTGTGATAGTCTTTGAAATCAAAGGAAGAAGTTTCTTTTGTTTGGCTTCCAAAAGAATAAAGCTTTACTTTAAACTTTTTTTCTAAAGACTTTGATAATGAAGTCAAAGAGTTTATGTAATCATTCCTAAAAAAAAGAGAGTCTTTTGTTTTGATTATTGATGCGGAGTTGTCTTGTGCTATTACGATTATGGGTTTTTCTCTTATGTTTGTTTTCTTTCTTACAATAGGGCTTAGCAAGAGAAAAAGCAGTAGGAAGATTCCTGTTGCTCTTAGGCAGAAAAGTAATGTTTTTTGTTTTTTATTGAAAGTTTGCTTTGGGTAAAAATATACAAACCAAGCAATTAATATTGGTGCAACTATTATTGGAATTAACCACCAAAGGGAATATTCTGTGAACATGTCTTATGCTATGCCTCTTTCTTTTTTAATTTTTTCGTAAGCGTTGGTAATTTCTTGGAATTTCTCTTTTGCTGCTTGTTGTGCTTGCTCTCCTAAACTTGCTACTTTGTCTGGGTGATATTTTATACACATACGTTTGTATGCTTTTTTGACTTCTTCGTCAGAGGCTTCTTTTGAGATTTGTAAAATTATGTAAGCAGAGTCTGTTTGCTCGAAATACATTGCTTCAATTGTCTTGTAGTCAGCAACAGATAAGCCAATTAAATTGGCAATTCTTGTAATTAAATCCTTTTCTACGCCAGAGCATAAACCATCTGCGCAAGCTATTCCAAAAAGATAATGAATTAGTTGAAGTTTTGATGAATAAGGTATTGAAAGTCTTATTTTTTCACATGATTGGTAAAGGTCTATTTCTTTATCTAATAGTTGTCGAAGAATATCTAATTTATTTCTTGCACTATCTTCACCAAAATTTTTGATTAAAAAGCTTTTTACAAACGAAAGTTCCGATTTCATTATCTTACCATCGGCTTTCATCACAGCGGCTGAAAGGATAAGTAATGCCATTGTGAAGTCGCCTTTTTCTTCTCCTTGTTTGTATTCTTTTTTTACTAAATTTTCAAGTAGCGAACCTACTCCGTATCCAATAATACTGCCAAATATTCCTCCCGTTATAAAACCGAATATGCTAGCAATCCATTTTATAATACCCATAGCACTTTTTGCGTTATAAATTCGTGCAAAGATACGAATTAACTATTAAAATGTTTTATCTTTGCAAAATAAATAGAACTTTTTTTGATATGAATGCTATTTTTATTGCTTATTTGATACTATTTTTTTCCTGTATTTTGAGCGGGTGTTTTGTATTTGTTTTGAAAAAGCAAGAAAATATCCTTTCTTATGTAGGAATTTTTGGTGGAGCTTTTCTTTTGGCGGTTTGTTTTGTGCATTTGTTGCCAGAGGCTCTTACCTTGCAGGGTGAAACTCACCTTTGTTGTGAAGATTCTCATCATCATTCTCATTCTTCTTCGTTTTTGAGTGTTGGGGTTTTTGTTTTGCTTGGATTTGTTTTGCAGTTGGTTTTGGAATTGCTTTCAAACGGTGCAGAACATGGGCATATTCATGATGAAAATCATCATTCTGAGCATAATTCTTACATAAAAGCGTTGATGATTCTTTTAGGCGTTTCAATACATGCGTTTTTGGAAGGCTTTGCTCTTGTGGTTAATGGAGAGGTTAATTACTCTCTTTTGATAGGTGTGGTTTTGCATAATATTCCTATCGCAATGCTTTTGGTGAATGCTTTTATGCTTGCTCGTTGTCGTTGGTTTAAATCATTTTTGTTTTTGTCTGTTTTTGCGATAATGGGTGTTTTAGGGTCTATTTCAAGTATTTGTTTTGAGTTTTTGCACGATTATATGGGTTATGTAATAGGTTTTGTGGTTGGTATTTTGCTTCATGTTTCAATTAGCACTCTTTTTGACTCAAAAGAAAGTCATAAATATAATTTTGTTCGTTTTGTAGTTGTAATAATCGCATTTGCATTAGCGGTTGTTTTGTCTCACTAAATTCAGAAAAAGAATAACAAATGAAACTCTCCATAGTAATTGTAAATTATAATGTAGAATATTTTTTAGAGCATTGTTTGTATTCTGTACAAAAAGCAATAAAAAATATAGATGCAGAGGTGTTAATCGTTGATAATAACTCGGTTGATGCATCTGTTAAAATGCTGAAAGAAAAGTTTGCTGAATTTTATTTAATTGAAAACAAAGAAAATGTGGGCTTTGCAAAGGCAAACAATCAAGCGATGAGAATTGCAAAAGGTGAATATATACTTTTGTTAAATCCTGATACGGTTGTAGAAGAAGATACTTTTGAAAAATGTATTGCCTTTATGGATTCGCATAGCGACTGCGGGGGTTTAGGAATTAAGATGATTGACGGACAAGGCAACATTTTAAAAGAAAGCAAACGTGGTTTTCCTTCTCCTTGGGCAAGCTTTTGTAAGATGAGTGGCTTAACTTCTTTATTCCCTACGTCAAAAAAATATGCACAGTATTATATGGGGCATCTTTCTTATGAGGAAACAAATCAGGTTGATATACTTGCTGGTGCATATATGATGATGAGAAAGGAATGTCTTGATAAGGTTGGGCTTTTGGACGAGGATTATTTTATGTATGGAGAAGATATTGATTTGTCTTATAGAATAACACTTGGTGGATACAAGAATTATTATTTTCCTGAGGCAACAATTATTCACTATAAGGGAGAATCTACTAAGAAATCAAGCCTTAACTATGTCTATACCTTTTATAATGCAATGGCAATCTTTGCAAGAAAACATTTAGATGCTAAGCAAAATAAATTATATAGCTTTATAATTAAATTAGCTATTTGGATTAAGGCGTTTTTTGGCTTTTTTTCAAGGATTTTCAAAAACTTTGCTCTTCCATTCTTTGATTTTGCTTTGATTTATGTTGCTTTTTATTTTTTAGAAAAAGCTTGGGCAATTTATTATTGGGGTTGGGCAGATTATTATCCGCCACACTATATGTTGATTGCGGTGCCGTGTTATATTCTCATTCTTTTGACTTCGGTTTATGTGGCAGGGGGTTACTCAAAGAAGGTAAGAATACCAAAAATCATTTCGGGGATTTTCTCGGGTATGCTTGTGCTTTTGGTTTTCTATTCTTTGCTACCTTCGGAGCTTAGGTATTCAAGAGCATTAGTCGTATTGGGTTCGGTAATGAGCCTTGGAATTTTGCTTGTTGTTAGGTTTGCAATTAAGTTTTTGCGTTTTGGAAAATTCTCTTTAAAGAATGAGGATTTTTTACGCTGTGCTATAATTGCAGATGAGCAAGAGGCTGAAAGGGTTGCGAATTTAATTCATACAACAAGCCTACAACCAGAATTTATTGCACTTGTTAGTGTGGGAGAGAAGCCAAATAAGGAAAGTTTTGTTGGAACTATTTCTCAAATAGATGATATTATTAGGATATATTCAATAAATGAGGTGATTTTTTGTGCAAAGAGTTTGAGTCAATCCAATATTAATAATTTAATGAATAGATTGGCAAAAACTAATGTTAAGTTTACTATCGTACCTCCAACGGCTGATTTTATAATTGGTAGCAATACGATAAATTCTCCAACAGATCTTTATGTGGTTAGCTTAAATAGTATAACAAATGAGGATAATAAGAGAAAGAAACGTATATTTGATTTTGTTACTTCTTTGGTTTTACTAATTTTTTCTTTGCTTTTGATGTGGTTTGTAAAGAAACCATTTGGCTTTGTAAAGAATTGCGTTTTGGTTCTTTTGAATTTTAGAACTTGGATAGGCTTTGGTAGCGACAAGGAGGGAAATCAAGATGGGCTTCCTAACTTAAAAAAATCTGTTCTTTCGCCATTAGATGCTTTGAAAGAAGAAAAATTGGATAAGCTCGATAAACAGAAGTTAAAACTCTTGTATGCAAGAAATTATAGCTTGTATAATGATATGAATATATTGTTTAAGTGTTTTAGGGACTTAGGACAAAAGTAAAAAATGTAGTTTTTTTTCGCAAAAACACTTGTTAGAATTAAAATATTTTTTATTTTTGCACTGAAAATATAGATTTACAAACAAAAACAGTACGCTTATAGATAGGATTATTACTTTTTTTTAATTTTAAACAAAAATAAATTATTAATTGTATGAGAATATGTAATGCCTTTGCGGTATTATATTATATAAAAAAGGTATAATCTTATGAAAAGAATAGAAAATAGAAGCGACTACGAATTGGTGCAAGCGTATATTAACGGAGAAAAAAATGTGTTTAATACGCTTGTTGCAAGACATCAGCAAAAACTTTACAATTACATATATTCTGTTGTGAAAGATAAAGATGCCTCTGAGGACATCTTTCAAGATACTTTTATAAAGGTTATTAATGTTTTGAAAAGCGGAACTTACAGAGAAGAAGGTAAGTTTGTGCAATGGATTATGCGAATAGCACATAACCTTATCATAGATTATTTTAGAAAAGAGCAAAAAATAAAATGTATTCGTTCAAGTGATGAAGTCGATGTTTTTGATGTGATTGGAAATTTTGAGGATTCTATTGAGACTGTAATAATAAAAAAACAAATCAGCAAAGATATAAGAACTCTTATAAAACAATTACCAGAGGAACAACGAAGAGTGTTAATTATGAGACACTATGCTGATATGTCTTTCAAGGAAATAGCCGAAAAAACAGGAGTTAGCATCAATACAGCATTAGGTAGAATGCGTTATGCTTTGCTTAATATGAGAAAAATGGCAGAAGAAAAATCTATGCTTTTAAGCGTTTAAATTTTCACTTTAAAACAATATCATATAATCATCTTACGTTTAAACAGAAACGATTGTTAAACTAATAGGTGATTATATGATAGATTTTTACCACGTTTATGAACAAATAGAGCTTTGGGAACAAGATTTAAAATATCAAGAAGAGATTTTATCTAAAAGAGATACGGAAGCCTTTCCCAAAGAAAATAAAATAAAAAAAGAGGTTTCTTGTTTAAAATCGCAATCCGTTTATAGTAAAACATTAGATGAATACATCAACCTTTGGCTTAACTAATAAAATGCTTATTGCTGGGCCGTGTTCGGCAGAAAGCTACGAGCAACTTAAAGCCACAGCAGAAGGAATTGCGAAATTTAATATCAATTATTTTAGAGCAGGAGTTTGGAAACCAAGAACTAGACCCTCAGAATTTGAAGGTGTAGGTTCTAAGGCTTTGGATTGGCTAAAGGAAATTAAAAGAGAATTTTCGTTAAACCTTTGTACAGAAGTAGCAAACCCAAATCACGTTGAACAATGCTTAGCCTCTGGAATAGATGCTTTATGGATAGGGGCAAGAACTACGACAAATCCCTTCTCAGTTCAAGACATTGCAGAAGCATTAAAAGGAGAGCAAATACCAGTCTTTGTTAAAAATCCATTAAATCCCGATTTAAAACTTTGGATTGGAGCAATCGAAAGATTAAAAAAAGTAGGAATAAAAAATGTATATGCAATCCATAGAGGATTCTCGCTTGCAGACAACGGAGGTTATCGTCAAACACCTTTATGGCAAATACCAATAGAATTAAAACGTACTTTCCCCGATTTAAATATAATTTGCGATCCAAGCCATATAGCAGGAAAAAGTGAATTAGTAGAATCCCTATCTCAAACTGCGATGAACTTAGGATTAGATGGCTTAATGATAGAGGTACATCATAGACCTGAGTGTGCAAAAACCGATTCTAAACAACAATTATCAATAAAACAATTTGAAGAATTATTAAGTAGAATAATAATTTCAAAAACAGAAGAAAATATCTTACCCGAAAAAATAAGTATTCTCCGAAAAGAAATAGACAATATTGACAATAAATTAATAGAATTATTGTCAGAAAGAATGAATGTTTCAAATAAAATAGCGAAAATAAAGAAAGAATCAAATCTTTCTGTATTGCAGATGAATAGATGGAACAAATTGCTTGCCGATAGAATGGAATACGCTCAAACAAAGGGAGTTTCGGAAATTTTTGTAAAGGAAATATTTGAGCTTATACACAAAGAATCCGTTAAGTTACAAGATGAAATTATAAAATCCTAATAAAAAAATACGATAAAAGGCTTGTAGAAAATAAAAAAATATGTACATTTGCACAAAATATAGAATTAACAACTAAAAATTTAAGAAAATGAAATTAAGAAGATTATTTTTAAGCGTTGCCGTTTTAGCATTAATGGCAGCTTGCGGAGGAAAAGCAACTGAAACTGCAACTGAAACTGCAGCAGAAGCAACTCCAGCAGTAGAAGCAGTAGAAGAAACTCCAGAAGCACCAGTTGCTGAAGAAGCAGCTCCTGCTCCAGCTGTAAAAGAAGAGAAAAAAGCTGACCCATGCGAAGCAAAAGTAAAAGCTTTTGAAAAATTCGTTGACGAATTAGTAGTTGCACAAAAGAACAAAGCTAATGGTGCAAAAGAATTAAAAGCTTTCTCTGAAATGTTAAAACAAGCTCCTGAACAAGAAGCAGCAGTTAAAGAATGTGTTGAAAACGTTGATTTCAAAACAAGAGTTCAAAACGCTATAATGAAATGTAAACAAATCAGATCTCAAAAATAATTTTTAGATTTTGATTTTTTAAAAAAAGTTCGGTTACATTCCGAACTTTTTTTTTGATAATATTTAAAGTTATGAAAAAAATAATATTTCTATTTACGATAATAGCAAGCCTTTCTATCTTTGCACAAACAGGACATCAAACAATGCTTTGGCAAGACATAGAAAGAGAATACAAAATATTAACACCTGCAAACTATAATGCAGAAGAAAGTTATCCGCTCTATGTATTCCTACACGGATTAGGCGACAACATAGACAATAACAACGAAATCTATCAAAGAATTGCAGATGAATTTGAATGGATAGTAGTTTTACCACAAGCCTTAGAAGCCTCAGTAGATTTAATGGGCAACGTCATAGACTTAGGCTTGATGTGGAATAGTGGACTATCAGTAACCCTTGGGCCATTGAGCATATCACCAAACAGCAATGTTGATGATGCAGGATTTATCCTTGCATTAGTAGATAGCGTTTTTGCAAATTACAACATAGAATCCGATAACGTATTTTTAAGTGGCTTTTCTATGGGAGGATTTATGACACATAGCATGGCGATAGAACACGGAGATAGATTCAAAGCATTTGTTCCTGTTAGTGGAATGTTACCAAAATCATTAGAGAACACAACTCCAACACAAAGAGTAAAGATAATGTACATACATGGTACAGCAGACAATGTGGTATCCTATGATGGCACAACCTCTGTTATAGCCTCAATGCCAAATCTTTTAGTTGGCTTAAGTGCAGAAGAAACAGTAAACTATTGGGTTAATAACAACGGAGCAAATACCACACCAATCATAGATTCAATAGAAGACAGCAAAGACGATGGATTAAGATTCATTCGTTATTCCTACTTAGGAGAAGAAGTAAACCAAGAAGTAAGATTTCTAAAAATAGAAGGCGGGGAGCATATACCGTATGTAGATGCAAATGTCTATGACTTAGATTTCTTAGCAGAGACATACGAATTTATAACCAACAATCGCACAGCAGTAGGCTTAGACGAAATAGAAGAAACCAAAATACGCCTATTTCCAAATCCAGCCTCAAACCAAATACAACTTATTGTAGATAAAAATATGACAATAAGCATAGTTGATATGACAGGCTACACACTTACAGTCAAAGAAATCAAAAAAGGTGCGAATATCATAGACATTTCACACCTTAAATCTGGTTGTTATATACTAAAAAATAACTTCGGACAACAAAGAAAACTTGTAAAACAATAAGCTTAAAAAAATTAAAGCATTAAACTGAGGGCTTGGATTAAATTATCTGAGCCCTCAAATATTTGACTAATTCTTGTAGCCACCATATAAGCAGGCGCAGTTAAAAGTTTATTTTTCTCATCTATAGCCACCTCAGTTGCAGAGCAAACCTTGTGATTGCAACCCAAAGCAACAGCGTCCTTTGCAGCCTGACAATCACCGCCAAGAGTTATAGTAGGATTTTTATCCCCCAACACCTTAGCCAAAATCATAGGAGCAATACACAAAGCACCGATAGGCTTTTGAGCAGAGAAAGTATCCAAAATCGCTTTTGTAATCTCGCCATTTACCTCCATAGCCTGACCACAAAAAGCATAAGAGCTCCAATTTTGAGCCGCACCCATACCACCAGGAAGCACCAAAGCATCAAAATTCTCTGTGCAATACTCACTCAAAGGCTTAATATTACCTCTACAAAGTCTTGAAGCCTCCAACATCAAATCACGCTTTTCGCCAGTAGCTTCCCCTTTTATATGATTAAACACATTAAACTCACCATTAGGAGCAAAACATTGATACTCCATGCCACGTTTATCAATAGCCAAAAGCACAGACAAAGTCTCATGCGTTTCACTTCCATCTCTATTTCCGCAACCCGCTAAAATAACTGCAATCTTTTTCATAATTTATCTTGAATTTAAAATACGTTGTTCAATAGAAGTAGTAGAGTACCCTTCAATAAATTCTATTGTTTTCACACTTCCACCACGAGAAGTAACAATATCATAACCCACAATGTTCTCAATCCTATAATCAGCCCCCTTAACAAGAATATCAGGCTGAATTTTCTTTATCAATTCGTAAGGAGTGTCTTCATTAAACAAAACAACAGCATCAACACAATGCAAAGCAGCCAAAATATGCAAACGAGATTTTTCATCTTGCAAAGGACGATGCTCACCCTTTAAACGTTTCACAGACGAATCGGTGTTTACGCCAATAATTAACCTATCACCCAAATCCTTAGCCTTAGCAAGATAATCAACATGACCAAGATGCAACAAATCAAAACAACCATTAGTAAAAACAATCTTTTGATTATTCTCTCTCCATTTAAGAATTAAATTTTCCAAATCTTGGCTTTTTATAATCTTATTCTCTATAAAATCTATTTGTGTCATAAATTTATACTTTACTTCTTTAGCGAGCGATAATTAAAACTTCATTACATTCTTTTTTGCTTAATGCATATTTTATCTGCTGACTATGATGTATTTCTATATCTTTATTTAATCCTTTTAAAATATCAACTAGTTCATTTATTGTTGGAGTTCCATTAGAGCGATAGGATATAGCCATTATAGAATCCTTAAATTGAGTAAACAATTGCTTAAAAGCATCATATATAGTAGAGGAATTTGTCCAAACATTTGCTTGTTTTCTTAGTCTTAAATGTTTACTAGAATAATCTATGTTTTTGTTCCAATTTTCGTAATCAACAAGTCCACTTAGAAAGTGATAAAAATCATAATAATCAATACCGATTCCGCTTTCGTTTATGTAAGGTGTATCAATGTAAACAAAATCATAATTTCTATTAATATCAAAAACATTTTTATTGATAGAGTAACAATTTTGTTCGTTATCAAAAATAGCATTATTAGCTTCCTTTACAAATTTTCTAAAATGCGTCTCAAAAGGAGTATCCCACGTTTTTTTATTTCCAAATGAACGTTCTACATCTTGTAAACGCACATATAGATTTTTACGATGAAAGAGATTGTATGGACGTTTTATTATACAAGACTGAAACAATGCGAAATATGCTATTGCTTGTTTGTAATAATTTTCCATATTACGAATATTGGTTGATACAATATCAAGCCATTGATTTTCTTCATCGGTAAAGTAAATGTCTTTAAACGTTTTTTCTATAAAATTAGGGTAAGATACATTTCTATGCTTGGATAAAAGAGACTCTATCTCAACATCGCTCAATGTTGTACTAGAATTTTCGATTAAAGCCTTACCAATAATATGATTAAATGATAAAATGTCGTTATAAGTAACCTCTTTACCTTCTTCTTTTAAACGAAATGAAACGCTACCTGTGCCTCCAAAAGCGTCTAATGCAGAATTAAAAGGTATGTCTTTTATACAATTCCATATCCAATCAACAAATTTTTGTTTGCTTCCTTGGTATCTTGTACTAGGAAACTTGTTTGAACAAGAAATGTTTTCAGAAAAAAGAGATAACTGAGACATTTTATTTAAGATTTTTAAATTCTTTATATTCAGTTATGTTTTTATAGGGTTGTTTAGGTAATTCAGCCTTATTTGCCATATCTTTAGTAAAATAAAACTGCCAATAATCATTGAAAACACTTTCACCTAGTTTATTAAATGTGCCATTACCATTTATTAAATCGTCAATTCTCCTTACTGAACCTATGTTTTTTGTATTTCCACTGCCAGGTCTATCAATTGCAATTCTCCATTTTTCTTGCACAAAAAACTTGAAATTTTTTACAACAGAAACAATATTATTTAAATATTCAAGAGAATATGTTCTATTTTCGTCTATTTTCTTTACAGCATCATATATTACCCCTAAAACTATATGAGCTTTGTATTTATTATATGGATGTGAAATGTTTTTTGTACTTTCTCTATCTCTAAAATAGCCAGTAAATGCACCTAAAGTCATACCATTGATATGGTTTTTGTCTTTACGATAACTGCTTTTAAAATCTACAGCAAATAAATTACCTTCAGAATCTTTGAAAGTGATATCGGGATAGAAGTTTTGTTCTTTTGTTAATTCTATTTCTAAGTTATTATTTTTTGCAAACTCTAAAATTTTTGGAAAAATATACAATTCAATAATTTTAGAAATAACTTTTGTGTCAGAAGATATTGTGTAGATATTTTTATTTGTGTCAATAAATCCTTTAACCACCCAATTTCCATCATTAGTGCTGATTGTATTTTCAAAATCACTTACAGCGTTTCGAAGTAATTTTATAAAAGTGTCTTTATTCATACAATTATTTTCTAATGTCTTTTGCAAAAATAATAAAACTTTTTTGTAATACTTTGTATTAATTGTTTTTTACACTCTTTTTTTTTGTAGAAAAATAAACAAATGCAATCAATCCAACAACTATTGTTCCTACTTGTGAGCTTAACCAATTGAGCCAACCAACCACATAGCCAATAGCTCTGCTGATTTCATAGTTTGACAAAACCTCAGCAAAGATAGCAGGTTGCAAGCCTATGCCTCCCGGAGTTATCATAGGGCCAAAAGCACCCAAAACAGTAGTAACCAAGGCTTGAAGCGGATTTAGGATTTGCGACTCTTTAAGACATTGGAAGCAAACAAAAGTTCCTGCAATCCACAAAGCCCAAATCAATAAGGAATAAAAAATAAAAAGTAAGGGATTTTTAAGTTTAAAAATACTTTTAATACCCTCTAAAAAACCATTTGCTAAATCCTTTATCTTAATGTAGGTTTTATTGTGTTGAATCTTGCCTTTGAAAGCAAAAAACAAAGCCACAATAACAACAAGCGTTACAAATCCTACTAAAAAGAGTTGGAAAAGATTATTAAAATCAAGGTTTAGATTTTTTTCAACATAGTCCAAAAGCAAATCTCTTTCTATAATAAGAGTAGAAAGTAGGAGTAGAGCAAAGATAATCATATCAATAATTCTCTCTGTTACTATTGTACCAAGAGATTTTTCGATAGGGATATTATCACTCTTTTTTAACATAGTGCCCCTGCCGACCTCGCCCAATCGAGGCACAGCCAAATTTGTGAGATAACCGCTCATAACAGCCAAAAAACTGTTCTTACGCGACACCTTGCAAGCAAACGTTTCGCTCATCAGTCTCCAACGCAAAGCCCTCACGTAATGAGAAAACAAACTTACAATCACAGCAAAGGCAAACCAAAAATAATTAGTTTGTTTTAAAGATTGCCAAATTTGAATCCTTTCTTCACTTCCAAGCTTTGCCCAAAACCACCAAATAAAGGCAAACCCCAATGCAGTAAAGAAAAGAGTTTGAATTATATTTCTTGCTTTTGATTTCAAGAGTTAAACAACTTTATTGTCTTTTGGGAAAATTACGGTAGGCTTCCAGCTTTTTGCTTCTTCAAAATCCATAGTTGCGTACGATACAACGATGACTAAATCGCCTTTTTGTACCAAACGTGCTGCCGCTCCGTTAAGACAAAGCGTGCCAGAGCCTCTTTCTCCTTTTATAACGTAGGTTTCAAACCTTTCTCCATTATTTATATTGTATATATGAACTCTTTCGTTTTCTATTATGTTAGCAGCCTCCATCAAGTCTTCATCAATAGTGATTGAACCAATGTAATTTAAGTCTGCTTGTGTAACAACAGCTCTGTGTATTTTTGATTTTACAACTTCTATTTGCATTATAATTAGTATTTTTTCAGCCTGCAAAGTTATGAATTTATATTGAAAAATTTTCTCTTAGCTTTAGAAAATTTTTCCTTTGCAAAAAAAAATTTTTCCTAAGAAAAAATTTACGTTTTCTTTGAAAAATTTTTTAAAGGAAATTGATAACAAAAAATTGATAAACTACCCAAAGGTTTATTGCATTGAAAACTATTGCCCAAACAAAGGGTGGGATTTTTGTAATCTTGGCAAGTAGGGTGCAATCGCCACTTTTTTTTCTTTTAAATAAGGATAGGTAAAGTATTATAAAACAAGAATGTGTGTTTTCTATCAATATGATTGTGGCATAGATGAAAAGTATTAGATTCTTAATGGAAATAGGGGTTGGTAGCAAGATGACTAAAAGGTTTATGCAGGCAAAACAAATTGTCCATACAAGTGCGTAGGTTTTTTTTATGTAAAGCAGGAGTATGAGAAAGGAATATATGCTTATGACTGTGATTGCTAATTGGGAAAGGTCTTTTGAAATGCAAAAAATAAAGAAAAGAGAAATCAAAGCACAACCTATGTAGCCTGCAAGTGAGCTTAAAATGGTACGAAATTTACTTTTGCTTACGCTTATGCAACTTCCCTCTGCTTTTAGGTCAAATTCTATTTCTTTTACTTTGTTTCCAAGTATTAAAGACACAATGGCGTGAAAACTCTCGTGGAAAAATGTGTTTAAAGTCTTAAACCAAATTCCTATGTTTTTGGTGTAGAGTAGTATTATGCAAACTGATATGGTTATTATTTTGACTGCCATATTTCCCACGCTTTTTCTGCTTGATAAAACAACATTTGACTTCCGTCAATGGCTAAGACTCCTTTTTTTTCTGCCTTTTGCATAAGTAAGGTAGGGGAAGGGTTGTAGATTAAATCAAAGATTTGATGGGTAGGGTTTAGCTTTTCTAAATCTATATCGGGCATTTTGTCTTTCATCTGGTGCATTCCAACGGGTGAGGCATTGACAAAAAGAGTGTTGTCTGTAAATTCTTTGTTCATTTGCTTGTATGAGATTTGTTCTTGCTTTGGATTGCGAGATACTATCTTTGAGGGTATGTTGTGTTTTGTTAGAACAAAATCAATGGTCTTTGATACGCCACCGCTCCCTAAGATATAGGCTTGTTTAATCTTTGAAATGTCAAGTTGATTTAAAAGGCTGTGTTCAAAACCAAAGGCATCGGTATTGTAGCCTTGTAGTTGTGTTTTATTATTGTTGCGAATGATTTTAACGCAATTAACATTTCCGCAAGCCTTTGCCGTAGGTGATAGGGTGTTTATGTGTTTTAGTATTTGTTCCTTATAAGGCATTGTAACGCAAAAGCCTTGTAGGGTGTTTTCTCTTTGAACCAAATCACAAATCTCTTCAATCTGTTTTAGTTCATAAAGATTGAATTTATAGTTTAAGCCCAATCCCGCAAATTTTTCATCAAAATGTTTTTTTGAATAGGAGTGGGAGAGTGGCAGACCTATGAGTCCGTAGGTGTTGTTTTTGATTATTTCTTTTTTGATACGCCTTTGTAAATTAAATATATTACAAATAAAACGCCTAATCCAAGAAGGATGTATGAAAGTTCGTGGCTGTATTGGTCAATCAATTCTTTGTTTCCGTGTCCTATGTATCCTAAAACGGCAAGTATTATATTCCAAATCAAAGCTCCTAAGGCTGTGAAAGAAATAAAGCTAACAAGATTCATTTTTGCTAATCCTGCAGGAATGGATATGAGTTGGCGAATGCCAGGTACTAATCTACCGATAAAGGTTGAGCTTTTGCCGTGTTTATCGAAGTATTGCTCTGCTTTTTCTACCTTTTCTTTGCTCAAAAGACACATCTTGCCAAAGCGAGTCTCTACAAACTTATAAATTATTGGTCGTCCAAGCCACAAAGCTAAGAAATAGTTTATCACAGCTCCTATTATAGCTCCTAAGGTTGCAAAGACTACAACTAAAACTATGTTCATATTGCTATCTTCCTCTAATGCCTTATACGCAGCTGGTGGAACGACAACTTCTGATGGGAAGGGAATGAAACTACTCTCGATTGTCATAAGCAAGGTTACGGTTCCGTAGTTCATATTGTCCATATACCAAGAGGTAACTTGCTCAATAGGATTTTTTTCTTCGTTTTGAGTTGTTGGATTTTCGCTTTGTGCAAAAGTTGTTATGCTAAGGCTTGTGAGAAACAAGCAAACAAAAAATGTTTTAATCAAATTCTTCATCGTAATCAAATTCTTTAATAAAATTTTCAAGGAATGAATATAATTCTTTATTGTTATATACTTCTGGTACTGAGATTAATAATCTTAATAATGAAGGTCCGTAAATTTCTACTGCAAGTTGAATTAGGTTTTTTATGTCTGTGAGTGGGTAGTTGTTAGAGTTGATTAGTTCGGCGTAAGAAGAAAGTGCAATAAATACATCTCTTTCAACAAAATCCACAGTAAGCAATTCTTCAATCAAGAGTTTTAGAAGTTCAGAGGAGTTAATTGGAATTTTTAGTAAGTCAAGTTGTTTGACCCATGTAGAGATAAGCATTGTAAGTGTGGTGTATAGGATTTGTAATCGTCCTTTGTCTAAAAAATTATTAGATTTGATTTGTGCAATCTCTTCTTCAACTATCTCATATAGGTTTTGGAAAACATCTGTCGCTTTTTCTAATTGTCCAATAAAGTAAAGCAATTCTCCGTATGCGATTTTTGCAAAGTGATTTTCGGGTTCTATTTCCAAAATCTTAAAGGCGTACACCTCTGCTAACTTCTGATTTCCTAATCGCATGTAAAGACGAGACATTGTGTGGTAAATATAGATTTTAGAAAAGAGAATTTTGTCGGAAAGAAAAGGAAATAATAGGTTTTTTTCAAGGACTTCTTCGCAGATTTCTAAACATTGTTTTGGCTTTTCTTCTTCTAAGTAAATGTTTATCATTTCTTTGTAAGTCATTGCATAGCTTACCAATAATTCTTGACGCTTTTTCTCTGGTGTGTCTTTTTGTTGTTGTAGTTTTTCTAATAGTTCTGCTATTTTTTTTAGGATTTTGATTCTTTCTTTCTTTTTTCCGCTGTCGATATAGTTTATGTATTTTTTTCTAAGCATGTCTATATCGTCAGGTTCTATGCAAAGAAAATACTCACATGCGTTTAATGCTTTGTTGGGTTCGTTACATCTTTCATAAAATTCGGAAAGCATTTCCCAATAATACGCATTTTGTGGGTCGTATTCTACGAATTTTTCAACGCAAGGAAAGAATATTTTTTTGTATTTAGGAACTTTCTCGCATAAGTCTGCTGTTGTAGAAAGCAAATCATCAGGAATGACTGTGGAAGAAAACATATAATCGTTCGCTCCATAGCTTTTGATTATTTCTTCTTTGCTATTGGTGTATTTCTTGTAGCAAAGTTCAAAGGCTTTTAATAAAAAATCTTTTGCTTTTTCGTATTCGTTTAGTTTTATGTATTGATAGGCTGCTAAGTTTAAGATATATTCGTTTACTTCATACTTTAGACAATCCTCCGCTGTTTTTAGTGCGTTTAGGTGTTTGCCTTCTCGTGAGAGTATTTGAGCTCCTTGATAGGTTAAAAGGACAATTTGTTTTCTGTCTTTTAATTCTTTTTTGGAATTTAAAAGATAAACTAATGCTTTTTCGTAATCGGCTATCGCAATAAACTCTGCTTTTCTTACAATAAGCTCTTCGTTTGTTGGATACTGCTTTAAAGAAAGTGTTATGGCTCTTTCTAATAATTTGTATTCATCTTCTTCAAGGAAGTAGTAGTCTATAATATCTATCCATTGGTCTGAGTCATAGAATATTACAGAATCCCCATTTTTTATCTTATCGGAAAAAGCCTTTGTTAAGGAATATATGTAATGATTTTCGTCTGCAAAATCCATCTGTTAGGTATTATCTTAATTCTACAGGAATCATTGCAACACGGAAAAGCTTGTTGTTACGGAATATGATGTAAATATTTCCCATGTAAAACCAATGTCTATTGCTTCCGTCAAAATTGTTCAATACTTCTCTATCTGCTTTTCCCCAAGAAAGGAATGCCATATCCATTGTCATATCTTTGATAAGCTCTTTTTGTAAAATAGCTTTGTGATATGTAGGATAAGTGTCTTTATACTTTAATACCTTGTTGCCATCTGCTAAATACAAATCGAAACTTAGTCTATCGCCTAAGTTAAAGTCGGCAGGCATATAGAATTTTCTTCCTTTTTCGTTACGCATAAGCATTTGGAATTTTCCGTCCTTTACAACAAAGTCTAAACAATGAAATACATCACCTTGTTTTACGGTAATCGGTCTTTTCCAACGAAGGTCTATTACTGTTAATGGGAATTTGTCGCCACGAACTACGAAGTCCTTGTCCTTATAGTAAGCTCTGATTTTTTTGTAGTAAGCCTCGTTTACAAAATCAAACTCACCTCTTTCTTTAATTGTAGGATATTTATAGTAAACTGTGTCACGACCTCCTTTTTGTACAAGTTTAAGATATACATCTGTAAGATTCTCTGCACTATGACACCAATCCGCAACAGTAAATGTCTTTCCCTCTAACAATCTTGCCTTTCCAATAGGGTAATCTGTGAAAGAATATTTTCTACTGTCGTCATCGTAGTTGTAGAGTTTTGTTCCGTTGAATAATCTCTTAATAGTAGCATCTGTAACCACAGGAAGAGTGATTTTATATCCAACAAGTCGCATTGGAAGGTGAGCATAATTGCTATTTGTGTCGTAATCCACAAGATTAATGTCCTCGTGAGACCATTTACTTACAGGATACTGATTTTTATTATCGTTATAATAACTCATAGGTGTGAAAGGAAAATTATAACGATTGTAATAATTTTGATAATTATAAAAGATTGTATCTCCTGTTGAGCCAATTACTAATTTCATGAAAGGATACTGCATTTTTGTGAAGTCTTGCATATAGTAATCTGCATTAAAGATTTTTGCAAATGCGAATTGGTCTGCTACATAATCGGCAACCACAAACCATTCTCCTTTAAGAGATTGTATTCTTTCGGGAGTCATTCTCGAAAGCTTGTAATACAAAACTCCTGTGTCGTCATCTTCTTCTGGAATTGCGATATTTCCAACAAAGAAAAACTTATTTAGAGCCGAATCTGACACATCTTGCAAATAGAGTGTTTGACCTATCATTGCAAAAGGTGCAGTCATAAATTTTAAATGCTTATCGTAGTCAGCATAATCAAAATCTGGAAGATGTTTATATTGTCTTAATTGTGCAAAACCTTGATTTATAGACAAGATTGCTAACAAAATAAAAAGAATAAAACGACAGTTTTTTCTCATAAACATAATTATATTATTTAGTTTTAAACGGCAAATATACGAATAAAACAAAGAAAAATGTACAAAAAAGACTTTTTTTTTCTATTTTTGTAAATAAATTGTAATCACAAAGCAAACAAAAACGCATAAAATGAGAATAGATATTATTACTTTGTTTCCCGATATGTTCACTGAGATATTCTCTCAAAGTATATTGAAAAGAGCAAGAGAGAAAGGCTTGTTTGAGGTTGGAATACACAATCTTAGGGATTATTCCTTAAACAAAAATCACAATGTTGATGATTACCCTTACGGAGGCGGTGCAGGAATGGTTATGCAAATAGAACCAGTGGATAATTGCTTGAATTTTTTGAAGTCAAAATACACTTACGATGAGATAATTTATACTGCACCAGATGGAGAACGTTTAAGCCAAAGTCTAAGCAATGAGTTGGCTTTGAAAAATAACATTTGCATTCTCTGTGGTCATTACAAAGGAGTAGATGAACGCATAAGAGAACACTTAATTACAAGAGAAATTTCAATAGGTGATTATGTTCTTAGCGGGGGAGAGCTTGCTGCTGCTGTGATTGCCGATAGTGTTGTAAGACTTCTGCCAGGGGTTTTGAACGATGAAACATCTGCTCTTACAGATTCGTTTCAGCAAGATTTGGTGTCCGCACCCGTTTACACAAGACCTGCAAACTACAAAGGTTGGCAAGTACCTGAGGTGTTATTAAGCGGACATGATAAAAAAATTGATGAATGGCGTTTTCAACAATCCTTAGAAAGAACACGCCAACGCCGTCCTGAATTGCTAAGTGATAAGTAAGGAAAAAAAAGTCTAAGAAAAAAATAAAAAAGTCGGCCTAATGGTCAAAATTCATGATATTTTTAGTCAAAATTGCTCTAATGGTCAAA
>CALCUN010000115.1 GCA_937906975.1 uncultured Bacteroidales bacterium
GTTGCATTGATAGTAGTATCAAAAGTAGGATTAACACTAACAGTTAAAGTAACAACGCTATCGCAACCGTTTGCAGAAGTAAGAGTTTGCGTGTAAACTCCTGCTTCGCTAACGTTGAAACCATTTTCATTGTAAACTTGACCTTGACAAATTGTTGCAGAAAGTTCAGTATTGAAAGTTGGATTAACATTTAAAGTAAGCGTAACAATACTATCGCAACCGTTTACAGAAGTAAGAGTTTGAGTGTAAACACCTGCTTCACTTACGTTAAATCCATTTTCATTGTAAACTTGTCCTTGGCAAATTGTTGCTGTAAGTTCTGTATTGTAAATAGGATTAACATTTAAAGTAAGCGTAACAATACTATCACAACCGTTTGCAGAAGTTAAGTTCTGTGTGTAAACACCTGCTTCGCTTACGTTAAATCCATTTTCTGTGTAAACTTGACCTTGACAAATTGTTGCCGAAAGTTCTGTATTGAAAATTGGATTAACATTTAAAGAAAGCGTAACAATACTATCGCAACCGTTTACAGAAGTTAATGTTTGAGTGTAAATACCAGCTTCACTTACGTTAAATCCATTTTCTGTGTAAACTTGACCTTGACAAATTGTTGCAGAAAGTTCTGTATTGAAAGTTGGATTAACATTTAAAGAAAGCGTAACAATACTATCAAATCCATTTGAAGCAGTTAAAATTTGCGTATAAACACCTGCTTCGCTTACGTTAAATCCGTTTTCTGTGTAAGTTTGTCCTTGACATATTGTTGCAGAAAGTTCTGTATTGAAAACAGGAATAATACTCAAAGAAAGCGTAACAATACTATCGCAACCATCTTCTGTTATTAAAATTCGCGTATAAGTACCCTCTTCGTTTACGTCAAATCCAAATTCAGTGTATGTTTCTCCTGCATTTATTGTTGCATCGATAATAGTATCAAATAAAATAGAGTCAAAAATTGCAGTAAAAGAAGTATCGCTTGAAAGATAAACAACTCTTGGGTTTTCTGTATTTCCGTCATTCCAACTTACGAATTGATAACAAATGTTTGCTGTTGCAGTAAGCGTTGCAGTAGAACAATTATTCCTTTCAATCGCTACACTTCCTCTACTTTCATTATTAACATACGTATTAATATCAAAAGTAATTTCGTGAATATTATTAGAATTGAAATAATCTCCCCAAGATGAAATATAATCATCTTTCAATCCACAATTAACATAAAGAATCTTATTAGACGGTGTATTGTTAAAAACATTATTACCTAATGCAGGAGGAATATCAGCAAGACAAGTAATAGAAGTTAAACTACTGCAATTATAGAACGCACTACTTCCAATAGTATCAACACTGTTAGGAATAGTAACAGAAGTTAAAGAATCTAAATTATAAGCAAAATAATCAGGTATTCTTTGAACGCTATCACCAATATTTATTGTTGTAATAGGACAATCCTCAAATGGATAATAACCTTGCAGATTTATTATACCACCATAATAAATATTATAAAAACCATTACAATTTATAGCATTATAATTTATAGTTGTTAAACTACTGCAACCAGCGAACGCATTAATTCCAATAGAAGTAACACTATCAGGAATATCAACAGAAGTTAAACTACTGCAACCACAGAACGCCCAAGCTCCAATAGAAGTAACACTATTAGGAATATTAACAGAAGTTAAACTACTGCAAAAATAGAACGCCATCTCTCCAATAGTATCAACACTATTACCAATAGTAACAGAAGTTAAAGAATCTAAATTATAAGCAAAATTGTTTGGTATTCTTTGAACGCTATCACCAATATTTATTGTTGTAATAGGACAATTCTCAAATGGTTGGTCATAATAATCAAAATCATTACAATTTATAGCATTATAATTTAGAGTTGTTAAACTACTGCAACCAGAGAACGCAGCATCTCCAATAGAAGTAACACTATTAGGAATATTAACAGAAGTTAAACTACTGCAATCTTTGAACGCATAATCTCCAATAGAAGTAACACTATTACCAATAGTAACGGAAGTTAAACTACTGCAATTAACGAACGCACCATATCCAATAGAAGTAACGCTATTAGGAATAGTAACAGAAGTTAAACTTCTGCAACTTTCGAACGCAAAATTGGGAATAGAAGTAACACTATAATTTATTCCTTCGTAATTTACTGTTTCGGGAATAACTGCTGTTGTGATTGAATCATCACCTCTATAAATATTTACTTCTGCCGGATTTGTTGATGTTACTCGGTATCTTAACGAATCAATCATAAACGTTGTTTGTGCCATAAGCACGTTTGCACATAGCAGAGTGCAAATAAAGAATAATAATCTTTTCATTTTTTTATCTCTTTATGTTTTTTTAAATTTTTATTGCTCAATTAAAATACATTAAAAAAGACGTGAGCCTTGTCTTATCGTAAATTGAGGTCCTGCATTACCTTACTAACCAAATAAGAAAAGCCCACGATATACTCGTGAGCGTCCTTTCCTTATTTTTTGGTTAGTAATTTTGAAATTTTGCAGGTTTCAATTTACCAAAAATAAGCAAAAACGCTTTTTTATGTCGTTAATTTTTTTGTTTTGTTATTTTGTTTACATTTTTCTTTTGTTAAAATTATTGCTTGCAAAGGTATGTAATAATTCAGTAACGACAAAATTTTATTTGTTAAAAAATTCTCTTGTGATTTCTCACGAAAATTAGTCGGAAATCGGCTTTTGTTTTGCTCAAATGAGAAGAAAAAAAATTACCTCGTTATGGTAATTGGATTACTCCTTTGTGGTAATTGGATTACCATAACGAGGTAATGCCTCTACCACAAAGAGGTAAAAAAATAAATCAAAGAAAAAAAATAAAAAAATCTTCGCTTAAAAAATCAAGTGTTTGATTTAGTGATTTTTAGTTAAGGGTAAATAAATTGAAAATTTCAAACCAAAAATCTTTTACTTGAAAACATTGAAGTATTCGGCAATTAAGTTTTAAGAAAAAAATGTTAAAGAATACAAGCCTTAGACAACTCAGCACCCGAACAAGGATTAAGAATATTCTTTTGGGAAGCAATAGATGTATAACAAACATTCAAAAAAGGAGCAACGTTAATCACAACGTTGCTCCTTTAATATAATCTCAATCAATTTCATTTAAAAACCTTTTGAGTTGTATATCAAAATCTGAATTTATTATTTGCGTTTTATTAAATATATCATATTCTTGTTCAGCTTTAATTTTCGCTTGCTCAGTTGAGACATTTCCCTTATCAGGCAAAATTCTATAATCCATAAACGCTAAAAACTTATTGACACTTTCAGCAAATTGTTCCATATTAAAAACATTTTGACGTTCAATAAGGCTTTCTATATAATCAAAATAAGAAGACACAGTACGCTCTAAGCTTTTAATTTCATTCTCTTTAAGATAATTTTTTGCAATCGTTACATCTGATTTCAAAATACGTCCATTCGGAGAATTTTTCCATGTAGTCAATCCCATATTCTCTTTATTATGGTCAGCATTGTAATATATAATTTCAGCAGCTGTTTGACCTGTAATAGCATAATGAAAACGATTTTGAATCATAGCATAAAAATCCTTTGTTGTAATCGCATTTTTATCATAATCAATACTACATTCAGCATATATATCTGTGATTTTCTGCCATATTCTTCGTTCACTCGCTCTTATAGAACGTATTCTTTCGAGCAACTCTTGAAAATAATCTACCCCAAAAGTTGTTTTACCTTGTTTTAAGCGTTCATCATCAAGTGCAAACCCTTTTTGAATAAACTCTTTCAACACCTTTGTCGCCCAAACCCTAAAATGAGTAGCCTTAACAGAGTTTACACGATAGCCAACAGAGATAATCGCATCAAGAGAATAAAATTGAGTATTATAGACCTTTCCATCCTCAGCAGTATGTGCAATTTTTACACATACTGAATCTTGTTCTAATTCAAGAGTTTCAAATATATTTTTAAGATGTTTTGAAATCACTGTTCTATCTACGTCAAAAAGTTTTGCCATTGCCTTTTGCGTACACCAAAGAGTTTCATCTCTGACAATTACTTGAACGTTTGCATCTTCATTGGGCAAATTATATAAAATGAATTGTATTTCTTGTAACATAATTTCTATGATTGTTTTTCAAAGATACAAAAAATAAATTATAAAACCTACTTTCAGTCTTGAAAATCTCCTTTTTTTAATTCTTAGAATTAACTATAAAATCTTCTTCTTTTAAAGTAAATGTAAATTCTGTTGAGATAGAATATATATCAATGCGTTTGGATTGCCACAAACTTTGTTTAAAGAAATTTCTCTCCTGAGAGCGACTCTCTTCCTTTGTCCAAATTTTCACAATCTTTCCTTGCGCATCGTTTAATCTTACAACACAAGAATCATATTCAAACAATCCTTCATCAAATCCGAAACAAGGATTATTATAACTAAAAGCAGAATGCAAAAATGCTGTATGCTTAGGATAAACTATAGCTTCCCTATAATTATAGTCATAGCCACTTAAAAGAGAAACGTGCAGAGTTGAATCAGTATAATTTTTCACATTATAAATCATCTCATCTAAATACTCTTCCCTTTCTATACACGAAAAAAACATAGATAAAGATAAGGCAAGAAATAAAAACTTTAATTTTTTCATAGACAAAGCTTTTAATTTTCCATTAATCCCAAATTAATATCTGAAATATCAAAAATATACACCCATGTATCTTTTCCCTTATGAAGTTCCCAATCGTCTTCTCTAAAAAATTCTTGTTCAAGAGAATTAACATCATAATTTTTTCTCCACACTTTCAACACTTCTCCATGTGCGCAATCTCTTTTTACAACGCAAGAATCGTATGGAGCAAGGATTGAAAGAAAACTTTTAGACCATGATTCTTCCCAATATTCTATTTGCTCTCCCTGTTTTATAGTCATACATTCTGGCTCACCATATTTGTATCCCATAAAATAGACTTGCTCATACGAAGTGTTTTTTATTTTCAAGAAAGTTACGAAATCAGGCTCACATCGAAAGCAAGAGAATAAAACAAACACAACTCCTGCTAAAAAAATCTTAAAATACATTCTGTTTTTCATTGCTGTAAACTTTATATTTTTGCAAATATATAAACATTTAAAACAACTGCAAAAAAAGTCTAAGAGAAAAAAAAATAAAGCTAAGAGAAATTTTAAAAACTGAAGAAGACCTTATAATAACTAACTTTTTAATTAAACACAAAAACTATTTTGTCAATCCAAACGCAAACTTTACTATTTCAATTCTCACAAATGTTTTAGGCGTTGATAGATTTGTTATAGGACAAACAAACATCGGATTATTAAAACTGCTAACCGCAGGAGGATTGGGCGTTTGGGCAATAATAGATTGGTTCCAAATCAAAGAATTAACGCAAGAATATAACTTCAATAAAGCATTAGAAATCATAGAAATAATAAAAGGCTAAAACAAAACAAAGAAAAAAGATTTTTTTTCTTTATTTTAATAAATTAAATCAGTCATTTTTTCAATAAAATAGCTGATTTATTTTTTTACAACGCAATTGTACGAGTAGTTTAATCAAGTTAAATTGGTAGTTTAATCAAATTAAACTTGTAGTACGAAGCGATTGTACTAATTTCCAATGCCATTTTTCTTAATTTTTTCTTCGTTTTTTTTGTTTTAAGAAATATTTTCCTATTCTATTTTGCAAATACTAAGACAGTGTTCTTTGTTATAATAAAGCGTGTATTTGTTATCAAAAAATTTTGACTGCTCTATTACCGAAAATTTATTAAACCCTCCTGCTATTCCTTCGCCTGTGCATTTTACAAATGCTTCTTTCAGAGTCCATATTTTTGTAAATGCTTCATCTTGTTCTTCTTTTGGCAGTGAAGAAAGATAGATATATTCCTCTTGATGAAAGTATCGTTTTGCTAAATTGAGGTTACATTTTCTTGTGTTTTCAATATCTATTCCTATCTCTTTATCGTGGAGGGCTATTGCTATGTGTGATTTTGTGTGTGAGATAGAAAAATGTAGATTTTCATTATATAAAAAATAAGGTTTGCCTTTTTCCTTCACTGCAATAGTGGTTGGAAAAGACAAACCTTTTTCTTTGATTATTGAAAGTAATTGTTGTTTTGCAAGTAGTGAGATTTGCTTGGGGCGAGACAAAGATTTGTCAATGCCAAACGCCTTTTCACAATCTTCTATCTTGAAAACAAAGTACTCCAATTCTCTTATTTAATGTCTAACAATTCTACTTCAAAAATCAAAGTGCTACCTGCTGGAATTGTTCCAACGGCTTGGTCTCCGTAAGCAAGGTCAGCAGGAATGAAGAATTTGTATTTACTTCCTATGCTCATAAGTTGCACTCCTTCTGTCCAGCCTGCAATTACTTGATTCAAAGGGAAAGAAATTGGTTCGCCTCTTTCAACTGATGAATCGAAAACTTGACCATTTAAAAGCGTACCGTGATAGTGTACATGTACGGTATCTGTTGCAGCAGGCTTTCTTCCTTCTGCTCCTTTTATTACTTGGTATTGTAATCCGCTCTTTGTTTCAAATACTCCTGGGTTATTACGGTTTACTTCCATAAATGCAGCACCTTCAGCTCTTGCTTTCTTGCCTTGTTCTGCCATTTGAGCTTGTTTTTTTGCTTGCATTTCTTGTTGCCAACGCATCATTACCTCATTTTTTTCTGTTTCTGACAAAAGATTTTCGCTTTTTCCTGTTGCAGCAGCTTTCAATGCTTCTACCAATACATCAATATCTATGTCGTATCCTTCTCTTTGGAATGAGAATCCTATATCTTCTCCTATGATATAGCTAATTTTTTGTGTGTCGTTTGTTAATTTCATTTTCTATTTCCTTATTTTACTATTGTTAATTCATCTATTAATCTCTTTGCTCCTGCAAATTTGTCCATAACAAAAAGAACGTAACGTGCATCTACGTTGATTGTTCTTTGCAATTCTGGTTCAAATGCAATATCTCCGCTCATTGCTTCCCAGTTTCCGTCAAATGCAAGTCCGATTAGGTGTCCGTCTGCATTCAAGATAGGGCTTCCTGAGTTTCCTCCTGTAATATCGTTGTTTGAAAGGAAGCAAACAATTAGTTTTCCGTCTTTATCTGCATATTGACCATAGTCTTTTGCTTCGTAAAGCTCTTTTAATTTTGCTGGAACTATGAATTCCGGATTTGTAGGGTCTTCTTTTTCCATCAAACCTTCCATTGTAGTTACGTAATCGTAGTGAACAGCGTCAGCAGGATAGTAATCCAAAACTTGTCCGTAAGTCATACGCATTGTAAAGTTTGCATCAGGGTATTGAACCAAAGTGTTGTCCATTTTTCTCAAAGCTTCAACAAACAACATCTTTGCTTGTGCAAATTTTACGTTCGCTTCTTCATATTCAGGTGATGTTTCTGCTATCAAAGCATAAGCAAGCATTGCAACTTGTCCGATTTTATCTTTTTGGAACGCCTTAAAATTAGGTTTCTTTGCAAATTTTTCAAAAGCTTTTTTATTGGTTAAAATTGATTTTGCAAAGGCTTTATCTACGAAAGCGTCAGGATTTTCTTTGTATTTTTGAAGTAATCCATCTGCTTGCACACTTGGAACTGTCAAAAGCAAGTTTGCCAACGCCTTAAACATTTCTTTTTCTGTTGCAAGGTCTGTTGTAGCATAAAGATCCTCTATTTCACTGGTCAAAGCTGCCATAAGCAAAGGAGTATGTTCCTCAGGCACTTGACCGGATTCAAGCATTCCTGCATACATTGAAGAGCGGAAAGCTGTCAATGCTGTTTTTGAAGTCATAAGACCAAGATTTCCATACCAAGAATATTGATTTGCTGGTTCAGCTGCAATAACTTTGCTTGCCGATTCAAGGTCTGATATAACGTTTCCGTATCTTGCTTGTCTGTCTGCATCTTTTGCAATCCATTCTACAAGACGGTCTTCAATAGCTTTTTTCTTTCCGTAAACATCAAGGCGTTTCAATCCTCTCAATTCGCCTTTTTTGTTTTTCCAAAGGTTCATATAGCTTGCGTAATCAGAAGCATATTTTAGGTTTATCGCATTATCTGTGTCCATCATCTTCTTCATAACCGGCAAAAGAGCTTCTCCCGCTTTTATAACGGCAGGATCGGAAATGTTAATAGTGTTTGACACTTCGTAAGAGGTCATATATCTTTCTGTTGAGCCGGGATAACCCCATATCATTGTGAAATCTCCTTTTTCTACGCCTTTTATGCTGATTGGAAGGAAGTGTTTTGGAGTGTAAGGCACATTATCTTTTGAGTATTCGGCAGGTTGATTGTTTTTGTCTGCGTAAACTCTAAATACAGAGAAGTCTCCTGTGTGTCTTGGCCACATCCAGTTGTCTGTATCTCCACCATATTTTCCGATTGATGCAGGAGGAGCGAACACAAGACGAACATCGTTGAATACTTCATAGATAAACATATAGTATTCCAAGCCTTCAAAGAACGGTTTCACTTCTACTTTGTATTTTCCTTCTTCCGAATACTTAACAATCAAGTCTCCGATGTTTTTTTGTATTTGTTCTTCTGTTGCTTTCTCAGGAGTATTGATGTTTTCTGCAAGAACTTCTCTTGTAACATCGTCCATTCTCACAAGGAATGAAACATACAATCCAGGAATTGGAAGTTCTTCTTCAAAAGATTGAGAAACAAATCCATTATTTAAGTAATCGTGTTCAACAGTTGATTGAGAAACGATTGCATCATAGCCACAATGGTGATTTGTAAACATCAATCCTTTGTCGGAAACAATCTCTCCTGTACAGAAATCGCCCATTTGAACGATTGCATCTTTCAAAGATGAGTTGTTTATGCTGTAAAGTTGTTCTGCACTCAACTTTAAGCCCATTTTTTGCATTGTTGAATGATTTAGTTGCTTGAAAAACATTGGCAACCACATACCTTCGTCAGGATTAGCCTTTGGATTTGCAAAGCAAACACCAAAACTAAGCACGAAAGCCATTAATGATAAAAGTGTTTTTTTCATACTGATATTATTTTATTTGTTTATTCGTATCGTATCATTGATAAGTTTTCTTGTTTAAATACTTCTTGGGCACATTCCAATATTTGCTTGGAAGTAATTTCATCTATCATTGAATAAGTGTCTTGAAGTGTATCAACCTTTCCAAAGTTTAGTAGCATCTTCCCTATTGAAAGCATTTCGTTTTGATTGGAATCGCAACTAATTGCAAGTTGTCCTTTCATTTGTTGCTTAAATTTTTGCAAGGTTTTCTCTGGAAGCAAATTTTGTGTAAAGTAATCCAATTCTTTATTTATTAGTTTTATGGTTTTATCCATATATTTTTTATCTGTCCCTGCATAAATTGCAAAAACACCTACGTCTGAATATGCTGTGTAATTGGATTCTATTGTGTAAGTAAAGCCATATTTTTCTCTTATGTGCATATTAAGATAGGAATTCATAGCCCAGCCACCAAGCATATTGTTTAATAAACTGAATGCGGCTTTTTTCTCACTTTTATAACCATAAGAAGCCGTTCCTATTACGGCATGAGATTGATAAGTGTCTCTTTCGTATATATTGGTAATACCTTTCTTTATTATTGGTTTTTCTCTCTTTGTCTTATTTATTTTTTTCTCTTGATTACCAAAATATCTCTCAGAAAGCATAAACCATTTCTCAGAGTCAATAGAACTAACTATTGAAATCACCATTTGATCAGTAGAATAGTTTCTATCAATAAAAGACTTGATTTTTTTGCTCGTAAAACTATTCACATTTTCTGGCGTTCCCAAAATCAATCTTCCCAAAGGGTGATCACCAAAGAGTTGTTTCTCAAATTCATCGTAAATAAGTTCAGAGGGAGTGTCCTCATAAGAATTGATTTCGTCTATTACAACAACCTTTTCCTTTGTTATCTCTTTTTCAGGAAAGGTAGAATTAAACACAATGTCGCTAAGCAACTCTAAAAATCGTTCACTATAAGAATTAAGAAAACAACCATAAATGCAAGTCTCCTCCTTGGTTGTAAAAGCGTTTAATTCCCCTCCTACACCATCGATTCTATTTAGGATTTGAAAAGCTTTTCTTTTGTGAGTGCCCTTAAACACACTATGTTCTATAAAATGGGCAATGCCATTTTCGTCTTCCTTCTCATCACGCGAGCCAACATTTATCGTTATCCCACAATGAGAAACGGGAGAAGAAGAATACTTATGTATTATTCTTATCCCATTATTTAATTCATGTAAATTGTAAATATCTTGTGCCAATTACTATCTAGAAATTACGTAGAAGTCGCCACCAATCTTTTCTTTAATTTTTGTAGCTAACTTTTCTGCTTCTCCAAGTGTACGTCTAGAACCATAACTTACATAATAAACTTGCTCTCCTCCTTGAACACGTTGTAGAATGTAGCTATCATAACCAAGACTCTTAGCTTTTCTTGCCTTCTTTTCCGCAGTTGTTTTATCCTTGTAAACACCGCCCACAACATCACAACCTAATTTAGAATAATTTTGCACCAATACAGGAGAAGAATCAACAGTTGAAGTCTCTACTGTTTCAGTTTTTTGCTCAGGCTCTTGTTTTGGAGCGTTATTTGTTGTAGTTGTTTTTTTCTTTGCTTGATTTGCTGGTCTTGGCTTTGGAATAGGGTTTTGTTTTACTTCTTCCAAAACAACCTCTGAGGCAGTTTCTGTTTCAGTTTCCACACTTTCAACCTCTTCTACAATAGTTTCTGTTGGAGTTTCAACAACAGGAGCAACAACCTCTTGAGTTTTTGGTTTTATGTAAACAGACAATTTTTCAGAAATCGGATTCATAAACTTATAATCTTTAAGCAATCCGAAATAGTGTGCTGCTACCAATCCACCGCAAGCTAAAAGCAAGAATAAAAGCACAAATAATATTATAAGTAGTATTCTTTTTTTACGTTTTTTCTCTTTTTTCTTTTTCTTTTTCGCTTCTTTCTCTTTTTCTATCTCTTCTTGATATTTTTCTTCTTTGCTTGCCTCTATTATTGCTTGTGCCTTTTCTCTTAATTCCTCATCAGCCGGTTTTATATCCTCAATTTCAACCTCTTTTTCTATTTCTTTAAGTTCTGTTTCCTCTGCCTTAACCTCAACATCTAACTCTTGCTCAATTTCTTCTTCTGCCTTCAATTCCTCTTGTGCAGTAAAGACAACAGCCTCTGTGTGTTCTACTGTTTCTTTTGGCAATTCAATCTCTGGTTTCTCTTCTTTGATTTGAATAACCACAGGCTCCTCTTCTACAACAGGCTCTGGTGCAACTTCTTCCTTAATAGAAGGGTCAATAGTGTGTATTAAATCTATTGTTTCATCGCTATTATCAAAGGTTTTCACCTCTTTCAAAGGAGCAAATGCGAAAGAATTATCCAAAAGGTTTAGTTTCTCGCTTGTTTCAAAAACATAATTTCCATAAAAGTCCTTGAAAATACAACCCAACTCGCCAATTGTTACTTTTTTTCCGCTTTCTACTTTTTCTATTACAGATTCAGAATATTGTTTTATCCAAATCAATGCAGTTTCGTGTGAGATAAATTCCTTTTCTGCCATATTCATAACGAAATTCATATCGTTATTTTCTTCTTTCTTAAAGTTTAATTTTCGGCAAGGCGGTCTTATTTCACCTGTAAGCGAAGAAATTCTTGCAGATTGTGTTGAAACATAAAATGTTCCTAAGCCTACCAATTCTGCGCAATCGTTTTCTTTTAAAAATTCGTATAAATTTACTGCTACGTTCATATTATTTGTTCTTTTTTATCAAATCATTAACTCGTTTTAAGTCCTCTGGCGTATCTACACCTATGGATTCAAAACACGTATCTTTAATTCTAATTTCAAAACCATTTTCTAACCAACGCAATTGTTCTAAATTCTCTAAGATTTCTAAATCGCCCTTTTCCAATCTCACAATTTCTTTCAACACATCAAAACGATAAGCATATATACCTATATGTTTACGAAATACTCCTTTTTCCAATGCTTGCGAAAGCGAAATATCACGAGTAAAAGGTATTGGACTACGAGAAAAATACAAAGCCCTACCCTTTGAAGCAACGACTTTCACTACATTAGAATCAGTTACATCTTTCTCTTCATTTATTATCTTTGACAAAGTAGCGATTTCTACCCTATCACTATCAAAACAAGAAAGAATTAACTCCAATTGCTCTTTATTAATCAAAGGCTCATCACCCTGAACATTTACAACAACATCATAAACCTCTCCCAAAGAAGACAAAGTCTGTACTACCTCCTCACAACGCTGAGTGCCACAACTATGACTCTCGCTTGTCATCATTGCAACTCCATTCATAGCCTGCACAATATCGAAAATACGGCTATCATCTGTAGCAACAACAACCTTATCAAACAACTGCGACTGCTTAACCGCCTCATAAACCCACATAACCATAGGCTTACCGTTTAAAAGAGCCAAAGGCTTTCCTTCAAATCGGCTACTTGCATAGCGAGCGGGGATTATTGCAATTGTTTTCATTGTTAAAACAAACCGTTTATTTCAGCGTTAATACTATCTACCACAAATCCCAAATCCTTTGGGTTATCTGTAATATTCAAATCGTCCATATTTATAATAAGTTTACGATTTGAATATCCCTCTATCCAAGAATTATATCTATTATTTAAAGAGGTAATATAATCCAGGCGAATAGAACTTTCATATTCTCTTCCCCTTCTTTCAATCTGCCTAATTAGCGTAGGGACTGAGGCTTTTAGATAAATTAACAAATCAGGCGGTTTGATAAAGCTTTCCATTAAATCAAACAATGCCCTATATGTTTCAAAATCTCTTGTATTCATAAGTCCCATTGCATGTAAATTCGGAGCAAATATGTAAGCGTCCTCATACAATGTTCTATCTTGAACAATATTGTCGTAAGTGTTTCTTGAATCTATTACATATTTGAATCTCTTATGCAGAAAATAAACCTGCAAATTAAAAGACCATCTACGCATATCTTCATAAAAATTAGCAATATAAGGATTGTCGTCCATTTGCTCATAGATAGGAGTCCATTTAAATTGCTTTGCTAACAACTCTGTTAGAGTTGTCTTTCCACTACCGATATTTCCTGCAATTGCTACGTGCATACCTCTGTTATATTAAAGATATAAAAACATAATTCTTGCAAAAATACAAATAAGTTCACAATAGCCAAAGAAATTACGCTAAAATTCCATAAGCATTATCAACTATTTCTATCTGACTGCTTGAAGTATTGCCATTTTGTTTTACTTTAATTTGCACAGGTATTCTTTCCTGCAATTCCTCTACGTGAGAAATTACACCAACGTGTTTGTTAAGAGTTTTATGCAAAAGACCAAGAGTTTCAATCGCAGTTTGCAATACATCTTTGCTTAAAGAACCAAATCCCTCATCAATAAAAAGAATATCAAGTGAAAGATGTTGCCCCATATCGCTAAGAGCCAAGGCTAAGGAAAGCGAAACCAAGAAACTCTCTCCGCCAGAAATTGTTGTAGCAGGGCGAAGAGTAAATCCATTGTAAGCATCTTCTAATTCTATTAAAAAAGTCCCCGGCTTAACTATTAGTTTGTAGCGGTCGGTTAGGTTTTTTAAATGATAATTTGCCGAATTTATTAAATTCACCAGCACATAACTTTGAGCAATCTTACGGAATTTACCTCCCGTTGCATCTCCTATCAAAGTATTTAACTTATCCCATTTCAAATAATCCCTTTCGGCTTGAAGAAATTCTTGATTTAGTTTTTCTCTTTGCTCAATATTTTTCAAAGAAACCTCTATTTCTTTTTCCAAACCACCTTTTTGCTCACTTATCTCTTTTAAAAGATTTTCTAAGTCAAAAATATTTTTCTCTATTTGCTCAATAGTTTGATTTTCTTCTATTTCAGGTTTGTTTCCAAGGTGTTCTTTTCGGCGTTTTTCTACATTTTCTTTGCTTGTTGCAAGGGAAATATGTTTGTTTTTAAGATTTGTTACATCTTTTTCTATCTCTAAAATTTTGCTTTCTACAACCGAGTTTATTACCTCTAACTTTTCTTTTGTAAATTCTTGATTTGCTTGCAAAAAAGATTGAATTTCATTTTCCAACGCCCCTATTTCTTGCTTGCAGTCATTAAGTTGAGTAAGCAGACCTATCAAAAAGGTGTTAAAATCATTGAGTTGTAAAAGTAAATTATTGATTTTAAACGCCTCTTGTTTTGATTGATTTTTCCATTCAGGCATTTGCGAAAGTATTTTCAAGAAAATATTTTTCGTATTTTCACATTCTCTTTCCAATATCAAGAAATCTCGTTTCAAATCGTTGTATTCATCAATTTTTTTCAAGATTTCATTTGCATTTTCCTTCGCAATTTCAATTTGATTTTCGTCAATTTCATCTAAGTTAAAGCCACATTTTTCTTTCAACTGCTTAATTTTTATCTCACATTCTTGAAGGGAGGTGTCTTTTTCTAAATGTTCTTTTTCTTCATCGTAGATTTTTTGATTTGTCTCTATCTCTGCAAGCAATATATTATATTCTTTTTGGAGGGTTTCATAGTCTTTTTTTGCTAATTCATAGTTTTGTTTTAGTGTTAAGACGATTTCATACAATTCTTCCTCTATTGGCAATGAGTTTTCTATTCTTTGTAAACATACAGGACAGACATCTCCTTTCTTTAAGGTTTGTCGAAGATTTTTTGCAAATTTATCTACGCTGTCTTTTTGTTTTTGGTAAAGCATCTCCGCTTCTTGATACTTTGATTTTGAGACATTTAGACCTAAGGTCAAGTCTTGCGAAATTTTCTCTTTGCTTTTTGAAATTTTTTCTTTGAGTTTTAAAATTTTTTCTTTGCTTTTTTTATTTTTTTCTTTGAAATATTTTTCGTTCTCTAAGCCTTGTTTTAGCGAGTGTAAATCTTGCAAAAATTCTCTTAATTCTTGTTGATTTTTTTGCGAAGAAAGTCTTGCTTCTAATTGAAGTAATTGGTTTTGTTTTACGCTTTTTTCGTTTTTAATCCATAGGTATCCGCTAACGAGTCTTTGAAATTGTTCTGCGGATTGCGAAATTTTGTTTTCAAGACTTAGAATGGTGTTTTTTAGGTTTGATTGACGAGAAATTTTTGAACGAATATCATAAGTTTTTCGCCATATCTGTATGGAGTTTTCTTTTTTCTTAAAAGCCTCGCTTGATATTATTGCTTGATTTTCTTGATATTGAACATTTATTTCTTCATATTCTTTTCCTATTTGAACAAAGGAGTCTATCCATTGTTGTTTTATTTTCTCTTTATCAAGAATTTGTTTATTGTTTTCGTATATGGTTTTTATTTTTTCAAGATTTTCTTGTTTTTCATCAAGCTCTTCTTTCTCTATTGTGGGAAATTGCGAAAGGGTGTTGCGTAATAATTCTCTTTTTTGATTCTTTTCTTTGTGGATTTCAAATATTTTTTTGCCAATTTTTGAATAAATATCTACCCCTGTTAGTTTTTCTAAAATTTCTGCTTTTTCGTTGTCTTTGCTATTAAGAAATCGTGTAAATTCTCCTTGCGATAGCATAACAGTCCTTAGGAATTGCTCAAAATCTAAGCCTATTATTTTTTTAATTTCTTGCTCTATCTCCTTGTCTTTTGTGAGGGTGAAATCATCTGTTAGATTTGTTAATTGTCTTGCTTTTGATTGCAAACTCCCCTCTATGCGTTTGTTTGCTCTTCTGCAACTCCATTCTGCTTGATAGTGTTTTTTGTCGTTACCCTCAAAGCTTAAACAAATAAAACACTCGCTTGTATTTCTTCTCATCAACACTCGCGGGTCGTTTACCCCTACTTCTTTGTCATTGTCTGTGATTTTTCCCTCTATGTTGGTGTTTTTCATTCTTGGAGTAGTGCCATAGAGTGCTAAACAAATACAATCTAATATCGTTGTTTTGCCACTGCCTGTTTTTCCTGTGATTAGAAATATTCCGCTATTGGACAAAGGCTCTTGGGTAAAATCAATTTCAGCCTTTTCTATTGATGCAATATTTTGGATTATGAGTTTTTGAAATTTCATATTGGATTATTATTCGTTTTGGCTTTCTGCTTCTATTATTTCCAAGACTTCTTTAAAGGCTTGCTTGGTTTGGGAATCAAATTCTATGCCTTTGTATTGCAAATACTTCTTTGCAATTTCTATTGGCTCTTCTTGTTGAAATTCCGAAAGGCTTAGAGTTGTGATTTCTTCTGTTGGGGTGTATTTCCTTTTGGTATTGATATAACAAATCTTACATTCTTTGTCTTTTGTAAGGTTTATCACATCTAAATTAACCTCTGGCGGTAGAATATCTTCTATTTCTATGTTTAAACGTATGTATGCAGGATTGTTTTGCGGAAAGTTTATCAACAATTCTTTAACTCTCTCCCACGAGGCAAAGCCCTCGCTTGGTAAGGTAACTAAGGGATAGGGATTTTCTATTTCTATGGTTGTGATTTGTGGAGTTTGGTTGTGAGAGTCTATTTCTACAAGTGTGATTGAGTGAGAATAAGTTTCGTCAAAGCTAATTGGAAGTGGTGTTCCGCAGTATCTGGCTTTTTTTTCAGAGTTAGAAATAAATTGTGCTTTGTGAATGTGTCCTAAGGCAAGGTAATCGTACCCCTCGCCTATGCTTTCAAGTGATAGAGCTTCTATTCCGCCTACTATTTTTTCGTCTGCTCTTTCGTGTCCTGAAAAATCGCTTCCAAAAATTGTGGTATGAGATGAAAGTATTACGGGCAAATTGTTTGTATTACGCTTTGCAACTTCTTCAAGTAAGCTTTGATAGAAATTTTCTGGCAGGTTTCTTTCGTGGCAATAAGGTATGGCAATGACAAATCCTTGATTTTCTATCTCTATTATATGCTGAAAAATATTTTTCTTATCAACTGCTCCTATTGTATGCACGTTTAGGGCTTGCCAAGGCTGACGAAATATTTCGTGTTTTATTGCGCTGTCGTGATTTCCTGCTGTTATGATGATTTGCATCTTAGGATTGAGATTGTGAAGCTTAGTTATTGAGTTTGCAAACAGGGTTTGAACATAAGAAGAGGGCTGTGAGGTGTGGTAAATATCGCCTGCAATCAAAAATACATCGGGTTTATGCTCTTGAACTATTGATAGGATTTGCTCTATCATAGATTTCTGTTCTTCTGTGCGCTCATAGTTGTAGAGAATGTGGCCTAAATGCCAATCACTCGTGTGTAAAATTTTCATTTTTCTTTGATTTATTTCTTTACAAAGGTATAAAAAAAACGCAAATGAAAATTTTCTCATTTGCGTTTTTTGTTTTTAAGAATTATATCTTATCACGGATTGTACATATCCTTATTATAGAAATCTAAAATCTTAATACAGTTTGCTCTCATTTCTTTTGCAGGTGAAGAAGGATTCAATTCTACTGCTCGTGAATAGGAATTGATTGCATCTTGCCAATTATTTCCCCTGCGATAGGCGTTTCCTAATACATAATAGGCAACATCTTTATTCTCTTCTTCGCAATCCTCAACAAGAGTCTTTAAAAACTCTATTGCTTCTTCGATTTTATTATCATCTAAAAGCGATTTCGCTTTTTCTATATCGGCTTTACTTATCATCAAATTAGTTATAAATCATAAATGTTCCTTGTTCTCTTTCCAATCTGTTTGGTGCGTCATTGTGTCTGTATTGAACGCTCCATGTATATACGCCTTGCATAACTGGTTGTCCGTTATAGGTGCAATCCCATGCGTCTTCTATGTCGTTTGTTTGGAATATCATTTCGCCATAACGGTTATAGATTTTTAAATCGTATTCTATAATGTTGTCTATCCATAGACGGAATTTTGTATTGTCAGGGTTGTTGTCGTGTAAGTAAATGCCTGTTGGTGCCCATAGGTGATGTTCTCTTTGGACTCTTATGAATGCTGATGTGGTGTCGGAACATCCTAATGGAGAGTAGGCTGTTAGTTTTATATCGTAGCGTAGTGTAGTGTCAGTTACTGGAAATACGTGTACAAATTCGGCTTCGCTTGATGTGGTTCCATCGCTTAGTTCCCAATCTCTTGTTGAGTTTCCACTGGATACGTCAGTGAAAATTACGGTTGGGTCTAAGGCATCAATAACACTTGGTGTAAATCTTATAGCTGCCGAAGGTGTGCGTTGTACATTAACATATACTGTGTCGGTTGCATGACAGTTGATTTGATTGTAAGCATGAGCTACGTACATTGTGGTAGATGATGGCTTAACTGTGTAGTTGGCTTGGCTACCTCCGTTTACGCTCATGTCTTGTGGCACTGTTTCCCAAATATATCTTGTTGCGTCTCCGTTGGCTCCTATTTCTGCTTGTTCGCCTTCGCAGATGCTTACGTCTGCTGTGCAAGTTACTGTTGGCGGTAGCTCTACTACTACTGTGGTGCTGTCAGTTCTTTCACACATTGCCGGTGGTAGTTTGACGCTTACGTTGTATTGTTGAGTGCTGCTTGGGTTTACTGTTATGGTTTGAGTGGTTTGTCCGTTGCTCCATTCAAATAGACAGTTAGGTAATGAGGAGTTTACTGTGAGTTGCGTACTTGTGCCTTTGCAGATGTTCATTACGCCGGTGATGTTAATGTCTGGTGCGTCATTTACTGTTACTAAGATTGAGTCTTTTGCTTTACAACCATATTGGTCGGTCTTGGTTAGGGTGATGTAGCCTGTGGCTTGTGGTTGTGTGGTGATGGTATCGCCTATTTGCCCTGTGCTCCATGCGGATTCGCCAATTTCTTCGTTTAATAGGTCAGTTAGGGTTACTTCATCGCCTCTGCATATTGTTACGTCATTTGCTACTTGTACAGAGAATGATTGGTTGTAAACGGTTACAGGGTTGCTTGTTCTGGTGCATACGATGACTCCGTTTTCTTCATTGATTACTTCAAATTGATATACAACTGAGTCTTGGGTTGCGGTGTTTACTCTTGTGAAGGTGCTGCCTATGTTTTCTACTTCTTGTGGTAGTATCATATTGTAGCGTGTACCACCGCTTAGGTTAAAGTTTACTTCATCGCCTTTACATACTATATTGGTGTTTGCGGTGCTTCCGTTGTGAGTTACTACAATTGGGTCTAAATCTATTGGGTAATAAATTGCAGTTGAGTCCCAAATGTTAATTTCATTCCAGTCTGCGCGATAGATTGTGGCTTGTGCGAAATATCTCACTGGACCTTCTTCTATGGTTGGATTGGCAAAAAATCTTCCTTCTGCATCTAACTCTACTTGTTCCATAGGTGCGTTAAAGTCTGTCGCACTTCTTTTATATACTGTATAGGAACGTTCCAATTCACTGGCTGCTCTGATTCGGTAAGCTCTATTTTGAACCGACCATCTCGCATTATTCAATGTATCTACTAAGCATGCTTGTGTTGCATCATGATTATGAATTCCTAATGTTGCTAATCCACCGTCAATTCCTTGTCCCCAAGGTTGACCACAGTGAGGTTTGTTTTCTAAATAAAACTCTATGGTATTTGAACTTTCGTATAAAACCGCCATGTGTGTAGCTTTTTGGTCTCGACAGTCAAACATAGGAACTTGATAGTAGGATAATATCATTTTTCTACAAGGATATTCTCCGATTACTTGAAAATAAACTTGGCCATTACCACCAGAAAAAATGATATCATAGTATGGAACCATTATACAGTTCCTATATCTCTGAGAATTCGGGAAAGGTCCAAAATTGTCTTGACTAAATGAACAGTTTGAGCCTTCTGCATATTGTGTTCCAAAGCCTGGCTTAAAGAAAGATATCAATCCGTTAGAACCAATCTGACAACTCTGATATGTTTCTCCGTAAAAGTCAAACGTAAATGGTATATCCGCACCTGGAGTCGCGTAATTTAATGAAACCATACTACCCCAATTGTCATCACCATTAAGACCTGGCACTTGAATTCCTTGATTGTATGGCACAGGTGGGTCGTATGGAATTTCTTCCCAATAGTATGGTGATTCATTTGAGCCAGGCGTTACAAAATATCCAGGAGCAAACACTACAACTGTTAGAGTATCCTGAGGAAAATCGCAAGTTAATTGGATTCCGCCATTCATTTGCGCGCCTGTAAAATCTACTGTATCCGTGTTTACTAAACGTTTGATTGACATATCAACGCATCCTTGTCCAATTGCTTTTGTTCCTGTTATTGCCATTAAGATTGCAACAACAATTATACCACAAATTCTTTTCATATTTTTATTATTTCTTGTTATCTCTTTATAATGAATTTACAAAATTACAATTTTTTATCGTAATTGACACTATTTTTATGAAAGTTGTTGTGGCTTTTGAAAAAAATTTAAAGAAAAAATAAATTTTTCCTAAGAGAAAATTTCATAATCCTAAGAAAAAAAATTGTTTTCCTAAGAAAAAATAAACCATTATAAACAAGCAAGTTACAAATCAATTAAAATCCTCTTGTAAATAAGAGAAAACCTTAATTGCTTTCTCAATTTTGTTAATAGATTTAATGTTTAAAATTAATTTTTCCTCTTGCTGAGAAATAGAAGACTCAGTAGGATAACATTGAATATAGGAAATCACTCTTTCAATAGCGTTAGATTGAGCATTAAAGACCACCGTCATTTTGTTTTGCTTTATAGAAATTTTCTCAACGTATAATCTCTTTGCCAAAATACGTAGTTTAACAATTTCAAACAACTCTTTGGTTTGCGAAGGTATATCTCCAAATCTATCAATCAAACAGCTCATAAGCAAAGGCAAGTCTTCTTCGCTCTGCATTGTGTCTAATTGTTTGTAAATCTTTAATCTCTCAACCACACTTGTGATATAATTATCTGGAATAAGGATTTCTAAATCTGTCTCTATAACACATTCACGCTTTGTTTCGTCTTCTTGAATTTGTCCACAGTCTTGACGAATTTCGTCCATAGCTTCGTTTAAGATTTTATGATAGGTTTCAAATCCTATATCGGAAATAAATCCACTTTGTTCGGCTCCAAGTAGGTTTCCTGCTCCTCTAATATCTAAATCTCGCATTGCTATTGCAAATCCACTGCCTATGGCTGAAAATTCTTCAATTGCCGAAAGTCTTTTCTGTGCCTCAGAGGTTAAAAGATAAGGCTCAGGTGCTATAAGATAACAAAAGGCTTTCGCATTGCTTCTTCCTACTCTTCCTCTTAATTGATGCAAGTCTGAAAGTCCATAGTTGTGAGCATCATTTATTATAATGGTATTAGCATTTGGTATATCTAATCCATTTTCCACTATTGTAGTTGATACAAGTATGTCATACTGTCCTTCAATGAAGTCAAGCATAACTCTTTCCAATGCTTCGCCTTCCATTTGTCCGTGTCCGACAACAATTCTCGCCTTTGGAAGAAGTTGATGTAAGGTTTGTGCAATGTCGTTTATGCTTTGAACACGATTATGTACGAAATAGACTTGTCCGCCTCTTTGGATTTCAAAATCAATTGCGTCCCTTATCAATTCCTTATCAAAGTTTATAACTTGCGTTGTTACGGGTTGTCGATTCGCAGGCGGAGTATTTATTATGGAAAGGTCTCTTGCTCCCATTAAAGAGAACTGTAAGGTTCTCGGAATCGGAGTTGCTGAAAGCGTAAGGGTATCTATGTTTACTTTTAGTTGTTTTAATTTTTCTTTTACGCTTACTCCAAATTTGTGTTCTTCGTCTATGATTAGCAAGCCTAAGTCTTTAAACTTAACGTCTTTGCCTACGACTCTGTGAGTTCCGATAAGAATATCTATTTTGCCTGCTTTAAGGTCTTTAAGTATTTGAGTTTTTTCTTTTGTTGTTCGAAAACGATTCAGATAATCCACTCTGCAAGGAAAATCTTTTAGCCTGCGAGAAAAAGTCTTCCAATGTTGAAAAGCCAAAATCGTAGTTGGCACAAGCACTACTACTTGTTTGCTATCGCATACGGCTTTAAAGGCTGCTCTTATTGCGACTTCTGTTTTTCCAAAGCCAACATCTCCACACACAAGACGGTCCATAGGGTGCGAAGACTCCATATCGTGTTTTACGTCTTTGGTTGCTTTTAGCTGGTCTGGAGTATCCTCATACATAAAGGAAGCTTCCAAAGAGTTTTGCAAATACGAATCGGCAGAAAAGGCGTATCCCTTTGTTGCTTTTCGCTCTGCATAAAGTGCAATCAAGTCTTTGGCTATGTCTTTTACTTTTTGTTTTGTTTTGTTTTTGAGTGTTTGCCATGTTGTAGAGCCTAAGCGATTTAGTTTTGGAATATTTACTGTGTCCTTTGAACTATATCGGCTTATCTTATGTAAAGAATGTATGGAAACATAAAGAATGTCATTGTCCTTAAAGATTAGTCTTATAGCTTCTTGTTTTCGTCCACCTTTGTCTATCTTTTCCAATCCCGCAAACACGCCTATGCCGTGGTCTATGTGAGTTACATAATCCCCCGGCGAGAGATTGAGTAAGTCCTCCATAGTTATTTTTTCTTGTTGCGCTCTTTGGTCTCTTAACTTGTATTTATGATAACGGTTAAACAACTGATGGTCGGTAAAAAGCAAGAGTTTGTGTTCGTTGTCTATGAATCCTTCTGCTATGGAGCCTTGTAAAAAAGTAGGTGCAATAACATTTCTATCCTTTGCAAACTCTACCAATACTTTTTCTACTCTTTCTTTTTGCTGTGCATCTAAAACGCAAAAGCATGTCTCGTATCCTTCTTCTTGTTTTTGTTGTAAACAATCTATAAGCATAGAAAAATTTGCGTTAAAAGCGGGTTGTGGTAAGGTATTAAAGCATATAGGATTTGTTTCTTTGTTTTGGAAATCGTTTCCTAAGAAAACAATATTTTTTTCTTTGAAAGAATTTAAGAACTCTTTGCTTGAAATGAAAGTATCATTAGAGTTTTGTTTTTCCTCTATTGACATTACTTTTGAAAGGCATACATCTGCTTGATTTATCCAAAGTATTGTCTTTTCATCAAGCCATTTTGTAAAAGGGCTTTTAGTGTTTGTTTCTTGATTTAGCGTAAAATTTGGCAGAATGTTAAAGTCGTCTTTTTCCTCTATGGATAATTGTGTTAGAATATCAAATGTTCTTAAACTATCTATCGTGTCGCCAAAAAGTTCTATACGATATGGATTCTCTTGTGAGAAAGAAAAAACATCAATTATGCCTCCCCTTATGGAATATTGCCCAGGTTGACAAACAATGTCGGAACGTTCAAATCCAAATTCGTCAAATATATCAATAAGGTTATCAATGTTTAATTCTTCTCCTTTCTTTATGCTTATAATCCTTTTATTGAAAGATTTTTTATCGACAGTCTTTTCACAAAATGCCTGAGGGTAAGTTACAATTATCTTTACATCAGATTTTGTTAGGCGTTCTAATATGGCTGTTCTTTGCTGTATGTTGGCATTTTGTAGTTTATTGGTGTCGGTTTCGTGAAAGAAAGATGAGGGATAAAACAATATTTGTTTTTCTGAATAATCCCTTTCTGCATCATCGAAATATCTTTCAAGGTCATTATAGAAATAAGCTGCCTTTTGCTTGTCTTCAAAAAGAAATATGTGGGTAAATTCTTTCGTCCTTTCACTTACAAGTGCACTTATTAGAGATGAGCTTGAACCTGAAAGACCTTTTATACAGGTTCTACTTTTGTAATTTGTTATGCTTTCAACTACTTGTTGTATTCTTTCGGATTGAGAATATTTTTGGCTAAATCTTTTCATAGCGCAAAGTTATGATGTTTTTTCCTATATTTGCACGTTAATTATTTAAAAAGTGCGAAAATTATGGTAAAGATTCCCGATTTTCTAAAACAAGGCGACAAGGTTGTTATATTGTCTTCGGCAAGAAAAATAAGCAAAGAGGAAATAAAAGATAGTATTTCTCTTCTTGAGAATAAGGGTTTGGTTGTGTGTTTGGGAGAAAGCATAGAAAAAGAGTGTAATCAGTTTGCGGGAAGTGATGATTTGAGAGCAAATGACTTGCAAAGGGCTATTGATGATAAAGAAATCAAGGCTATTTTCTTTGCAAGAGGGGGGTATGGTAGCGTGAGAATAGTTGATATGGTAGATTTTTCGCCTTTGGAACGCAATCCTAAATGGTTAATTGGCTATTCTGATGTTACTGTCTTGTTAAATCATATTTATTTTAAGCACTCTGTTGCTTCTTTACACGCTATAATGCCAATAAACATAAAGAGAGAAAATTTTAATTCGCCTGCAATAGAGAGTTTGTTTAATTTGTTGTTTGGAAAAGGCTTTGAGTATTCTTCTGCTTGTGAGTTTGCTCAAGAAAATTGCAGAGTTAAGGGAAGGGTTATTGGTGGTAATTTATCGGTTCTTTATTCCTTACTTGGAAGTGAAAGCTTTGGCGATACAAGTGATTTAATTCTTGTCTTAGAGGACTTAGATGAGTATTTGTATCACATAGACAGAATGATGCAAGGCTTGAAAAGGGCTGGAAAATTAAAGAATTTGAAAGGCTTGGTGGTTGGAAAAATGACTCAAATGCACGATAATACTATTCCTTTTGGGAAAAATGCTTACGAAATCATTCAGCAGATTGTAAAAGAGTATGATTATCCAAAAATATTTGGTGCAAACATCGGGCATATTGAAGAAAAAAACAACGCTCTTATTATTGGAGAGGAAATGTCCTTTGAGATAAATAACAATATTATTACTACAAAACAATTATGCTAAATAAGAAAATTTTAGGTAACCTTGGGGAAGATTTGGCATACGATTTCCTTGTAGAGAAAGGCTATAGGATTTTGGAGAGAAACTACGTTTGGAGAAAAAACGAAGTAGATATTATTGCGGAGGACGAAAAGGAAAGACAGATTGTGTTTGTGGAGGTAAAAACTCGTAATACTGATTATTTTATTCAGCCTTTTGAGGCAGTGGATTTTAAAAAGCAAAAGGCTATTATAAAAGTAGCGAACGCATATATACGTTCGCTAAATATAGATCTTGAAGCCAGATTTGATATTATTTCTATTATTCAATCAGAAGACAATGCTCAAAAGATAGAACATATAGTTGGTGCTTTTGAGCCTTATAGTGCTTTTTAATATTGTTCTTCTTTGTTTGGAAAATCAGATGTTTTCACATCTTCTACATATCTTTTGATTGCTTCTGTGATTTCTTCTCCAAGATTTAGGTATCTGCGTAAAAATCTTGGCGTAAATTCTTGTGTGATTCCAAGCATATCGTGAAGCACAAGCACTTGTCCATCTACTTCTCCGCCTGCTCCTATTCCTATTACTGGTATTCTTAATTCTTTTGCTATTCTTCCTGCAAGTTGTGCTGGCACTTTTTCAAGCACTATCGCAAAACAGCCTGCTTCTTCAAGCAAATGTGCATCTGCAATAAGTTTTTCGGCTTCTTCCTCTGAGGTTGCTCTCACTGCATAGCTACCAAATTTATTTATTGATTGTGGTATCAATCCTAAATGCCCCATTACAGGTATTCCTGCCGAGATAATTCTTTTCACTGACTCTAATATTTCTTCTCCTCCCTCCATTTTCACAGCGTGTACCTCGGTTTCTTTCATTATTCTTATAGCAGAGGACAACGCTTGCTTAGAGTTACCTTGATATGTTCCGAAAGGCATATCACAAACTATTAATGCTCTATTGCAAGCTCTTGCAACGCTCGCTGCATGGTAAATCATTTCATCAAGAGTTATAGGAAGTGTACTTGAATATCCCGCCATCACATTTGCAGCGCTATCGCCTACAAGAATTATATCTACTTTTGCTAAATCAACCAATGTTGCCATTGAATAATCATAGGCAGTAAGCATTGCTATTTTTTCATTCTTATCTGCCATTGACTGTAATGTCTTTACAGTTACTCTTTTTGTATCCTTAGTTGCTACTGACATTATTTTTTTTGTTAAATTCTATTGCTTTTAGACGACAAAAGTACTAATGTTTTTTTGTTTATGCGTGATTTTACATAATTATTTGTAATTTTGTCTCAAATTTAGTGATATGTTTGAGTTTTTTGAAGGAAAATTTAGCGAGATAACCCCCTCTTACATCGTTGTTAATTGCAATGGTGTGGGATATAGAATAGAGATTTCTTTAAATTCATATACTGCCTTAAAGGATAAGAAAGAAGGAAAGGTGTTAGTTCATCTTATTGTAAGAGAAGACGCTCATTTATTGTTTGGATTTGAATCGGAAAAAGAAAGACAATTATTCAAATACTTAATAAGTGTAAACGGAGTTGGTGCAAACACCGCACGAATGATACTTTCTTCTTTGAGTTGCAATGATTTTATTGAAGCTGTTGTTAATGAAAATGTTAATGTTATTAAGGCCGTAAAAGGAATAGGTATAAAAACAGCTCAAAGAATAATTATAGATTTAAAAGACAATTTAAGTAAGTTTGAATTTGCGAAAACTGAAAGCGTTTTCTGCAATAAAAACAGAGAAGAAGCGTTATTAGCATTACAAACGCTAGGGTTTAATAAGCCTGTTATAGAAAAAACTTTGGATAAGATTCTAAAAACAGAGGCTTCTTTAAGTGTGGAAGAATTAATTAGGCAAGCGTTGAAAGTTTTATAAGTTTTAGTTTAATGAAGTTATTTATCAATATTATATATCTTTTATTTTTCATCTTTATTTGTTGCGGAGAAACTCTTGCACAAACAGATAGTTTAAAATATAATATTGATGAAAATTCAGATAGCCCATTATTTTTAGACACTCCAAGCAATATTACAACCACTGTGGAGTATGACCCAATCAATAACGAATATATTTTACTAACAAAAGCAGGGGATTTAATCCTTGAAAGAAAATCTTTATCATTTGAGGAGTATCAAAATTATGATATGGACAAAATGATAAATAATTATTGGAAAAGTCGTTCTGCTACTGCAAAAATTTCTACCTCCTCTAATGATGGTATGCTTGGCAATTTAATTCCTCAACTCAAAGTAAATAGCGAACTTTTTGAAACCATATTCGGAGGACAAACTATCGATATTCGTCCAAGCGGAAACGTTGAATTGAAGATGGGACTTGTAAACAACCGAAACGAAAACCTTGCTTTGAGCGAAAATCAACGTAGTACCACAAGTTTTGACTTTGATATGAATATGCAAATCAATGCCATGGTGCAAATTGGTACTGCAATAAATTTCAATCTCAACTTCAACACAGAGGCAACCTTTGATTTTGAAAACGAATTAAAGCTTAAATTTGAAGGAAAAGAAGACGACATTATCCAACTTATGGAAGCAGGAAACGTTTCCTTTCCTTTACCTCTTACACTCATTCAAGGAACACAATCATTGTGGGGTATAAAATCTAGACTCAAGTTTGGAAATCTCACATTAGACGCAATCGTATCACAACAAAAGTCAGAATCAAGCACAGTTACGGTGCAAGGCGGAGCACAAATGCAAGAATTTAATTTTAAAGCAGACGAATATGACGAAAACAGGCATTTCTTCCTTGCTCAGTACTTTTACGAAAATTATAACTCAGCAATGAGTACCCTACCTATAATAAACTCAAATATTATCATTACAAAAATAGAGGTATGGCGTACAAACATAGGCTCAGCCGTAACAAACAATAGAAACCTTGTAGCCTTTGCTGACCTTGGTGAAGCAAAACCATACGGACAAAACCCTTCAATAGAAGTTCCTGGCGTTTCACCACTTCCAGACCAAACAATCTCAAACAGTTTACTTCAACTTGTAGATGTAAATGCGATAAGAGATATAAATTCCGTAAGCCCATATCTTCAAGCCATGGGTTTTGTTTCAGGACAAAACTATGAAAAAATAGAAAGTGCAAGAAAGCTATCCTCTTCTGAATTTACATTCAATCCAAAATTAGGATTTATTTCCCTTAATCAAGCATTGGCTGCCGACCAAGTGTTAGCTGTTGCCTTCCGTTACCAAATTGTTGGCGACACTACACTATATCAAGTTGGGGAGTTTTCAGATGAAGGAATAGCTGACCCAAATACACTTGTCGTTAAGCTTTTGAAGAGTTCTTCTCTAAATGTTCGCAATCCAATGTGGAAGCTTATGATGAAGAACGTTTACAAACTAAACGCATATCAAGTATCCCAAGAAGATTTTAGACTAAACATTCTTTACCAAGCAAACGAAGACGGAGTTCAAACAGGATATTTCAGAGAAGGAAACAAGAATGGCGTTCCTTTAATACAAGTTTTCGGATTGGACCGTATGGATAACCAACAAAATATGTATCCTGACGGAGTTTTTGACTTTATTGACAATGCCTCTAGCGTAGGAGGAACAATAGAAAAGAACAAAGGGGTAATTTATTTTCCATACGTTGAACCTTTTGGTAAAGACCTAAGAGAGATTTTGCAAGATGACGAACTTGCAGACAAATACTGCTTTGACTCTCTCTATACCTTGACACGCTCACAAGCACAACAATATCCCGATAAAAACAAATTCTATTTAGAAGGTAGATACAAATCATCTTCTGGTTCAGAAATCTCCTTAAATGCCATGAACATACCACAAGGTTCTGTAAAAGTAATGGCGGGAGGTATAGTTTTAACAGAAGGAGTCGATTACACAGTGGATTATGCCATGGGTAGAGTAAGAATTATCAATCAAGGCTATCTAAATTCTGGCACACCAATAAGCGTTTCCACAGAATCCAACACCACATTCTCGCCTGTAACAAAATACATGACAGGATTAAGAGCCAATTATGAAATAAACAAAGACTTTATGATTGGAGCAACGATGATGAACCTAAGAGAAAGCCCTCTAACCCAAAAAGTAAACTACCAAGAAGAGCCAATCAGCAACACAATATGGGGAATGGATATGACCTACAAAAAAGAAGTACCATTCATCACAAAACTTATTGACCTATTACCATTCTATCAAACAAAATCTCCATCAATCCTTAATTTAACAGGGGAATTTGCACACTTCATACCAAGCAATCCAAACGTAATTGGCAACACCGGTACAGCATACATCGATGACTTTGAAGCAGCGAAACGCTCTTATGATTTAAAAATGATAGGTTCATGGTTTTTAGCCTCAACACCACAAGACTACAACACATCTTCACCTCTATTTCCTGAAACCTCAAAAGACCTTGGCTTGACCTACGGATTCAACAGAGCAAAAATAGCATGGTACTCCATAGATGATAATTTCTACACCCCATCTGCACCTTCAAATATAACTAATAACGACAAGTCTCAGCCATACGCAAGACCTATAAAAGAAACAGAAATTCGTCCAAACAAAGAAATTCCGCAAGGACAAATACAAACATTAAGAGAATTTAACATAGCCTACTACCCAAGCGAAAGAGGACCTTACAATTTCGACACACTTTCAAACTATTCTGCAGGATTAAATGCCGATGGCTCGCTTCGCAACCCAGAAACACGTTGGGGAGGAATCATGCGTAAGTTAGAATCAACCGATTTTGAAGCAACAAACATAGAATACATAGAATTTTGGTTGATGGACCCATTCATAGAAAATCCATACCATAGCGGAGGAAAGCTCTACTTCAACTTAGGAGAAGTATCCGAAGACATACTAAGAGATGGTAGAAAATCATTTGAAAATGGTTTACCAACCTCAGCAGAAGTTGTAGATGTGGACTCCACAATATGGGGAAGAGTACCAAAATTACAAGCAGTCGTAAACGCATTTAGCAACGACCCTGAAGCAAGACTTTACCAAGACATAGGATATGATGGACTTTCCTCAACAGATGAGGCAAACTATCATCAAACATTCCTACAAAAAATCCAAAATCAAGTAGATGCACAAGCCTACAACAATATTTTAGCAGACCCTTCTGCTGATGATTTCACCTATTTCCGTAACCAAGCCTACGACCAAAACGATATAAAAATCACAGACCGCTACAAAAAATACAACAACACAGAAGGCAACTCCTCTGTTGTGTCAGACAACTCACAATACTCTGCACAAGCAACCTCAATTCCGAATGTAGAGGACATAAACCAAGACAACACCCTAAGCGAGGCAGAAAACTATTACGAATACATAATAAACCTAACACCTGGCGATATGGTGATAGGCAAAAACTTCATTACCGACATACAAGAAGCCACAAGCGTTCCACTACCTAACGGAGAAAAGACCAATTGCAAATGGTATCAATTCAAAATTCCAGTAAGAGAGCCACATCGCAAAGTAGGAGTAATAGAGGGTTATCAATCAATAAAATTCATACGTCTTTTCTTAAAAGAATTTGACGAGCCAATCATTCTTCGTTTTGCAACCTTTGAATTAGTTAGTGGAGAATGGAGAAAATACACCGACAATCTCTTAACCCCAGGCCTATATCCAAGCGGCACACAAGCAGAAAACACGACCTTTACCGTAGCCTCAGTAAACATTGAAGAAAACGGAAAAAGAAGTCCAATACCTTACGTATTGCCTCCAGGAATAGAAAGAGAAAAGATTTACAGCACCACTTCCATGACCGATATGAACGAACAAGCTCAAAGCATTAAAATCACAGACCTATCAGATGGAGATGCAAGAGCGATATACAAATCCATGGAATTAGACATGCGACAATACAAACACCTAAGAATGTTTGTCCATGCAGAGCAATTAAACGAATTTGACCAATACAACACAGGAGATTTATCGCTATTTGTACGTTTAGGTACAGACTTTACAAACAACTACTATGAATACGAAGTACCACTTACCTTTACACCGTGGTACACTGGCTATAGCAACGAAGAATTAATATGGCCAGAAAGCAACAATGTAGATATAGACTTAGAACAACTTGTAAAAGTAAAAGAAAATCGTAATGCAAAAATCAGAGCCAACGATTTGAGTGTTTCTTCCACCATTCCATATCACGAAATCATAGAAGGCAAAAAAATGACCGTTGTTGGAATGCCAAATATCGCAGGAGTAAAAGTATTAATGATAGGCGTACGCAATCCAAAGAAGCAAAATCTAAATGACAATGACGACATGCTTGCAAAATCTGCCGAAATTTGGATAAACGAATTACGACTTACCGACTTTAATCGCTCAGGCGGTTGGGCAGCAACAGGCTTTGCACGAACTAACCTTGCAGATTTAGGAGACGTTTCCTTCTCTGCCTCACACCGTTCAGCGGGATTTGCATCCTTAGAACAATCCATTTCGGAAATATCACAAGAAGCCGTCTCAACACTTGACTTTGCAACCAACATAGAAGTAGGAAAATTCTTTCCAGAAGACTGGGGCGTTCGCCTACCTGTACACTTTGACTATTCACAATCGGTAAGCAATCCAAAATACAACCCATTAGACCCAGACGTTAAGTTAGAAAACGATTTATTGAGCTATCGCACCGAAGCAGAACGCGATTCCATTCGCCACATGGTGCAAGATTACGTAAGCCGTACTAACTTTAATCTTATGAACATAAGAAAAGACCGTTTAGGAGACAGAGCATTAGAACGTCATTTCTATGACATAGAAAACTGGAACGGCTCCTACTCCTATTCCTCAACCTATATGAGAGATGTAGATATAGAATACAACTCAAAAAAACAACACCGAGGAACTCTTGCTTATCAATACGATGTCAAATCAAAAGGCTGGAAACCATTTTCAAAAATGAAAATTTTCAAACCCAAAGCCTTTGCAATCATAAGAGACTTTACGCTACATTTCTATCCTAAATCCTTCTCATTTAGAACAGAAGTAGTAAGAGATTTTGAAGAAACCCTACTTAGAGCTAAGAGCCAAGGATTAATTTTAATGGAGCCATACTTCTTTAAACAGTTCTACATGAACAGAGCCTATACATTCAAATACGACATTACCTCAAATATCAAATTTGAATACGATGCCACAGTAAACTCTCTAATAGAAGAACCAAGAGGACGCATAGACACAGGAGAAAAACAAGACTCTGTTTGGAATTCCATAATGGAACTTGGACGCGCACAACAATTCACACAAAACTATAAGCTAAATGCAAATATCCCTATAAACAAAATACCAATTTTTGATTGGGTACGTCTCAACGGCTCTTATAGTGGCACATACAAATTCATATCTTCCTCACAAGCAACACGCTCTCTTGGAAACAACATTGAGAACTCTCGTAGAATCTCAGCAACAGCCAACTTCAATCTAATGACTCTTTACAACAAACTGCCGATTGTGAAAAAAGCCTACCAAAATCAAAACAAAGGCTCTATGCCTAAACGACCAGAAGCAGGCTTATCAAGAAGAAAAGAACCAGAAAGCAAAAAAGTAGAACAACAACCAGTAGAAGATTCTCTTTCAAGCACACAAAAATTCTTACAAGAAGCATTTTATTTCTCAATAAGACTTGTAACCTCTGTGAAATCTGCCTCAATAAATTACAGCCGTACAGACGGAACAACAATACCTGGATTTATGCCTGTTGCAAAATGGTTAGGAACAACACCAAGCGACAAATTCGCACCAGGATTTGCATTTGTCTTTGGCTCACAAGACTTATCCATTATGGAAAATGCCATTAAGAATGGTTGGTTAAGTAAAGACACCATGCTAAATGCAGCCCTCAACCAAAAGATGACAGAAAACCTAAACGCACAAATCAAAATTGAACCAATAAAAGAATTTAATATAGACATAAGTTTCAAGCGCAATAAGAGTGAAGTCTATTCCGCATACTACAAATACGATTCCTTCAGCGAAGAAATCGAAGGACCACTCTCGCCATTAAGCACAGGAAGATACAGCGTTTCATTCTTTGCACTGCCAACCAATTTCATATCAGCAGACGAGGACAATGTAAGCTCAGTATTTAACCAATTCCTTGAAAACAGAGAAATCATAGCACAACGATTAGCCGCAAGCAATGCCGCATTCAACCCAGATTATTCGGGCAATCTTATACAAGACAGCGTAAACGGCAGACTATATCCCGATGGTTATGGAGCAACAAGCCAACAAGTTTTAATACCTGCCTTTCTTGCAGCATACGCAGGCACAGATGCTTCCACACAAAGCCTATCCCCTTTCATAGCTCTTCCAATGCCAAACTGGAAAATTAGCTATACAGGATTAAACAAAAATGAATGGGTAAGAAAATGGGCAAATTCCATTACCTTATCATCAAACTATACTTGCGATTACACAGTTGGAGCCTTCACTTCCGACAATAGAGTCCCAATCTCAAACCCTGACTACGATTATGGTACAGAATGGGTAAGAAACGAGCTAAGCAACAACTTCATTGCAAGAGATGTAATAGACCAAGTAACGATTAACGAACAATTATCACCATTGATTAAAGTAGATGTTAATCTCAAAAATAGTTTCCAAACAAACTTTGAAATAAGACGCGAACGCAGTCTATCGCTTTCCTTCTCTAACCTTCAACTTACCGAAATCAATCGTATGTCTTACGTATTTGGAGGAGGTTATCGCTTCAAGGACGTGGAATTAAACATAAGAATGGGAGGCGGAAGCACAAAGAATTTAAAGAGTGATGTATTGGTGAAGGCAGACTTCGCATTAAATGTGAACAAAACCACACTAAGAAAAATAGACCAAAACGTCAATCTTGTATCTTCGGGAGCAAAGGTACTATCTCTAAACCTTTCGGGTGAATATTCATTAACCGAAAAATTGGTTCTTAGAGCCTATTTTGAAATGACAATGAATACTCCTTTCGTATCGAACTCCTATCCAAATTCCACAACACAAGGCGGATTTTCTCTAAGAATTACTTTATAAATCCTAAGGAATATTTTCTTAAAGCAAAGAAATATTTTAATTTTCCTTAGACTTTTTATTTCTTTTCATATATTTGCAAAAAAAACTTTTGTATTATGAAAAGATTAGCAACAATTTTAGTTTTTGCAGTATTGTTTTCTGCAAACGTTAAGCCAATTCAAGCCCAAGACACTAACCGTTGGGACGCAAGAATAGGATTAGGAATTTATAGTATTCAAGATATGACTCCGCTATTTGGGATTGGGCTTAGTGCCGACATAGATGGAGCAAGCAGTGTTAGCTCTACATTTTTTTCTTTAATAACTCCAAACATTGAAATGTCATACGCATGTAATCCTTACATAAGCATAGGAGCTCAACTAACACTTGGATACTCTGCTGCGGAGTATAAGTATTATGATGATGACAATAGAAGTAATTATCACTTAATATACCCTACCCTAATGGCGAATTTAAAAGCCAATTACTTTAAACACAATAATTTTTCAATGTATGGACTTTTTGGATTAGGATTTTCTACTTATATTGTAATAGACGATCCTGCCTATTCTTCAACTTATGTAGGTGTTTCAGCAACTCCTATGATAAATTTCTATCCTTTCTGTTTCTCAACCAATAAAGACAATGGATTTTTTATGGAATTTGGTTGGGGTTCAAAAGGACTAATAAACTTAGGTTGGGAAGTAAAACTTTAATTTAAGACAAAATAGAATTTATAAGAATGAAACATTTATTTAAAACCTTATTACTCTCACTTTTTGTTGTATTAGTGGGTTGTAAGTCTGCAACAAATGAAACAAAAGCTTTCATTTCAGAAGACACAGTAAAGAAAACAATAGAAGAAATAAAGAAAGTCGCTCCTGAATGCGATTTAGCATTAGCAGAAAGAGGAGTTAAGCAAGCTGCTTCTTTATGGAAATTTGAAGATGGCACACAAGAAGAATTCACTTCTTTTGTTGCAAAAAACATTGCAAAGAATGCTGCTGAAAAAGAGCAACTTTTCTCTCGCATTGCTTACATATTAGAAAGCCTTTACGGAACTTCTAATCAGCTATCAGTAGATTTGCAAAAGCCTTTGCACCTTGCAGGTCCAGACCCAATAGAGGTAGATTACCTTATGGGTTCTTACACTCCGTTTTCTCACCTTTCAGATGACTTGTTTGAGAATAAATTTGCTTTCATCACGATTGTAAACTTCCCTAACTACACTTTGGAAGAGAAAAACGAGCTTGGTAAAAATTGGAGCCGTTTAGAATGGGCATACGCAAGACTTGGTGATATTTTCACAAACAGAGTACCTGCTGAACTTACAGCTGAAAAAGGCGTTGCTAACGGAAATAGCGAAAACTACATAGCTGAGTACAATATAATGATGGGACACCTTTTGAATGAAAAGGGTGAAAAACTTTTCCCTGAGGATATGGTTTTGCTTTCTCACTGGAATTTGCGTGATGAAATAAAATCAAACTACGCAAACATACCTAACGCACACCAAAAGCAAGAAATTATCTACAAGGTAATGGAAAGAATTGTGGACCAAACAATTCCACAAGAGGTAATAAACAATGCAGAATATGATTGGAATCCTTACACAAATAAAACATTCAAAGACGGAAAAGAAGTAACACTTGCAAGCGAAGGTGCAAGACGTTATCAACTTATCTTAGACGCTTACAAAGTAGAAAAGAAGATTGACCCTTACACTCCTTCACTTCCAACAGGCATTCAACGTAACTTTGAAGGCGGAATGGAAATGTCAGTTGCTCAACTTAAAGAATTGTTCACACAACTTGTTTCTTCTCAGCAAGTAAAACAAGTTGGAGAATTGATAAAAAGCCGTTTAGGAAGAGAACTTCGTCCTTACGATATTTGGTACGATGGATTCAAGAGCCGTTCCACACTTTCAGAAGATATGCTTACTGCAAAAACACAAGCAATGTATCCAAACGCAGAAGCATTTGAAAAAGATATGCCAAGAATGTTAGAAGCCTTAGGATTTAGCAAAGAAGATGCAAACTATCTTGCAGAAAGAATAGTTGTAGAAGGTGCAAGAGGCTCAGGACACGCTTGGGGAGCACAAGGAAAGTGGGAACCTGCAAGACTTCGTACAAGAATAGTTGGCAATGGTATGGATTACAAAGGATATAACATTGCTGTACACGAATTTGGTCATAATGTAGAACAAGTTCTTGACCTTTACAAAATAGATTACTACACCTTAAACGGAGTTCCTAATACAGGATTTACAGAAGCCCTTGCTTTCATCTTCCAAAAAAGAGACTTAGACCTTTTAGGCTTTAAATCAGAAAGAAATGACAACACAACACTTGATATTTTCTGGGGATTGTATGAAATAATGGGTGTTGCACTTGTAGATATGGCGGTTTGGGAATGGCTATACGCTAACCCAGAAGCAACAGCAGAACAATTAAGAGATGCAACCTTAGAGATAGCAAAAGAAACTTGGAACAAATACTACTACCCTGTACTTGGAACAAAAGATTCTCCACTCTTAGCAATCTATTCTCACATGGTAAATTCTCCAATGTACTTGCCAAACTACCCATTAGGCCACATAATAGAATATCAACTTGAAAGCCACTTTGCAAAATTCACAAACAAACAAGATTTTGCAAACGAAATCAAACGCATCTATACAATCGGACGCCTTACTCCACAACTATGGATGCAACAAGCCGTTGGCGCAAACATAAGCACACAACCAATACTTGATGAGATAAGCAAAATAATGAGCAAGTAAAAAGAAAGGAGGGCTAATCAAGTCCTCCTTTCTTATTTCCCTAATTCCCTTTTCAGCCACACGCTCATAATTGGGTCAGGTATTATTATCTTTCTTTTTTCTATTTCAATTAGTTCTTTTTTCTCCAAAGCACGTTTTACAATACTTATATTTGCAGAAGTGCCAAGCTGATATTTATTAAGAATTTCTTGTTTTGTGAATTCACTATGTACTCCGTCAAGAACAGCACGAAGGAAATTCATTTGATATGTTGTTAAACTCTCGGTTTGTTTTTCAAACAATGGAGTATTTTGGTCAATAATATCTTGATATGCTGATTCAAAATCTTTTTCTGTGGCAATTTTATCTGTATGTATCCAAACTAACCATGCCAATTGTTGAACGTACGAAGAATGATTATCAACAGCCTGAGATATTCTTTCGGCTAATTGTTCCGATATTTGTTTTCCCGTAACCGAAAAGCGATTGCAAATATATTCTACCCAATCTTGCGTTCCTATTTTCTGTAAATAAATCGCATCACCAAACTTATAAAAAGGGTAACTCTTGTTTTCAAACAACTCATTCATTAAATGTTTTTTGCTTCCAAACAAACAATAAGACACATTCTTTTGTAACTGCCACACAGTGCGTAATCGCTTTTGAAAAGTCTTGGAATCGCTAAATTCTGCTATTTGTTGAAATTCATCAATACAAATTACAATACTACAATTCTTTTTTTGAGCAATTTTTTCAGGCAGTTGCAAAATTTCATCTATATCCTCGCTCTTTGGATTCATTTCAAGCGATATAGAAAAGTCTGTCATAGGATCTGGACCTATTGAAATTTTAGGCGTAATCCTTGAAAGAAAAAGTTTTGCATTATCTAACCATTCTTCAAACTTAGAAGAAGTTTGTTTAATAATTGCTGTAGCAAAAGCATTGTAAAACTCCTTATCACTACGACAAGAAAATATATCAAGATATACTATTTTCAATTTATCGGATTGTGCTAATCGACACACCTTTTGCACCAAAGAGGTTTTTCCCCAACGGCGAGGAGAAATCAAAACAGTGTTTACACCATGTTGAAAGTTCAATAGCAAACGCTCAGTCTCCTTTTTCCTATCAGTAAAATTATCTCCCGAAGTAGCAATTCCAAATATAAACGGCTTATTTTCCATATCCCTTAAATGATTTATTTCACTTGCAAAAATATATAATAATTTTATTACTAACAACTTTATTACTAATAAGTTTATTACTAATAAAGTTATTACAAAAATAAAGACTTAAATTACAAGGTTTTAGAAAAGATTTTTTTAGATATTTAAGCAAAAAAACAAAGCAATATTTTCGTAAAATTTTTCTTTGTTTTTTTGTTTTTTTTTTTTTTTTTTTTAAAAATTTTCTTTGATTTATTTAGAGAAAACAAAGAAAAATTTCATACATTTGCAATTATTGGATATTTATACTTTAAATCTTTGCAATATGAAGAAACTTGTTTATTTGTTGCTTTTCTAACTGCTGCAGTTGCAAACGCCATTATTTTTTCACAACCCTCTTCAACTGCTTTTTTATAAAACAAAGAAACAGCGGAGACCGTTCGCTCAATAGCCTCCGCGCTAAGTTCATTATTAACGCTCATATTCTCTGCCAACCTTGTAGTTATCACGTGTTTGGATAAAGTATTCACCCCATCGTGAAACATTAGCCTTACCGAATTTGAGCCAATATCAATTATAGCATATTTCATCAAAATGTCAAGTATAAAAAATGGCACCGAGTATTCCCGATGCCTTATTTTTATTTACTTATTCTCCATAGCCACGGCCACATCCAGCGCCACCTGCATCATGGTGGTGAAGGCGGTCTGCCGTTCGTGGGCGGTGGTCTCCACGCCCTTGAGCACGTGGTCGGAAATGGTGCAGATGCACAGGCCCCGCTTGCCGTAGCGGGCGGCATTCATGTACAGGGCGGCGGCTTCCATTTCCAGAGCCATGACGCCCATCTTCTTCAGGCCGTAGACGCTGTCCAGACCCTCGGGAACGTCCACATGGTCGCCGTAGAACACGTCGGAGGAGTTGATGTTGCCCACATGGTAGGTGGCACCGTTGTTTTCACAGGCCTTGACTGCT
>CALCUN010000116.1 GCA_937906975.1 uncultured Bacteroidales bacterium
CTCGTAGAAGTTGCAGTAATCGTTCTTCCCGCTGGGAGCCTTGCCGTAGAAGTTCTCAATGACCCCCTCGGGCTGGAGCTTTTTGTGGAAGGTATCCAGAATGGTCTCCAGCTTGTCGAAGACGGCGGCGGCCAAGGTGATATCCCCCGAATGGCGGATGTACTCGTCCATCTGCACGAAGTACATACAGGAGAAGGCGGGGATGGGGAAGTCCAGTCCCGCGGGATAGCAGAGCATGAGCAGACCGTCCTTGCGGACACCGTAGGAGATCAGCTCCAGGGCGGCGCGGGCGGCCTCGGTCTCGCCGAAGGCGTAGTAGCCGCAGAGCATCTGATTGCGGGAATCCATGGTGTAGAGCGCCTGCTCACGCCACGGGCAGTCCTCGTAGTGCTCGTGGAGGCACTGCTGGAGGGTGTTCTGGCAGACCTTGTAGATGGTCTCGCGCAAGAGATTACCGCTCTTGTACTCCTTGTGCTTGAGGGGGTACAGGGTGGGACGGATACCCGCGTAGTGCACCGTCACCTCGGAGGAATGGACGAAGAACTGTAGGTAGCGGCAGCCAAAGCGGCGGAAGGTGTGGAGCCAGGTATTCCGCCCCTCCACGCCGTCGATCTCGCAGAAGAATCCGCGGATGGAGGTACGGCACACCCCGTCGTGGAGATGCTCGCCGTATCCCACGTCAATGCGGCAGGCCTTGGGAAGCTCCAGATCAATGTCCACAATGTAAAGTTGCAAAAGACAAATTCAAAGAAAAAGCTGATAAATTAGAAGAAAAACTAAAAGAAACAATAGAGCATTTTAAGAAAGAATCCTCAGCCTACGCATTCCCTGTGATATATGGAGGAGATATTTCAAGGGTGTGGGAGTTGAGGAAAGCAGGTCTTGGACTTTTAACCAATGTGGCAGGAGATTATAAACCTGTTTCTGTGATTGAGGATACGGCTGTTGCACCAGAAAGACTTCCGGCTTATCTTTTAGAATTTGCAGACTTGCTTTCAAAATACAATCTTAGTTGTGTCTATCACGCACACATAGCAACAGGAGAATTACACCTAAGACCAATTCTTAATCTCAAAGACAAAGAAGATGTAAAACTGTTTCGCGCAATAAGCCAAGACGTTGCCCTATTGGTAAAACGCCACAGAGGTTCGCTAAGTGGCGAACATGGAGATGGCAGACTAAGAGGGGAGTGGATACCTTTAATGTATGGAGAAAGAATTTATTCATTGATGAAAGAAATGAAATACCTTTGGGACAAGGACTCTGTTTTTAATAAAGGTAAAATCATTGATACGCCACCAATGAACACTTCTTTGAGATACGAAAACATAAATCCACCGAAAATAAACACATATTATTCTTTTGAAAAACAAAAAGGATTTCTTTGTGCTATAGAACAATGTAACGGATCTGCAGATTGTAGAAAATCAGCCGCTTCTGGCGGAAAAATGTGCCCAACATTTCAAGTTACAAACAATGAATGGCAAACCCCAAGAGCGAGAGCAAATATTTTAAGAGATAAGTTATCGTTCTCAACACAAGAAAACCCATTTGCAGACAAAGAAATAAAAAAACTTTTAGACGAATGTTTGATGTGTAAAGCTTGCAAAAGCGAATGCCCATCGAATGTTGATATAGCAAAGTTTAAGAGCGAATTTCTACAACACTATTATGATGCGACATATTACCCATTAAATATTCTTTTAGTTGGTTATCTACCACAAATACAAAGATATTTCAAACATCTTCCTTTGGTTTATAATTGGGTAGTTCGCAATAAGATTACATCTTCTTTAATAAAAAATCTAATGGGCTTTAGTTTGGAAAGACCATTACCTACAATAGAGGTTAAAAACTTTGAAAAACAAATAAAAAATCAAAATCCACAAAAAGAAATTAAAACCATATATCTTTTTATTGATGAATTTTCTGCCTTGCAAGATAGCAAAATGACAGAAACTGCGATAAAACTATTCACAGCCTTAGGTTATAGAGTAGAAATAGCACCAATAAAAGAGAGTGCTCGTACATTTATAAGCAAAGGAATGGTAAAAAAAGCCAAAGCCTTAGCAATAAGAAATGTTAATAAAATAAAAAATCTAATAAGCGAAAACTCGCCAATGATAGGCTTAGAGCCCTCAACACTTTTGAGTTTTAGAGATGAATATCCTTCGCTTGTAGAGGAAGATATTACGGAATTGAACAAACATATCTATCTTTTTGATGAATTTATCGCCAAAGAAATAGAGAAAAACAATATAACAAAACAGCAATTCACAGACAAAGAGCAAAAAATCCTTCTTCACGGACACTGCCAACAAAAAGCCATAATAGGAGGTGAGGCAATGATAAAAATGTTATCGCTCCCTGAGAATTTTACTGTGGAGTATATTCCAAGCGGTTGTTGTGGTATGGCAGGAAGTTATGGATATGAAAAACGACATTACCAAACTAGTAAAGCAATTGCCGATTTGGTACTTACAAAAGCAATAAATCAAGCAGAGAAAACAACGATAATTTCTGCTCCGGGCACAAGTTGTAGAGAGCAAATCAAGCATTTTACTTCTCGCATCGCACTTCACCCGATTGAAATAATGTACAACGCCTTAAAAACAAAATAAATTATGAATCGTCTTTATCATAAAATGTTGAAATTCATAGATAGATTTATGTCAAAGCGATATATTCCAGCTTGGTTTATATCTTTGATAGATTCTTTCATAATAATTTTATCTATTATCATATCAGGGGTATTGCTATCCTTAAAAGAAATTTGGTTTAACTTTCCTTTTGACCTCTATTCTATAAGATTTATAGTTATTTCTTTTCTTAGTATAAATGTTTTCATGCATTTGTTTCGCATAAACAAAAGCGTCATTCGATACTCTTCCTTTAGCGATATGCTACGCATACTTTTAGCAATTTTAATTCCGACAATACTTTTGCTTATAGCCAATATCATTTACAAATACAATGCAGGAAAGGATTATATTCCGAAAGAGTTGATTTTAGTCAATGCAGGCGTTTGTTTTATAGGCTTGTTTATGTTTAGAATGTTTGTAAGATGGTTGTTTGAAAAAGCCTACAAATCGGGAATCAATACCGAGTTAAACACGCAAGTAATAATATTTGGAGCAGGTCGTACAGGGACAGCAACTGCCAATACCTTGATAAGCGGAACACGAAAATACTATATCAAAGGCTTTATTGACGATGACCCAAACTTGCAAGGGAAAACCATTTTTGGACAAAAAATCTACGGAAGAGAAAAACAAGAATATTTAATTAAGTATAAGGATATAGATCAACTTATAATAGCAACAAATAGAATAAGTACAGAAAGAAAAAACGAGATATTTGAACTCTGTCATGCCAATAATGTAAAGGTTTTGACAGTACCGCCAATCAAAACTTGGAGCGAAGGAAAATTACAAACGCATCAAATTACAGAAATTCAAATAGAGGACCTTTTAGGTAGAGAAGAAATCAACATAAATAGAGAAATAATCTCGCAAGAGATGAAAGAAAAAACCATTCTCATCACAGGAGCGGCAGGAAGTATAGGAAGCGAAATCGTAAGACAACTTTCCTTGTTTTCTACTCGTCTTATCCTTTTAGACCAAGCCGAAACACCACTCTATCACATAGAAAACGAAATCTCAAACAAGTATCCACAAATAGAAAAATATATAGAAATTGCAGATGTTAGAGATAAAAAACGCTTAAAAGCCATTTTCCAAAAATATAATATAGATATAGTTTTCCACGCTGCAGCATACAAACACGTTCCTATGATGGAGCGTTCGCCATACGAAGCGGCAAGTGTAAATATCTTAGGAACAAAAAACGTAGCCGACCTTTCGCAAGAATTTAATGTTAGTAAATTCATAATGATTTCGACAGACAAAGCAGTAAATCCAACAAATGTAATGGGAGCAACAAAAAGATATGCCGAAATCTATATAAAACAATTAGATTCTCAAAACAATGCTAAAACAAAATTCATAACAACAAGATTTGGAAACGTGCTTGGCTCAAATGGCTCTGTGATACCTTTGTTTAAACAACAGATTTTAAAAGGAGGTCCTTTGACTGTAACTCACAAAGACATTACTCGATATTTTATGACAATACCTGAGGCAAGTAGATTGGTTTTAGAGGCTGCTACAATGGGACAAGGCGGAGAGATATTCCTATTTGACATGGGTAAACCTGTAAAAATCTTAGACCTTGCCGAAAGAATGATAAAACTATCAGGCTTAAAACCATACGAAGATATAGATATAGCATTTACAGGTTTAAGAAGCGGAGAAAAACTCTATGAAGAACTTTTGTGTGAAACAGAAAACACACTTCCAACCTATCATAAAAAAATATTCAAAGCAAAACATCAAGAAATAGACCTTGAATTAGTTGCAACATCTATTACGCAAATGCAAGAATTGCTAAAAGAAAATGAAGCAGAGCAAGACTTTAAGATAGTTAGCAACATAAAACAATTAGTTAAAACCTACAAAAGCAACAATAGTATTTACACACAACTTGACCAAGTAGATGAATAATAAACGATTGCTAATAGTTGGTAATCCTACGAGCATACATACTAAACGTTTAAGCCAATTTTTTGCCGATAACTACGAGGTAAATCTCTTGCCAAAGGATATTGATTTTTCTTTTCGTGGATTTCTTTCCGCCTTGCAAAGAATGAAAGAAATAATCTCTAAAACAAAACCCGATGTCCTTGTGCTTTATCAGTTGAATTTAACGGCTTTCATTGCTGTTTTAGCTAATAAAAAATACAAAATCCCGATATTTTCCATAGGAATAGGCTCTGATATATTAGTAATGCCAAAAAGAGGATTTTTATATAAAGCAATGTTGAAATATATCCTAAAAAACTCACAAGCCTATAATGCAGGAAGTCCCTATCTCTTAGAGCAAATGAAACAATACTGCCCAAAAGGAAAAGAAATTGTGCTTGCAAATTTGGGAATTGAGCCAATAGAATCCTCAGAAAAACAAAAAATAATATATTCCAATAGATTACATTCTTCTTTGTATAGAATAGATGAGGTGATTAAAGCCTTTGCGAAATTTGTTTCAAAAGCCCAGTATTCCGATTGGCAATTAGTGATAGCCGCAACAGGAAAAGAAAAAGAATTACAGCAATTAGCCGAAAGCCTTAGAGTGAAAGACAAAGTTAAATTCGTAGGTTGGCTTTCACAAAAGGAGAATGCAGAATACTATGCAAAGAGTAAGATTTATATCTCTTTGCCACAAAGCGATAGCTTTCCTATTTCCCTTATGGAGGCAATGAGCGGAGAATGTCTTTGTGTGATTTCCGATTTACCAGCCTATAAAGGACTTATGAAAAATGGGGAAAACTGCCTTGTTGTTTCGGATAAAGAAATAGAAAAGGCAGATTACTTGGAGCAAGTCTTGGAATTGGACAAAAAAGAAGTC